>CAZLSD010000433.1:0-2523 GCA_964561775.1 uncultured Desulfarculus sp. | reverse complement strand
AAGCCCGGGCCTTCACCCCGGTCCAGCGCCTGTCCCAGGCCGCGCGCGGCCTGGGCTCGCTCATGCGCGGCCCACGTCTGGGCAGGGCGCTGGCCGCCTTGCTGCGCGAAGGTTTTTTCCAAAGCCGTTCCCGCGCCCTTGACCGCCGGGCCTGGCTGGCTCACCAGGGCATGTTCTGGGGCTTCACCTTCCTGCTCGTTTTCCACGCCCTGGAAAGATTCACCAGCGTCAGGCTGATCACCGACTACGCCTCCACCCTGGCCCCCTGGCTCATCCTGCGCAACCTGGCCGGCCTGGCCGCCCTGGCCGGGGCGGGCCTGGCCCTCCACCGCCGCCTGACCATCCCCGGCCTGCGCCGCATCAGCCGGGGGGTGGACCGCCTGGCCATCGCCCTGCTGGCCATAATCATGCTCAGCGGCTTCGCCTTGGAGGCGGCCAAGATCACCAGCCCCGCGCGCTTCGCCCAGATGGTCCAGTCCTACTCCACGGCCGACCCGCAGGAGCTGGCCGGCCTAAAGGCCCTGTGGGCCGCCGAGTACGGTGTGGTCTTCCCCCAAGCTCCGCCCGCCGGTCCGGCCCTGCTGGAGCTGGGACGCCAGGTCAACGCCCAGGACTGCGCCTCCTGCCATGACCGGCCCCAATGGGCCTTCCTTTCCTATGGCCTCTCGCGCCCCCTGGCCGCCGTGGGGCTGGCCGGCGCGGCCGGCCTGGAGCGCGTCCTCTGGCACGTCCATTTCCTGGCCTGTTTCCTGGGCCTGGCGCTTTTGCCCTGGACCAAGTTCCTGCATCTGTTCACCGCCCCCCTGCGCCTGGCGGTCAAGGCGGCCCTGGAGCATGCGGAGCCGCATCCGGCCAACCGCGCCACCCTGCGCGCCATGGAGTTGGACGCCTGCACCCACTGCGGGGCCTGCTCCCTGCACTGCTCGGTGGGCCTGGTCATAGGCCAAACGCCCAACCTGGACATCCTGCCCTCCGAGAAGCTGGCCTCCTTGAAGGCCCTGGCCCGGGGCGGACTGACCGGCCGGAAGCGCCTGGCCAATCTGCGTGATGGAGCCTACGTCTGCACCATGTGCCTGCGCTGCACCCGCCTGTGCCCCTCGGGCGTCAACCTGCAGGAACTCTGGCAGGCCCTCAAGGACGACCTGGCCCAGGCCGGCCTGGGACCCAGCGTGCCGGCCGTGCGCGACCATTGCCGGGCCGCCGCCGCGGCCAGCCGGAGCCAGCCCGTGCTGCGCCCTGGCCCCAGCCGTTTCCGCGACGGCTTGCGCCTCTCGGCCCAGGCCTCCACCTTTGTCAATTGCTTCCATTGCATGACCTGCTCCAACGCCTGCCCCCTGGTGCGCGCCCTGCCCCAGCCCCTATCCCAACTGGACCTGCTGCCCCACCAGATCATGCACGCCCTGGGCATGGGCCTGCGCGAGGAGGCCTTGGGCGCGGCCATGACCTGGCATTGCCTGACCTGCTATCAGTGCCAGGAGGCCTGCCCCCAGGGCGTCAGGGTCACTGATGTGCTCTGCGAGTTGCGCAACCTGGCCGCCGCCCAGGTGCGGGAAGAAAGGGGCTAGCTAGTGCGCTACGCCTTGTTCCTGGGCTGCAAGATCCCCGCCTATGTGCCGGCCTATCAGGCCAGCCTGCGCCGGGTGCTGGACCACCTGGAGGTGGAATTGGCGGAGCCGGAGTTCAGTTGCTGCGGCTACCCCCTGACCCATCTCTACTTCGACTCCTATCTGCTGGCGGTGGCCCGCAACCTGGCCATCGCCGAGGCCCAGGGCCTGGACCTGCTCACCCCCTGCAAGTGCTGCTTCGGGGCCTTCAAGCGGGGCATGGCCCATCTGGACCAGCATCCCGGCCTGCGCGAAAAGGTCAACCGCGCCCTGGGGCAGGAGGGCTTGCGCTACGCGGGCCGCGCCCAGGTCAAGCATCTGCTCCAAGTGCTGGATCAGGATATGGGCGCCCTGGGGGACAAGGTGACGCGCCCTTTGCGCGGCCTCAAGGTGGCCAGCATGTACGGCTGCCACGCCTTGCGCCCCAGCAAGATCACCGGCTTCGACAATCCCTACGCCCCCAGCCTCATCGACCGCCTGGTGCGCCTCACCGGGGCCGATTCGGTCCCCTGGGAGGGCTGGCTGTCTTGCTGCGGCGCTCCCTTGCGCCACATCAACGACGAGATTTCCCTGGCCATGATCACCAGCCGCCTGCGCGAGAGCCGCCGGGGCCGGGCCGACGTGCTGCTGGTGAACTGCCCCTATTCCCAGATGCAAGCGGATTGGGCCTATGAGAGGGCCGGCAAGGTGGGCGCGGAGGAGCTGGTGGCGGGAACCGTGCTCTATCCCCAGTTGCTGGGGCTGGCCATGGGGCTGTCCCCCGCCGAGCTGGGCCTGGAGCTGAGCAGATCCAACGCGATTTTCCTGGTGGAGTTCCTGCCCCCGGCGGGGCGGGCCGGATAATAGATATCAGGGTGAAAGCGCTATCAAGACCACGGATTTTCTATAGGGAAGATTGCTGCGCGTCGCTCGCAATGAC
>CAZLSD010000432.1:0-2531 GCA_964561775.1 uncultured Desulfarculus sp. | reverse complement strand
GCCTCCACGCTCTCGAAGTCGGAGCTGCCACGCAGCAAAAGCTCCTGCTTCAGACTGTCGGCGGGCGGGTAAAACCGGCCATTTATGGGCGGGATAAAACCGGCCGGTTCATGCCTCCTGGTTATCAGGTTTCGGTTTTCTGTTCAAGCGATAGCTCCTCCCTTTGATTGTTATCACGGTAGCGTGGTGCAGGAAGCGGTCGAGGAGGCGGTAGCGGCGACGGTGTCCCCGATCATCTTTCCCCAGTCCTGTATTGGCCGGTTGGTGGTCACGATGGTGGCGGTGTGCTCATAGCGTCTGAGGAAAAGCTCCAGGAGGTTTTCGGCGGCGCCTGGTGGGGTGCGGTTAAGGCCCAGATCATCGATGATGAGCAGTGGCGCCTGGACCAGGCTTTTGATCATCTCCTTGCGGTCACCCAGGGCGGCGGCCTCGGCTAGATCCTCCAGGAGGTCGAGGGCCGCGCGGTATAAGACCGGGTGGCCGGCCTGAATGGCCTTGATGCCCAGCGCGATGGCCAAGTGGGACTTCCCGGTGCCCGGTGGCCCTTCGAGGAGAATGCCTTGGCCTTGGCTTACGAAGCGGGCGGTGGCCAGATCGAAGAGCTGGCTCTTGTTGATGGAGGGGTTATAGGCCCAGTCGAAGTCCTCCAAGGTTTTGAGGGCCGGGAAGCCGGCCTTCTTGATCCTGCGGGCCAGGAGGCGGTCGCGGCGAGTTTGCAGCTCATCCTCGATCAGGAGTTCCAGGAATTCGATGTGCGACATTTGGCCGGCCACGGCCTGCTGATTCCTCACGTCCAGGACAGCGGCCATGCCCGACAGCCTCAGGTGGCGCAGCCTCTGGTCAATTTGCGGGTTCATGTTTTGCTTTCCTTGCCTGATGTATGAGACGCTCATAATCCGTCAGGGGCCTGATGATGGCGTGGTCCTGGGTCAGGGCCTGATCATGTGGGCGTGGCTGCAGCCTTAGGAGCAGCTCCTTGACGGTGCGGTAGCGGAAGGAGCCGTGGGCCAAGGCCTTGGCGCAGGCCCAATCCACCTGTTCCTTGGGGTATTGCCGGCAGAGGCCAAGGCAGCCCTGAATGACCCGGAAGGCCATGGGACCTCGCCGCTCCAAGGCTCCCTTGGCGAAGCCCAAGGCCCCTGGCCCCAGCCTCTCGGCCTGGGCCAGCAGGCGGGCCTGGTATTGCTCCTGCCGCATGTTTTTGTGGACCGGTAGGTGATCGGGTTTGGTCTGGAAGCCGCCGGGAGGCGCGCTCCCGCGATGCACCGCCACCACCTGCCCACCGGCCAGCACCTTGACCAATCGCTCGTCCCAGCGCACCTCCACACGCTGGCCCACATACTGGTGGGGGACGGAGTAATAAGACCTTTCCAACTCGATGTGGCCGTCAGGGTGGACCTTGCGGCTGGCAATCTTGAAGAAGGGGAAGGCCTCCGCCGGTAGGCTGGCCAGGGCCGGCTTCTCCAGCTCCAGGAAACGTGACCAGACCTGCTGCTTGGTGGTGCCGTGGACTCGCAGGCGTGCCACGGTGCGGTTCCAAGTGCTCAGGAATTCGTTCTGGGCCTCCAGGCTTTCGAAGGTCCTGCCCTTGAGCGCGTTCTTGGTGTAGCCGATACCCCGCTCCACCTTGCCGTCGTGGCGCGGCGTGCGGGGCCTGATGGGCAGCGGGGTGAAGCCGTAATGGTTGGCCAGGGCTTGGTACAGGACGTTGATCTAGGGGTCATACAGGCAGGCCCGGCTCACCCCAGCCTTGAGATTGTCCAGGCGGATGATCTTGGGCACCCCGCCGAAAAACCGGAAAGCGTTCTCGTGGCAGCGAATGAAGCTTTCCACCGTCTGGCGCCACACCACCTCCTCATAGCTGTGGCGCGAGCAGGATAATGTCATCTTGAAGATGTGGGGGCGTTTGTAATGGCCGGTGATCGGCTCCAGGGTGGGCGCGGCCTGGCCGAAGTCCACCTGCCCCTCCTCGCCAGGCAGCACCTCCATGCGGGCAAAGACCTCGGGCGCGCCACGGCGCAAACGATGCACGAAGCGTTTGACCGCGTCGTAGGCCCCGCCGTAACCACTCTCGGCCGCAAGGTCATGGAAGATGCGCGTGGCGTCCAAGCCCAGTTGCAGCTTGGCCTCCACGATCTCACGAAATGGCTCGACGCTGCTGCCAGGACCCGGTGGGCGGGTTTGGCTGCTTATCAGGCCCAGCCCGGGTGAGCCGGTGGGCGGGTTGGCCGGTTTTGAATTGGCCTCCGCCACGCAGCGGGAAATGGCCGTCCGGTCAGCACCAAGCTCTCGGTGGATTCGTCGATAGGACCACCCCTGGCGTGCCAGGGACAATATCGTTGTTTTCATCGCCACATCCAGACGTCGGCTCATGCTCACCTCCATTAGGAGGTCAGCTTTAACGCCGATTCACTTGTCCGCAATGTGGCCGGTTATAAGCTGCCCACGACTGGCCGGTTATACCCGCCCGCTAACATTCAGACGCCTCTTCAGTGCGCCATTCAAGGACTCCACGTCCCCATTCTGCTCCT
>CAZLSD010000431.1:0-2535 GCA_964561775.1 uncultured Desulfarculus sp. | reverse complement strand
CACCAGGCTGCCCCGGCCCCCCACCGCCACCCAGACCGCCATCTCGATGGAGTTTGCCGGGTGCAGCTCGCTGGGGTTGATGATCCCCACCTGGGGCACGTAGAGCGCCCCGGCGATGCCGCAGAGAAAGGCCGAGAATACCCATACGAAGAGCTTGTAGCGCAGCACGTCATAGCCCAGGAAAAGAAGCCTGCTCTCGGCGTCGCGGATGGCGCACAATAGCCGCCCCAGCTTGCTGGTGATGATGTAGCGGCAGGCCAAAAAGGCCAGCAGCAGGGCCAGGGCCGTGATCATGTAGAGCCCCAGCTTGGTCCCCGCGCTGGCCAGGGGATGGCCCAGCAGGCGCTTGAAGTCGGTGAGCCCGTTGTTGCCGCCCAGGCCGGTCTCGTTGCGGAAGAAGAGCAGCATCATGGCATAAGTCGTGGCCTGGGTGATGATGGAGAAGTACACGCCCTTGATGCGCGAGCGGAAGGCGAAGAAGCCGAAGACCAGCGCCGCCAGGCCGGGCAGCAGGAGAATCACCAGGGCCGCGACCCAAAACTCGTCCAAGCCCCGCCAGAACCAGGGCAGGGTCTTCCAGTCCAGGAAGACCATGAAGTCGGGCAGCTGGCTGCGGTAGACCCCCTCGCCGCTCATGGCGCGCATCAGGTGCATGCCCATGACATAGCCGCCCAGGGCGAAGAAGACCCCGTGTCCCAGGCTAAGGATGCCGGCGAAGCCCCAGATCATGTCCATGGCCAGGGCCGCCAGGGCATAGCAGAGGAACTTGCCCAAGAGCGGGACCAGGTAGTCGGGCAGGTGCAGGGGCGAGGAGGCGGGCAGCAGGCCGTTCAAGGCCGGCACCACCCCCAGGGCCGCCACCGCCGCCACCGCGAAGAACAGCCAGCCCCGCCTGCTCTGTATGGCCGCCATGCGCGTCAGCATGATCCTAGCCCTCCGCCAGGCGGCCCTTGGCCGCGAAGATGCCCTGGGGCCGCTTCTGGATGAAGAGGATGACCAGGACCAGGATGGCGATCTTGCCCAGCACCGCGCCGGAGAAGGGCTCCAGGAACTTGTTGAGCACGCCCAGGCCCAGGGCGCCCCAGACCGTGCCGGCCAGCTTGCCCACTCCGCCCAGCACCACGGTCATGAAGCAGTCCACGATGTAGGCCTGGCCCAGCTCCGGTCCCACGTTGCCTATCTGGGAAAGCGCCAGCCCGCCCAGGCCGGCGATGCCGCAGCCCAGGCCGAAGGTCCACATGTCCACCCGCGAGGCCTTGACCCCCAGGGCCGAGGCCATGGACCGGTTCTGGGTCACGGCGCGCACGCGCAGGCCCAGGGAGGTGCGGTTAAGGATGAACCACACCAAGAGCACCACCATGGTCACGAAGGCGATGATGGCCAGGCGGTTGTAGGTCAGCACCAGGCCCCGGGCCGCCTCCCAGCCCCCGGCCAGCCAGGCCGGGTTGGCCACCTCCACGTTTTGCGCGCCAAAGACCAGGCGCACGATCTGGATGAGCAGCAGGCTGATGCCCCAGGTGCAGAGCAGGGTCTCCAGGGGCCGCCCCACCAGGTGGCGGATCAGGCTGCGCTCCAGGATCATGCCCACCAGGGCGGGCAGGGCGAAGGCCATTGGCATGGCCACCAAGGGGTACCAGTTGATCCCCTCGGGCCACCAGGCGCGGAACAGGTTCTGGGTGACATAGGCCGCGTAGGCCCCCAGCATGAGCATCTCGCCGTGGGCCATGTTGATGACCCCCATCAGGCCGAAGGTGATGGCCAGGCCCAGGGAGGCCAGCAGGATCACGCTGGCCAGGGACAGGCCATAGAAGAGGCTCTGGGCGATGTCGGCGGGCAGGGTGTGGAAATAGATGATCTGCATGCCCCAGCGCGCGGCCTGGCGCAGCTCGGGGTCGGGCTCCTGGAACTGGCCCTGGGGATTCTTGCGGGTCAGGGGCTCCAGGCGGCTTAAGTAGTTGGGGTCGCCCGAATCGCCCAGGGCCTTGATGGCCGCCAGGCGGCGGGGCTTGTCCGGGCTGGCCAGCTCGGTCAGCGAGACCACCAGCCCCAGCACCTGACGCACCGCCGGGTCGGTCTCCTTTTCCAGGGCCGCCGCCAGCAGGGGGGCCTGGCCGGCCTCGGGCGGCTCCTCGGCCAGGCGCTTGGCCGCCATGAGGCGCAGGCCCGCGTCGGGCGAGTAGAGCCTGAGCTTGGCCATCACCGGCTCCAGGGCCCGGCGCACCATGTTGTTGACCCGGGGGGAAACCAGCTCCCCGGCGGGGGCCACGTTCTCGCCGCTCAGGGCGTCGCGGGCCGGGCCGGTCTCGTCCTCCACGATCAGGGCGCGGCCGGAGCCGTCCAGGCGCAGCTTGCCCTCTTGCAGGGCCTCCAGGGCGGGCAGGGCCTGGGCGTCGCCCAGGCGGCCCAGTTCCTCGATGGCCTGGATGAGCTCCTGGCGGCTCTCGGCCCCCAGACCGGCCAGGGCCTGCTCCAGTTCCGGGCCGGCGGCCCGGGCCGCCGGGGCGCAGACCAGCAGGCAGGCCAGAAGCAGCCAGG
>CAZLSD010000430.1:0-2579 GCA_964561775.1 uncultured Desulfarculus sp. | reverse complement strand
CAGCCATGGACAAAGCAGCGCTGAAGCAGGCCTACAAGGACACCCCCCGGCCCATGGGGGTGTACAAGATCACCGTGGCCCAGCACCACACGGTCTACCTGGGGCACGGGGTGGACCTGCCCGCCCGCTTCAACCGCCACCGGGCCCAGCTCAAGTTCGGCTCCCACCTTAACAAGGACTTGCAGGCCCTGTGGAACGCCCAGGGCGAGGCGGCCTTTTCCTTCGAGGTGCTGGACCTGCTGGACCAGGAAACCGAGACCCCGGCCAAGCCCGAGGAAGAGCTACGGCTATTGGCGGAGATGTGGGCGCAGAAGCTGGAAAGCGCCGGTAGCATCGTCGCGCGCCTCTGATTGCCGCCCGGCCAAGCCCGCCCAGGCCAAATTTTTCTCCTACATGTCCCCCCCAGGCCAGCTTCTGGCCCTCCCGCGCCCTTGACCTGGGGGCCGGGCGGCGCTAACCTTGTCAAACCGTTGAAACCCTTGGCAGGGAGCCCCCATGGCCGAAAAAAAGCCCTTGACCACCCCCTCGGAGGCGCGCACCTTCTGCTCGGTCTGCGCCTGGCGGGCCACCTGCCAGAAAAAATTCTCCTTCCAGCAGGGCGGGTCGGCCAAGTGCCCGGACTATACCCGCGACCTGGCCCTGCCCCGGGATATAGGCGACAAGGCATGAAACCCCAGCTGCAACAGGCCCTTGCCCAGGCCCTGGCCGCCGCCCAGGCCGCCGGCGCGCTGCCCCCGGCCCCGGCCCCCGACATCATCCTGGAGCGCCCCAAGCAGGCCAGCCACGGCGACCTGGCCAGCAACCTGGCCATGCAGTTGGCCCGCCCCTGCAAGATGAACCCCCGCGCCGTGGCCCAGACCCTGCTGGATCACCTGGGCGACGCGGGCGGCCTGCTGACCCGCGCCGAGATCGCCGGGCCTGGCTTCATCAACTTCTTCGTCAGCCCCCTGGCCTGGCTGGAGGTGCTGCCCCGCGTGCTGCGCGAGGGGCCGGACTTTGGCCGGGGCAACTGGGGCCAGGGCCGGCGGGCCATGGTGGAGTTCGTCAGCGCCAACCCCACCGGGCCGCTGCACGTGGGGCATGGCCGGGGCGCGGCGGTGGGGGACGTGCTGGGGCGGCTTCTGGCCTTCGTGGGCTTCGATGTCACCCGCGAGTACTACATCAACGACGCCGGCAACCAGATGGCCACCCTGGGGCGCTCCCTGCTGCACCGGGTGCGCCAGTTGCGCGGCTCCGACGAGCCCTTCCCGGATAACCACTACCGCGGCGAATACATGGTGGAGCTGGCCCGCCAGTTCATCAAGAGCCACAGCGAACAGGCCCTGGCCCACATCCTGGCCGACCAGCGCGCGGTGGAGATCGCCGCCGAGTGGGCGGGCGGGCGCATCCTGGAGGGCATCAAGGCCGACCTGGCCGACTTCCGGGTGGAGATGGGCAGCTGGTTCAGCGAGCGCGCCCTGGTGCAGGGCGGCGCGGTGCAGGAGGCCTTCGCCGAACTCACGGCGCGCGGCCTGCTCTTCGAGGAAGAGGGCGCGCTGTGGTTCCGATCCTCGGACCTGGGCGACGACAAGGACCGGGTGGTGCGGCGCGGCAACGGCGAGCTGACCTACTTCGCCAGCGACATAGCCTATCACCTGGACAAGCTGCGCCGGGGCCACTCCCTGCTGGTGGACGTGTGGGGGGCCGATCATCACGGCTACGTGCCCCGGCTAAAGGCCTCCATGGCCGGCCTGGGGCGCGACCCCGGCGATCTCACCGTGGTGCTGGTGCAGATGGTGAACCTGCTGCGCGGGGGCGTCCCCGTGGCCATGTCCACCCGGGCCGGCGAGTTCGTCACCCTGGCCGAGGTGGTGGAGGAAGTCGGCCCGGACAGCGCCCGCTTTTTGTTCCTCACCCGCCGCACCGAGGCGCCTTTGGACTTCGACCTGGAGGTGGCCAAGGCCCAGAGCATGGACAACCCGGTCTTCTACGTGCAATACGCCCACACCCGGGTGAAAAGCGTGCTCAGGAAGGCCGCCCAGGCCGGGGCGCCGCTTACCCTGCCCCAGGAGGTGGACCTGGCCCAACTGGCCCTGCCCGAGGAGGTGGCCCTGGCCCGCCGTCTGGGCGAGTGGCCGGAGATGGCCCAGACCGCCGCCCGCCTGCTGGAGCCGCACCACATCACCTACTACCTGCACGAGCTGGCCGGCCTGTTCCACTCCTATTACAACGTCTGCCACATCCTGGAACAGTCGCCCCAGCTCACGGCGGCCCGCCTGCTCCTGGCCCAGGCCGTGGGTCTGGTGCTGGCCCAGGGCCTGGGGCTCTTGGGCGTCTCCGCTCCGGAGGAGATGTAGGCCCATGTCCAGCTACGGCTCGCGGGATGGCCAGAGCCGTGGCCGGCGCTCCCGGGTGGCGCTGTGGGGAGGCCTGACCCTGATCATGATGGGCTGGGCCTTTTTCCTGGGGCTGCTCACCGGCCAGGGCTCCCTGGGCTCGCCCGAGGCCATCCTCAGCCTTAGCGGGGTGCGCCGCGTCCTGCCCGGCCTGGACAAGCTGCCCGGTGGCGAGCCCAGGGAGCCCTGGCCGGTGAGCAGCCC
>CAZLSD010000429.1:0-2583 GCA_964561775.1 uncultured Desulfarculus sp. | reverse complement strand
GCCAGGGAGGCCGGGGCGGGCCGGCCCGGGCTGGGCTCCAGCCAGTCGGCCTGGGGGGATTGGGGATCCCAAAAACAGGGCGCGCCTTCCACATACACCCGGCCGGCCACGCCCTGGCCCGGACGGAAGGACAGCCCCTGGGTATCCCCAGGTTTTTCTTCTTCCAAGAGGTCCAGGGCCCCGTGTCCGGCCAGCAGCTCCAGACAGCCGCTCTGGGAATTGTAAAGCATGATGGAGCAGTTCTGCACGTCCTCCATCTGGCGCACCAGGATGTCCAGGATGTCCTGGGCCGCGTCATCGATGCCGCCGCTCTTCACGGAGACCTCGGAAAGGCCGGCGATGACCGAGAGCATTTGCAGGGAGGAGGTGAGCCTGGCCCCCATGCGGGTCAAGGCCGTGACCAGGGCCTGGTGCTGTCTTTCGCCGGCGCTTGGGGAGGAGGACTCGTCCATCAGGCCCGGCCTTCCTGCAACACCGCCCGCCAGGATTCCAGCATGGCCGGCACCCTCTCCTTGGCCTGGTTGGCCACGTTCACGATCTTGTCGCGGGCCAGGCCCAGCACCCGGGCGGCCAGGGGCAGATCAGCGGGCAGACCCGTCTGGACCAGGCCCAGGCCCATGGCCTTGACCAGGCTGTCGGCCAGGTGCACCAGGCAGGTGTAGTTGCCAAAGGGCGCGTTTTCCCGGGGGGTGTGATGATCGCGGATCACCGCGCAGTGCATCTCGGGCAGGCCCCAGCGCTTGGCCAGCCAATAGCCCACTTGGGTGTGGCGCACGCCCAGGGCCACCTCGGCCTGATAGTGGGTGTGCCCCTGCTCCACCAGCGCCATTATGCCGAGCATCTCGTCGCGCAGTTGGGTGGCCAGCACCAGCTTGCCCAGATCGTGGAGCAGCCCGGCGATCATGGCCTCGCCCGGCTGGGCCTGCCCCGAGGCCTTGGCCAGGTATTGGGAGGTGCAGGAGACGGCCAGACAGTGCAGCCACAGGCCCTCGCCGTCGAAGCCGGGCGGGGCCAGACGCAGGTCGAAGACCTTGGCCAGGCCGGTGCCCAGGGCCAACAGCTGCAACTCCTCCATGCCCACCGCCACCACCGCGCGCTTGACCGTGGTTATCTGCTGGGGAAAACCGTAATAGGCGCTGTTGGCCAGGCCCAGGACCTTGGCCGCCAGGGCCTGGTCGCTCTCGATTATGCCCTCCAGGGTGGAGGCGCTGACCTTCTCGTCGCCGATGGCCTCCAACAGCCGCCAGACCACCTGGGGCATGGCCGCCAGGCGCTCTATGCGCAGGATGCGCTGGCGCAGGTCAGCGGCCTCGGAGCCGTTGGACGTGGGGGGCGTTTGCTGGGAGTTGGCCAATATTCGCTTGCCCAAACGAGAGTACAGGGTTCATCGCCCAGGCCCCAGACGCCCCCCGCGGGCTGGGAAGAGGGATGAACCACGTTCTTCAAACACCTCGAAGGCTGGCCGCCTTCGCAAGATATCCGATGGGCTAGGCAGGCAAACTGCGCGACGCGCAAGCAAAAACGTCTCATCTGTATAAACGCCCCCGCCAGAAAAAGCAAGCGAGGTTTTGGCGCGGCCTTGGCCCGCCGGTCCCGCCGCCTTGCGCCACGGAGGGGCCAGTATTTTTACGGAAAAATATCTTGCCTTCACAGGGCTATTTTGTTTAGCCTCGGTAATGGCAATTCTTCTCGGGAAGAAGGCCCCCGGTCTGCCTGCCCCCCAAACCGGACTATCTGGAAAGTTGGAACATGGTTCCCAACCGTCCGCTCTCCGTGGTGGCCGAGCGCCTGCGCTCCCGCCAAGCCCAGGGGGACAAGTGCTTCATGGTGATGGGTGGAGGATGCTCGGCCTCCTCCGGTGTGCCAACCCCCGATGGTTTCTTCAAAATCCTGGAAAATGAGTTCCCCCAGGCCTGTCAGAAAACCAAGGGCAGGGATTACATCCAGGCGCTCTCCCATTTGAGCCAGGAGGAGCGCGGTCGCATGATCGCCCTGTGTTTGGACAACGCCCGCCTCAACTGGAGCCAACTCTGCCTGGCCCAACTGATGCGGGAAGGCCTGGTGCAGCGGGTGTACACCCCCAATTTCGACAGCTTGCTGGCCCAGGCCTGCGCGGGCCAGGGTTTCTTGCCCCGCGTCTACGGCATTTGGGATATCTCCCGCCTGGAACTGGATCAGCTGGAGGAACCGGCCATAATCCACCTGCGCGGGCAAGGGACCGACCTGATCCTGCTGGGCCAGGAAGATCAGAAGGTCCTTCACCAGCAGTTGCTGGCCAAGGTCTTCGCCCAGGCCGGCAGCGAGTGCCTGTGGCTGCTGGCCGGCTGCGCCGAGCCGCTCTCGCCGGAGCTTGACCAGTTGGCCAAGGCCCAACCCTTCGCCCAGGAGCTGTATTGGGTGGGGGAGCAAAAGGATCCGCCCGAGCAGGTGGCCCAGGCCTTCCTGGCCAAGGGACGGGGCGGCTATTATGTGGCCCCCCACACCTCCGACGACTTTTTCCTGGCCCTGACCCGGGAGCTGGGGCTGTTCCCGCCCCCCCTGCTGAGCCGGCCCTTCAGCTTCCTGCGCGATCTGCTGAAAAGC
>CAZLSD010000428.1:0-2585 GCA_964561775.1 uncultured Desulfarculus sp. | reverse complement strand
TATTTTTCCCGGGCAAGCGCCGGAAGGCGTGGTGGATATGCCCCCGAGATCGCGGACGCTTTGCGGGGAGGCCGGAGCCGCCCCCTAGAGCTGGCTGCCCTTGCGGGGCAGGGTCCAGTACGAACCGCGCTGGAGCGGGCTACTCGGCTTGGGCCGCCGCCGGGTCGGCGGGGCTGCCGGGCGCGGTCAGCTTGAAGACCTGGAAGCCCGCGCCCTTTAGATAGACCGGTATCTTGGCCACCGCCTTGCGGTCGTACTCCTTTATGTCCTCAGGTAGCAAATCCCAGGGCACCAGATAGGGGCTTATCTTGGCTATCGGGTCTTTTGGATCGCCAAAGCGCCAGCCCGCCGTCACTCTCTCGTCGTTCCAGCGGTCATGCTCCCGCCTGGCCAAAAGCTCAATCTGCTCCTTGTCCAATTTCAGTTCCTGGGCGCTGGCCCCGTCCGCCAGCGGCTTGAGGCCATAGCCCAAGGCCCTGAGCTGGTAGGTGAGGAAGGCGAGTTGGGCGCGGTTGGATTCCCGCCGGTCAGGGTCCAGGTTTTCCCAGGCCGGCTCGGCGCTTTTGACATGGTCGCGGTAGTAGTCGTGAACCCTGGGGGCCAGGGTTTCCACCTGGGCCAGCCACTCGGCGTCCTCTTGCAGCAGGGAGAGGAAAATCTCCGGGTCCACGTGCAGTTCCAACTGGCGCGGGGCGGGCAGGGCGGCGGCCTCGAAGCTCTGCCTGTCCTGGAGCAGGCTCATGTCGATGATGGCGGTGATGGAGCGCGCGCCGTGCTTGAAGCCGGGTATGCGCAGGAAGGCGGAGATGACCTGATCCTGTATGCGGCAGTGCCCGTTGGCTTCGAAAAGGTGCCCCGCCCCCTGCTTCAACAAAGCCCTGAGCAGGAAGGCGCGGCGCAGCGCCCAGAAGCGGTCGCCCGGCCCCTGGGGGTCCGGCCCCAAGATGTCCACGTATCCTTGCAGCCTGCTCACGAAATCAGGCCCCTTGGCCTGGCGGAACTCCAGGGAGAAGCCGCCCGGCGCGGCGCTGGGCTTGCCCTGGGGGCTGGCGCTCCTGCCTATGAAGCCCGCGTAGGCGTGGGAGGTGCCGCCCGCGAAGACCAGGATGCACTTGCCCAGGGGGTGGGCCGTCTCGCCTTCCACGAACTGGCCGTCCTGCATGGGCATCAGGAAGTATTTCAGCCAGCCCAGGGGCTGGGAACCCAGGCTGGCGTCGAACTCGTCGAAGAATATCAGCGGGGTCTTGCCCGCCACCACCAGATCCTCGATGCGGAAGAAGGCCTTGGTCAAGTCGCCGGGGCTGGTGAACTGGGAGACGTTGAAGGTCAGGCTGTCCTTGGCGGGGTCCATGCCCAGGGTCTGGGCCATCTGCTTGACCGCGAAGGACTTGCCCGCGCCAGGAGGGCCGAAGACCGCCACCGAGAGCGGGCGGGCGGGGTCCTTTTTTTTCAGGTACTCGGCCATCAGGTTCTGGATGGCCCTGAAGCCCTCGATCTCGCTACGGTCGGCGGTCTGCAACTTGCCAAAGGAGATCAGGGGCACCACCTCCAGGGCGGCCGAGCGTCCCAGATGCACCCAAGTGAAGGCGTGGGACTCCACGCCCAGGGGCTCCATGGCCTCCAGGATGGTCCAGCCGGGGTCGGGCTTGGACCCGCCCGCGGCCAGGGGAACCTGGACCCTGGGGAAGCGCTGCTTTAAATCGACCTTGACCTGGAGCCCCGGGCGGCAGGGCTGGTCGAAGCCGTCCGTCAGGCCGGTTTTCAGCAGGTTGCGCGAGGCGTTCAAGCCGCCGCGCAGGCCCAGCGCCAGTTGGGCGGCTTCATCCAGACCGGCCAAGAAGGCCTGGGCCAGGCCGGCGGTGAAGGCGTTGGCCTGGCCGAAGATGGTCCCCGGCAGGCTGGCGTCCAGATCGCTCTCCAGCTGGCTGGGATGGAAGAAGAGGAAAAGCTCCTGTTTGCCTTGCAGGCGCGAATGGAGGAAAGCCCCCTCCAGGCCCACCCGGATGATCAGGTGGCGGCTTCGGCACAGTTCGCGGGTCAGGGGATGGGCTTGCAACTGGCCGGCCAGGTCCAGGGCGGTGCGTTCCCAGGAGAGGCCCCGGCTTATCTTGAGCCCCTGGCGGCGCAGGTCGTCGGCGCTGACGATGGTGGTGAGGTTGTCGGCGTGGTGGTCGATCAAGTGCTCCCACAGAGGGCCCCGGGCCAGGGGGCGATAGGCCTTGTAGATGATCCTGGGTTGTTTGCCGCTCTCCGGCTGGATGGCCAAGGGCCAGGCGGCCTGGTTGTCGCGGAAGCCGTTGCCGGCGTCGTCCAGGATGACCAAACCGGCCTCGGCCTGGTCGTTTTCCACCGGAGGGCAATAGGGCGCCGTTTCTCCCGGCGGCGGGCCATCAAAACCCAGCAGCCTGGTGATGCGGTAGAGAGGCTTCTCGCCCTTTTCCTTTCTGGCCTTGGCCATGTCCTCGATCTGGGCGAAGGAGCGGATCAGCGCGGGGTTGCGGGGGTCATCCAATTGATCCTGGGGTTGTTGAAGCACCTCGGCTCCGGGACAAGCCTCACGCACCATCTGGGCCAGCATCAGCGCC
>CAZLSD010000427.1:0-2595 GCA_964561775.1 uncultured Desulfarculus sp. | reverse complement strand
TTTGGTAGCGGGGACTGGATTTGAACCAGTGACCTTCGGGTTATGAGCCCGACGAGCTACCGAGCTGCTCCACCCCGCGTCAAGTGAGGCAACTATAGCGGCTGGCCCGGCCCCTGTCAACCAAGCCCCTCAGAGCGGCCCTTGCCTATCCCGCCAGGGAAGGTAAGGTTGGGGTTTAGGCCTTGCCCAGGCCCAGCCCTTTACTTTTTTCAAGCGAGCGCCTTACATGCCCAAACATCCCCCCCAGGCGGAGTTCCGCAGCGGCTTCGTGGCCATCGCCGGCGCGCCCAACGCCGGCAAGTCCACCTTCTTGAACCAGGTGCTGGGTTTCAAGCTGGCCATCACCAGCGACAAGCCCCAGACCACCCGCCACCGCCTGCTGGGCGTGTACAACCAACCCCAGGCCCAGGTGGTGTTCCTGGACACCCCCGGCCTGCACCAACCCAAGGGCGGCGCGCTCAACAAGCTGATGGTGGAGACCGCCCTGTCCACCCTGCCCGAGGTGGATTTGGCGCTCTTCATGGTGGAGGTGGGCAAGGAAGGCATGCTGGCCGGCTCCAGGGTGGCCGGCGCCCTGGCCAAATGCGGCAAACCCGTGGTGCTGGCCTTGAACAAGATCGACCTGCTGCCGCGCAAGGACCTGCTGCTGCCACTGCTGCAACAGGCCGCCTCCTGGGGCGACTGGCAGGCCCTGGTGCCCATCAGCGCGGCCACCGGCGAGGGCACGGCCCAACTGGTGCGGGAGTTGGTGGCGCGGCTGCCCCTGGGCGAGCCCCTGTTCGGACCCGAGGTCTTCACCGACCTGAGCGAGCGCTTCCTGGCCGCCGAGCTCATCCGAGAAAAGATTTTCCGCCTCACCGAACGCGAAGTGCCCTACGCGGTGGCCGTCACCGTGGACGAGTTCCTGGAGCCGGCCCAGGAGGGCATGACCACCGCCATCACCGCCACCATCCACGTGGAGCGCAGCGGGCAAAAGGGAATCATCATCGGCAAGGGCGGGGCCATGCTCAAACAGATAGGCACCGCCGCCCGCCAGGACCTGGAGCGCCTGCTGGGCGGTCCGGTCTACCTGAACCTGTTCGTGCGGGTGGAGCCCAAGTGGTCCTTGCAGGAAAAGGGCCTGCGCAAGCTGGGATATTGATGACGGCGGCGCGGGCCTGGCTGGTTTTCTTGGCCCACAAAGAGATTGCCGGGCTGGCGAGCCCGGCATCCTCTAGAAAAGGAGAAAAGGGTTTTTGAGAAGCTGGTTGCCTTAGAATACTAGCAAGGTCAATGCCAAAAGCGGCCGCCCCTGAAGTTACGCCTTTTTATTCAATACATTAAGCATGTTATCTCACAGGCTCCCCCTGGCTGCGGCGCAACCCCAGGCCCGCTCGGTTCAAAATTTTGTACCGCACCTGGGCGCCAGCAGGGCGTTTATGGGCTATCACTATAATTATATTAGTCTTTTTATGGTTCAAAAAACCTTCTTGGGCCAGTAGCGCAAATGGAACCCAAATGATTCCCGTTTGCGGAAGGCCGATCAGGCTGGGGAGGGTCAAGGCGGGGGGAAGGACTGGCCGGAGTTGGCCCTGGCACAGCTGCCCGGGCAGGCGGCGCGGGCTTGGCCTATTTTTTTGGCCCCACAAAGAGATCGCCGGGCTGGCGAGCCCGGCGTCCTCTAGAAAAGGAGAAAAGGGTTTTTGAGAAGCTGGTTGCCTTAGGATACTAGCAAGGCCAATGCCAACTGCCCGCAGACCAAGTCTCCATACTTTTTATGCAGCATAATTAAGCTGTTAACCTGCAAGCCTTACCCAGGATGTTTCCACGCCCGCCTCGTCCGGGTTCAAATTTTTGTACCGCGTTCCGGCGGACGGTGGGGGTTGCAAGGTCATCACCTTGATATCCCTAATCATTACCTGGTTCAAAAACCATGACCCGCCAGAAAGGGCCTGAAGGCCTGGTTCAAAAATTATTCCCCAGCCCCGGCCCTTGCGCCGGGAGGCCTCAAATCTTGAGCCCTGGGGCGGGGAAATCGGCGCAAAGCTCGGCCACCTGGGCTTTTAGCTTGGCCAGGGCCGCCTCGTCCTGGGCGTTTCGCGCCACCTGGTCCATGGCCTGGGCGATGAACTCCATCTGGGCCTCCTTCATGCCCCGCGAGGTCAGGGCCGGGGTGCCCAGGCGTACGCCGCTGGGGTCGTCGGCCGAGCGGGGGTCGAAGGGAATCTTGTTGGCGTTGGCCACGATGCCGGCCCGCTCCAGGGCCTGGGCCAGGTACTTGCCGCTGTGGCCCTGGGCGCTGGCATCCAGCAATACCAAGTGGTTGTCCGTGCCGCCCGTGACGAGCTTGAAGCCGCGGCTAAGCAGCCCCTGGGCCAGGGCCTGGGCGTTCTTGACCACCTGGTGACAGTACTGGTTGAAGTCGCCGTTGGCCGCTTCCTTGAGGGCCACGGCGATGGCCGCGGTGACGTGGTTGTGGGGTCCGCCCTGCACGCCGGGGAAGACGGCCTTGTCGATGGCCGGGGCCAGGCTGGCCTGGCAGAGGATCATGCCGCCGCGCGGCCCGCGCAAGAGCTTGTGGGTGGTGGTGGTGACCACGTCGGCGTGGGGCAGGGG
>CAZLSD010000426.1:0-2599 GCA_964561775.1 uncultured Desulfarculus sp. | reverse complement strand
TATCTCCCCAGGACCTGGGCCTGCGCGCCGAAGCCCCCCCGCCCGAGGCCCCCAGCAAACCCAGCCTGGAAACCCTGGACTTGAAAACCCTGGAAAGGCTGGCCATCGAAAGCGCCCTGGAGCAATCCAACTGGGTGCAGAGCAAGGCCGCCACCCTCCTGGGCATCACCCCCCGCGCCCTGGTCTACAAGCTGGACAAGCTCAATCTGACTCAACCCGAATTGCAGGCTCGCCGGCGCAAGCGCTGATTTGGAAATTACCATTTAGTAATTTCCAAATAGAAATTCCACCACCCCTCGAAGCGCCATTTTTCCTTCCCACGCACCACCAGTCCGTTACCAAATCGTAGTCCTGTCGTTTATATATTTGTTTTTTTTGCTTATTCATAAAATGGCCCAGCCCTGTTCCCCGCCAGGACGCTCTGGCACCCTTTTTGCCCATGGAACAAACACAAGCATTTCACATCTGGTCATTTCACTTTTATACTGGAGGTAACGATGAATAGAGAGGCAGGGGCCGGCCGCTTGGCACAGTCTGGCGGGGCCTGGCGTCCCGGCGGACCCCGCGGTCTTGGGACGTTAATTCTTGGACCGGCGCCCGCGGGCGCGGACCTGTAGCGGGTCCGGGTCCACAAGGCAAAGGCTGGCTTGGAGATGGTGGCCATGCATATTCGCGGGCAGAGTAATATGCTGGCGGAGTTGGGAGGAGCCCACTGGGGGCTCCTCCCAGCCCTGCTCATGCTCCCCTGGATGCTCACGCGATTCACGGGGGCTTGGTCCAACCCCACGGATTGGTTCCTGCTGTGGGCCACCCTCATGGCCAGCTACGACCTGGCTTCCCGCCGCATCCCCAACCCCCTGACCGCCGCCGCGGCCCTGTGCGGCCTGGCCTGGGCCCTGGGGCAGGGAGGCTTAAGCGGCCTGGGGCAGGCCGCCCTGGGCGGGCTGGTGGCCTTTTCGCTGATGGCTGTTTTCTTCTTCTTCGGCGCGCTGGGAGCGGGCGATGTCAAGGCTCTGGGGGCTTTGGGCGTCTTCCTGAGCGCCTGGGGCTCCTTGCAGCTCTTCGTGCTCACCACCCTCTGCGGAGGAGCCATGGCCCTGGCCGTGATGCTGATCACCCGGCGGGGGGCTCTGGCCTTCGGCGGCGGGCTGGGCATGTTGCGCGTGCAGGGAGTAAACGCCACTTTGCCATACGGAGTAGCTATTTGGGCCGCTTCCGTGCTATTGGTGATTACAGGAGGTGTGCGATGAACGCGCTCCGCCGTCTACTTGGGGGCAACCGCGGCACAGTGGCCGTGGAGTTCGCCCTGTTCATGCCCGTTCTGCTCGTTTTGCTGTTTGGCATCGTGGAGTTGGGACAGGCCTGGTACCACAAGCAGATGCTGGTCAGCGCCACCCGCGAGGGCGCGCGCCTGGGCAGCCTGCTCAACGACTCCACTAACGGCTCGCAACAGGTGATCAACGAAGTCACCAGCTTCCTGACCCAGTCCGGTTTCCCCGGCCAGGTGCAGGTGTCGGTCTCCGGGGCCAACGGCAGCGCCGGCAGCACGGTGACGGTGCAGGCCACCAGCAACTACTCCCTGGCGGTGCTGGGCAACCTGGTCCCCAGCAGCCTGAGCACGGTTACTTTGAAGGCCGTCACGGTCATGCGTCACGAATAGAGGTAAGACATGCTGCGCAAGGGTCCTCTTCTCTTTCTGGCGGCGGCGGTGATTCTGGCCGGCCTGGCGGCCTGGGGCGCCCACCGCTGGATCAACGCCCGGGCTGACCAAGCCAGCGCGGCCCGCGTGCTAACCGCCCCCGTGGTGGTGGCGGCCGCCGACATCGAGCCCGGACGCAAGCTGGAATCCAAGGACCTGCGCGTCATCAATTGGCCAGCCGGGCAGCTGCCCGCGGGGCATATGTCCAAGACCTCCCAGATCGAGGGGCGCGTGCTCAAGACGCCCGTGGTCAAGGGCGAGATCATCCTCACCGGCAAGCTGGCCCAGGAAGGCATAGCCGGCGGCTTGTCGGCCCTGGTGACGCCGGGCTACCGGGCCGTCACCGTGCGCGTGGACGAGGTAATCGGCGTGGGCGGTTTCGTGCAAGCTGGCGACCGAGTGGACGTGCTGGCCACCGTGGCCAAGGGCAACTTCGCCCACGACCCCACCACCAAGGTCATCCTGCAGAGCGTGCAGGTGCTGACCGTGGGCGAGAAGGTGCAAGAGGAAGGCGAAGGCGCCAAGGCCCGCCGCCAGAAGGTCACCGTGGTCACGCTGCTGGTCAAGCCCGAGGATGGCGAGCGCCTGGGCCTGGCCGCCAACGAAGGCCGCATCCTGCTGGCCCTGCGCAACAACGGCGACCGCGAGGAAGAAAGCACGGCGGGTGTGAACTTTAACTCCCTGGTGCCGGAACGGACCCCGCCCCCGCCTCCTCCGGCCCCGCCCAAGGCGGCTGACGAGACTCCCCGCGTGGAGGTCATCAAGGTGGCCACCCGGGTCACGGACGCCCCCACGGCCGTGGCGCAGGTTCAGGCCGCTCCGGCCAAGGCGCCCGAAAGCGCCGGCGAGCCATCCCCGGGCCGCAAGCCGCCGTGCCCTCAACCCACTCCCGCCCCCTCC
>CAZLSD010000425.1:0-2606 GCA_964561775.1 uncultured Desulfarculus sp. | reverse complement strand
ATCCAGCACGAGGGCGGGGCAGTGGGCGACGCCTACCGCGACCGGGCCAACCGCCTGGCGCGCGAGGAGGCTTTGACCGACCTGGAGGAATGGGGCGAGCGCAGGGCCCTTATGTTTTGCGCCGCGCCCTATCAGGCCATGCCCCATTACGCCATTGGCCTGTTAAAGGGCCTGGCCCAGGGTCAGCGCCTTACCTTCATGCCCCAACTGGAGCTGGCCCTGGGCCAACTGCGCCAGGTGCAGGCCCTGGCCCCGGGTGAGCTTCTGGAACGCCTGCCGGGCCTGCCGGCGGTGCGGGCGCTGTTGTTCCTGGCGTCGGGGTTGGACTCCTGGCCCCTGGAGCCAGCGGGCGGAGTCCAGGCGGGTGAGGCCACGCTGGCCTCGCAGGCCACGCAGACCACGCAGGCCTCGCAGGCCCTGATGGTCAAGCCCTGCGACCCGGTGGCGGGCATCTGATGGCAGCCAAGCAAAACGCCATCATGGCCGATGATGCCAGCAAACGCGAGCTGACCAGCTATCTGCTCCAGGAAATCCAGGACTGCAAGCGCTTCGACGAGGCCCGCGCCCAGGACCGCATCTATGCTGACCAGCTCCTGCGCGGGGAGCGCCTGGGCACGGTGCCCCAGGGCGACCCCCAGGTGGTGAGCACCGACGCATCGGACGCGGTGGAATCCATCCTGCCCGACCTGCTGGAAATCTTCAACGGGGGCGATGACCCGGTTTCCATCAAGGGCCAGACCGTGCGGGCCAGGGAGGCGGCCAAGAACCAGCGCGAGCTGATCAAGTATCAGCTCAATCACCAACTGCCCTGGTTCCGCATCCAATACACCTTCATCAAGGACGCCCTGGCCTATCGCAACTGCTACGTGCAGTGGGGCTGGGATTTCCGCTACCGCTGGGAAGAGAACGAGTACGAGCGCCTGACCCTGGCCGATCTTAAGAAAATCCTCTGGGACGGGGGCGAGGTGCTGAAGAAGGGCAAGCCTCGGCCCTGGGTCTGGAACGGGCGGCCGGTGGGCTGGTTGGAGATCAGCGTGCGCGAGCGGGTGATCGTCAAGAACCAGCCGCTGATCAAGTGCCTGCCTCCGGGCGCGGTGCTGATAAGCCCCGGCGCGGTGGAGATCGAGGACGCGCCTTTCGTGGCGGTGCGCGACTACCCCACCATGTACCGCCTGAAGCAGGAGGGCCAGGCCCTGGGCTATGACCTGGCGGGCGTGAAGCCCGGGCCGTTGACCAGCGACGACGAGACGGCGGCGCGGGCGGCCGAGCGGGGCAGGGAAGACCCCCTGGCGGCGGGGAGCGACGACCCCGAGCGGGGCAGGGTGGAGCGCATGGTCTGCTACATCCAGTGGGACCTGGCGGGCAAGGGCGAGCTGGAACCGGCCATCGCCACCCTGGTCGATGACCGCCTGGTGCACGTGGGGCCTAACGTATTTGGCCGGCCGCCCATCGAGTACGGCAGCCCCATGCTGGACACCCACAACCACGAAGGCCGCTCCCTGGTGGACATGGTCAAGGAGTTCCAGCACATCAAGACGGCGCTCTACCGCAGCGTGCTCAAGGTGATCCGGCTGAACACCACGCCCCAATGGCTGGCCGAGCGCGACAGCGGGGTGGACTTGAACAGCCTGCTTCGGAGCCAGTCGGGGGTGACCATGGTCAACCCCGGCAAGCTCAGCTCCATCAAGGCCCTGGAGCGCCAAGGCCTGGGGGCCGAGGTGCGCTGGTTCGCCGAATGGCTGGAATCCCTGAAGGAGCAACGGGTGGGAGTGACCAGGCTAAACCAGGGCCTGGAGGGCAAGGGCCTGACCGACACCGCCCGGGGCATGCTCAGCCTGATGGCCAAGGCGGACAAGCGCATCCGGCTCATAGCCCGCCTGCTGGCGGAAATGCTCTACAAGCCCATCTTCCGCGCTCTGATCTGGCTGAACCAGAACCTTATCGACCGCGAGCTGGTGGTGGCCTTGACCGACGACGCCGACGACGACACGGTCTTCACCCCGGAAGACCTGGGCGGGGAGTTCGACCTGGTGGTGAACGTGGGGCTGGGTAACTCCGACCGCAACATGATCGTGAGCCAGGGGCAGCAGATGCTGCAAATCACCACCGCCCTGGCCAAGCTGCCCAACGGGGCCGCCATGGTGACTCCGGAGAACGTCTACCAACTGGTCAAGACCATCTACGAGGCCATGGGCTGGCAGCCCCAGCTCTACATCAGCGACCCCAACAAACAACAGGAGGCGAGCCTTGGAGGATTACCAGGACAGGGACAGGGAGCGCCTGGCGGAGTTGCGCACCCTGGTGGAGCGCGGCCAGCGCGCGGTGGAATTCCTCGCCTCGCCCGGCGCCAGGGAGTTCCTGGCGCCCTACCCCCTGGAGCGCCGGCTGGCCTTGCTGGAGGCCTACAAACAGCTCTCGACGCTGAACAGGGATGAGTTCCTGGTGGCCTCCCTGGCCATCAAGGCGGGCATCGAGGAGGCGGACGCCTTCATGATCCACCTGGCCGCCATGGTGGAAAAGGGCAAGGAGGCGGCCTTTGAACTGAGGCAGCTAATGAACCCCGAACCCAAGGAAGAAGAGGAAATCTAGCATGGACAATGTAGCGA
>CAZLSD010000424.1:0-2623 GCA_964561775.1 uncultured Desulfarculus sp. | reverse complement strand
GACCCCACCCGTTCCCCCCGGGGCCGCCAATGTCACGGCGGCTGTTTTTTGCTTGACAATCGGGCGGCCATCAGCAACATTGTTACAGGTCTATGCGGGAAATGCCAGGTGTTACTTTTTTAACATGCTGGATTTCATTGGAATATGCCCGTACACGAACGTAACGTTACCTCTTCTTAGCCTGCTGAGTCCGCCCAGGCGGACCGCTCACCTCCATCCAAGGATGGCCCCGCTTCGTGGCAGCGCCCAGGAAAAAACCCACCCCGCCCCGCGTCTTCCTGGAGCCCAGCAGCCACCAGCGCCTGGAAGCCGCGGTCATGGACATCTTCTCCCATGTGGACTTCCACGAAGCCAACATGCGCGACGTGGCCAAACGGGCCGGAGTCAGCTTCAGCACCATCTACAAGTACTACGGCTCCAAGGAAGGCCTGCTCTTCTCCTTCGTGGACAAGAAGCTGAAAGTCCTCACCGAGCGCATGGTAGACCACCTGCAAGGCATCGATAACCTTAAGGATAAACTGCGCAAGGTCTTTTGGCTCCAGCTGGATTACTATGAGCGCAACCCCGACCTGGGACGCATAATCTTCATGACCGTGCCCCTGGTCACCTGGATGCAGGACGAGACCTTCGTGCAGAAAAAGCTCATAAGCATCCTCATGGACACCCTGCGCCAGGGTCAGAAGGAAGGCCTGCTCAACCCCCACGTGCGCACCAGCGTGCTCTTGGACTTCATCTACGGACTGGTGCAGCGCTCGTTCTTTATGTGGATCTACCGCGGGCAAAAGGAAAGCCTGGCCGGCCAGTCCCACCAGCTCTTCGAGATGATCTGGCTGGGCATGGTCAACCCGGACAAGGATCCGGACCAGGCCTGAACGGCCGCCGCAGCGCTTGAATAACGCCTGGCGTAACGGGCGAAACGTTGTTACAGGGGAGGAAGCCCCGGCCCGCCGGGCCGGAACGCGCCAACCGCCAGGTTGGACAAGGTTAACGCTTAACGGTGGGAAAGAGCTAAAACCATGACCGAGACCAAACCTGCCGCCTCGCTACCAGGCACCAAGCAAAAACTGGAGGAGCTCGAGCGCCGCGACCAGGAAGCCAGCCTGGGCGGCGGCCTCAAACGCATCGAGGCCCAGCACGCCAAGGGCAAGCTGACCGCCCGCGAACGCATCGAAGCCCTGCTGGACGAGAACAGCTTCGAGGAGTTCGACCGCTTCGTGGTGCACCGCTGCACCGACTTCGGCATGGACCAGCAGAAGATCCCCGGCGATGGCGTGGTCACCGGCTTTGGCACGGTGGACGGCCGCACCGTCTTCGTCTTCAGCCAGGACTTCACCGTCTTCGGCGGCTCCCTCTCCGGCCCCTTCGGCGAAAAGGTCTGCAAGGTCATGGACCTGGCCGTCAAAGCCGGAGCCCCCATCATCGGCCTCAACGACTCGGGCGGGGCGCGCATCCAAGAAGGCGTCATCTCCCTGGGCTCCTACGGCGAGATATTCAAACGCAACGTGCTGGCCTCCGGCGTGGTCCCCCAGATCAGCGCCATCATGGGGCCCTGCGCCGGCGGCGCGGTCTATTCCCCGGCCATCACCGACTTCATCTTCATGGTGGACCAGACCAGCTACATGCACATCACCGGCCCCCAGGTCATCAAGACCGTCACCGGCGAGAACGTCACCAGCGAGACCGTGGGCGGGGCCAAGGTCCACAACCAGAAATCCGGCGTGGCCCAGTTCATTTCCAAGACCGACAAGGAATGCCTGGCCGACATCCGCAAGCTCCTCTCCTATCTGCCCAGCAACTGGGAGCAAAAACCCCCCGAGAAACTAAGCGCCGACAGCGCCGAACGCACCAACCCCGAGCTGGACTCCTTCATCCCCGACAACTACAAGTCCCCCTACGACATGAAGAAGCTCATCAAGACCGTGGTGGATACCAACAGCTTCTTCGAGGTGGCCAAGGGCTTCGCCAAAAACATGATCACCGCCTTCGCCCGCCTGGGCGGCATGGTGGTGGGCATCGTGGCCAACAACCCCATGTTCCTGGCCGGCAGCATCGATATCGACGCCAGCCGCAAATGCTCCCGCTTCGTCCGCTTCTGCGACGCCTTCAATATCCCGGTCATCACCTTCGTGGACGTGCCCGGCTTCCTGCCCGGCGTCCAGCAGGAATACGGCGGCATCATCACCCACGGCTCCAAGATAATCTACGCCTACTGCGAGGCCACCGTACCGCTGATCACCGTCATCACCCGCAAGGCCTACGGCGGAGCCTATGACGTCATGGGCTCCAAACACCACGGCGCCGATGTCAACTTCGCCTTCCCCACCGCCGAAATCGCCGTCATGGGCCCCGAAGGCGCGGTCAACATCGTCTTCCGCAAGGAAATAGACCAGGCCAGCGACAAGGCCGCCGCCTACCAGGAACTGGTAGCCGAGTACCGCGCCAAGGTCGCCAGCCCCTACAAGGCCGCCGAACTGGGCTACATCGACGAGATCATTCGCCCCCAGGACACCCGGCGCAAAGTCATCCGCGCGCTGACCGCCCTCAAACACAAACGCACCTGGCGACCCGTGCGCCGCCACGGCAACGTGCCGTTGTAGGGGAGGGTGGGGAGTAAGAGTGAAGA
>CAZLSD010000423.1:0-2627 GCA_964561775.1 uncultured Desulfarculus sp. | reverse complement strand
CTCATTAACGGCAACGAGGCCATCGCCCTGGGGGCCCTGGCCGCCGGGGTCAAATTCCTGGCTTTTTATCCCATGACCCCGGCCACCTCGGTGGCGCTAACCTTGATCGCCCACGCCCAGCAGATGGGCCTGGTCTGCGAGCAGGCCGAGGACGAGATCGCCGCCATCAACATGGCCGTGGGAGCCTCCTATGCCGGAGCCCCGGCCATGGTGGCCACCAGCGGCGGCGGCTTCGCCCTCATGGTGGAGGGGGTCAGCCTGGCGGCCATGACCGAGACTCCGGTGCTCATCGTGCTGGCCATGCGCCCCGGACCGGCCACCGGCCTGCCCACCCGCACCGAGCAGGCCGACCTGGAGCTGGCCCTCTACGCCGGGCACGGCGAGTTCCCTCGCGCCATCTACGCCCCCGGCGACCTGGAGGAGTGCTTCAGCCTCACCTACCGCGCCCTGCACGCCGCCGAGCGCTTCCAGTCCCCGGTCTTCGTGCTCACCGACCAGTTCCTGGCCGACTCCTACCGCGCCTTGCCGCCCTTCGATCTGAGCGGGCTGAAGCCGGTTAAGGCCGGCGGCCAGCTTGACCGCACGGGCAAGGATTACCTCCGCTACGCCATCACCCTGGACGGCGTCTCGCCCCGGGCCATCCCCGGCCTGGGGCCGGAGCTGGTGGTGGCCGACAGCGATGAGCACACCCCCGACGGCCATCTAACCGAGAACCTGGGCGTGCGGGTGGAGATGATGGACAAGCGCCTGCGCAAGCACGCCGGCCTGCTGGCCGAGGCCTTGCCTCCCGTCTTCAGCGGACCAGAGCGGGCCGAGCTGCTCTTGGTGGGCTGGGGCAGCACCAAGGGCGGCATCGCCGAGGCCGCCGCCAGCCTGGCCAGCAGCGGGCACAAGGTGGCCACCTGCCACTTCCCCCAGGTCTGGCCCCTGGACCCAGAAACCTTCCTGAGCCGCATGGCGGCCGCGGGCCAGGTGGTCATGGTGGAGGGCAACTCCCAGGGCCAGTTGGCCCGCCTCATCCGCCGCGAGACCGGTTTCAACATCGAGCGCCGCATCCTGCGTTACGATGGTCTGCCCATCACCCCCGAGTGCATCCTGCGCTCCCTGGCCCTATAGGAGGCATGCGCCATGTCCACCATCCAAGACTACGGCGACTTCCAAACCGCCTGGTGCCCCGGCTGCGGCAACTTTTCCATCCGCAAGGCCCTGATCAAGGCCCTGGTGGCCAGCGGCATCGAGCCCTATAAACTGCTCCTGGTCAGCGGCATCGGCCAGGCCGCCAAGATGCCCCATTACCTCAAGTGCAACTGCTTCAACGGCCTGCACGGCCGCTCTCTGCCCGCCGCCACCGGGGCGCGCCTGGCCAACCCCGGCCTCAAGGTCATCTGCGAGAGCGGCGACGGCTGCTCCTATGGCGAGGGCGGCAACCACTTCCTGGCCGCCCTGCGCCGCAACCTGGACGTGACGCTTTTGGTGCACGACAACCAGGTCTACGGCCTGACCAAGGGCCAGGCCTCCCCCACCAGCGCCGAGGGCTTCGTCACCAAGGCCCAGCCCGACGGCGTGCATTCCCTGCCCTTCAACCCGGTGGCCGTCGCGGTGCTGAACCGGGTCAGCCTGGTGGCCCGGGGCTTCGCCGGCAACGTGGACCAGTTGGCCGGACTCATCCAGGAGGCCTTGGCCAGCCCCGGCCTGGCCCTGGTGGACATCCTGCAACCCTGCGTCAGCTTCAACAAGGTCAACACCTTCAAGTGGTACCAGGAGCGGGTCTATGACATAGACCCCGGCCACAACCCCCGCGACTTCGACGCCGCCCTCAAGCTGGCCATGGAGTTCGGCCCGGCCATACCTCTGGGCGTGATCTGGCGTGGTGAGCGGATGCCCTTCAGCAAGCACTATCCCGTGCTGGCCCAGGGGCCCCTGGCCCGCCAGGCCACCGACTACCAGGCCCTGGCCCAGATCATGGCCCACATGGCATGAGCGGGCAATTGCTGGACCTGGCCGGCTTGAAGGCCCGGCCAGACCTCTTGGCCGCCATCGACTGGGACATGACCCCGCGCCAGGCCTTCGAGATATTCCAGCTCAAGGGGGCCGAGGGCTGGCGGCACCGGGGGCTGGCCGAGACGGTTTACTTCTATCTTTCCACCTGGCAGGGCGAGCGCCGCCTGCTCTTGGTCAGCCGCTCCCACCTGGCCAGCCAGGAGCTGGCCCAGATCGAGGCCCCGCCCGCGCTGCTGGAGGCCTGCGCCGCCGCCGGGCAAGGCCAGGACATGCCGCGCGGCCAACTGGCGCTGGACGAGCCCCTCAGGGCATGGCTTATGGAAGAGTTGGCGTAGGGAAGAGCTGAGGGCGAACCCTTTTTGACGCCCAAAAAGGGTTCGCCCCCAGACCCCCACTCCTAAAAAGGCGAGGGGGTCGATAGCAAGGTCATCTTGTCTTGATGTAGATCGCCGGTTGCCCGGGGGGCCAGAAGAGAAGAACAAGGTCATAGCGCCGGACAGACCTATTCACCGGAGGTGGCTGGCGAAGAACAGGCCTTATCTTCGTAGGGGCGGGGGTCGAGTGCCTCGAAACCCAAAACGGGTCGGGTGGAGCTTTCGTCTTCCGAACCGTCTTTGCTCCCGTAG
>CAZLSD010000422.1:0-2647 GCA_964561775.1 uncultured Desulfarculus sp. | reverse complement strand
TTTCTGATGGCAACCCCTGGCCTATTTTGCAGCCGGGTCTGGGGGGCGAACCTTTTTTGTAACGTAAAAAGGGTTTCCTCCCGGTCTTTCCTCCCTCTGCTGGCGCGGGGGGGAGGGGGTGCTGTAGAATTGTAAGAAGGTTGGAACTTTTCCCTGGAGGCGGCGGTTGGTCACGCTTTTGAGCGCGGTGGTGGTGCTGGGCATCCTTATCTTTGTGCACGAGCTGGGGCACTTCCTGGTGGCCAAGCGGGCCGGGGTGGGGGTCAAGACCTTCAGCCTGGGCTTTGGGCCGCGCCTTTTCGGCTTCAAGAAGAAGGAGACCGACTACCGGTTGTCGCTGATCCCCCTGGGAGGCTACGTGCGCATGGTGGGGGAGCAGCCCGGCGAGGAGCTGGCCGCCGAGGAGCAGCCTTGTTCCTTCTCGGGCAAGAGCGTGTGGCGCAGGCTGGCCATCGTGGCGGCCGGGCCGTTTTCCAACATCATTTTCGCCTACCTGGTCTATTACCTGGTCATCGTGCTGGCCGGGGTGCCCAGCTTGACCACCCGGGTGGGGGACCTGTCTCCCAGCCTGCCCGCGGCGATAGCCGGGGTGCAAAAGGACGACATGGTGCTGGCCATCAACGGCCAGCCCGTGGAGCATTGGGGCGACATGGTGGCGGCCATCCAGGCCAGCGGCGGCCAGCCGGTGGACCTGGTGCTGGAGCGCGCCGGGCGGCAGGTCAACCTGACCATGCAGCCGGCCCAGGTCAAGGTGCACGACATCTTCGGCGAGGAGCGGGTGGTCTACCGGGTGGGCATCGTGGCCGCCGGCGAGACCATCACCCACCGGGTGGGGCCGTTCAAGGCCCTGGGCGTGGCCGGCGAGCGCACCTGGGGCGCGGGCGAGCTCATTGTCATGAGCGTGGTCAAGATGTTCGAGGGCAAGGTGCCCCTGGACACCCTGGGCGGGCCCATCCAGATCGGCCAGGTGGCCGGCCAGGCCGCCCGCCACGGCTTCTATGAATTCGTGCTGCTCATGGCCCTGCTTAGCGTCAACCTGGCCATCTTGAACCTGCTGCCCATCCCGGCCCTGGACGGCGGGCACCTGGCCTTCTTCCTCTTCGAGGCGGTCACCCGCCGGCCGGTCTCCATCAACTTGCGCGAGCGCGCCCAGATGGTGGGCCTGGCCTTGCTCATCATGCTCATGAGCTTCACCTTCTACAACGACATCTACCGCCTGATCGCGGGCAACAGCCAGTAGCCGCCCGTGACCGTCCTGGCCATAGACACCTGCTTCGCCGGGGTGGGGGTGGGGCTGGCCCGCGAGGGCCATGTCCTAGACGAGATGCTGAGCACCGCCCCCAGCAGCGCCAGCATCGGCCTGCTGCCCCAGGTGGAGCTTATCTTGGAGCGCTGCCAGTTGGCCAAAGAGGATATCTCCGGCCTGGCCGTGACCGTGGGGCCGGGTTTCTTCACCGGCCTGCGCATCGGCCTGGCCACGGTGCAGGGCCTGGCCCTGGCCTGGGACGTGCCCGTGGCCGGGGTCTCGTCCCTGCGCCTCTTGGCCGAGGGCCTGGACAAGCCCGCCACGCCGGTCTGGGTCTGCGCCGACGCCCGGCGCGGGTTCCTCTACGCCGCCGCCTTCACGCCCACGCCCCAGGGCCTGGCGCGCTTGAGCGAGGACGCGGCAGTCACCGCGGAGCGCCTGGCTTCCCTGCTCGAGCCCCCGGCCCTCCTGGTGGGCGCGGGCGCGCGCATGCATGCCCAGGAGCTGTTGCGCCCAGGCTTGAGCCTGGCCCCGGACTGGGCCGATACGCCCCGTCCCGGGCTGCTGGCCCTCTTGGGCGAGCATCGCCTGGCCCAGGGCCTGGGCGTCCATCCCGAGGAACTGAAGCCCCGCTACTGCCGCCCCTCCGAAGCCGAGGTGCGCTTCGGCCTGCCCCTGGACGAATACAACCTGCTGACCTGAGCGCGCCGGTCCGCCCGGGCTCCCCCTTTTTGTGTATGATGGGCCAACATCCTTGTGAGGCAGGCCATCATGACTCAAGCAGCCTACCCGCGCATCCTGGAGTTTTTAAAGGGCGTGGCGCCCTTCGACACCCTGACCGCCAGCGAGTTGGCGCAGGTGGTGGACCACATGGAGGTGGCCTATTTTCCCAAGGGCACGGTGGTCATCCAGGTGGGGGGGGAGCCCAGCGCCTTCCTCTATGTAATCCAGGCCGGCTCGGCCAAGATCACCCTGCCGCGCGACCAGGGCGAGGAACTTCTGGTGGATGTGCGCGCCGAGGGGGACAGCTTCGGCGCGCTCAGTCTCTTGCAGAGCAGCCGGGCCCTGTTTCAGGTCACCGCCCGCGAGGACATGATCTGCTACCTGCTGCCCGCCGATTACTTCAAGCCCCTGGTGCACACCCATCCCGTCTTCCAGCGTCACTACAGCTTTTCCCTGGCCCGCAACATCGAGGCCGCGCGCAAGGACGCCGATCGCCAGCGCCTGCCCCAGATCACCGGCCTGGAGGGCTTGAGCCTGGACGCGGCCATGGTGCGCGGCCGGGTGGCCGAGGTGATGGTGAAAGACGTGCTGACCTGTCTGCCCGCCACCACCCTGCGCGCCGCCGCCCACCTGATGTCCTTGCGCCGGGTGGGCGCCATGCTGGTGGTGGACGAGGGC
>CAZLSD010000421.1:0-2648 GCA_964561775.1 uncultured Desulfarculus sp. | reverse complement strand
GCCCGCGCCCCACCTGAGCCGGCGGCGCGACTTCTGGCTCACCCTGGCCGGCGTGGCCGGAGCCGCCCTCTTGCTGTGGCTGGTGGAGACTCAAGCAGGCGGCTATTGGGCGCACATGACCTGCGTGGCCGGCATCTACGCCGTGCTGGCCATAAGCTACAACCTGGTCAACGGCGTCACCGGCCAATTCTCCCTGGCTCCCAACGCCTTCGTGGCCTGCGGGGCCTACGTCACCTCGCTTCTTACCCTCTCCCCGGCCGAGAAGACCATGAGCTTCATCCTGGAGCCCCTGGTCTGGCCGCTCTCGGTCATCCAGCTGCCCCTGCCCCTGGCGCTTGTCATCGCCGGAGCGCTCACCGCGCTTTTCGCCCTGGCCATGGGCTTTCCCGTGTTCCGGGTGCGCGGCGACTACCTGGCCATCGTCACCCTGGGCTTCGGCGAGGTGGTGCGCGTGCTGGCCAACAACGCCCAGCCCATCACCAACGGCCCCCTGGGGCTCAAGGGCATACCCCACCTGACCAACGTGTGGTGGGCCTGGGGCCTGGCCCTGGCCGCGCTCTTCGTCATCACCCGCCTGATCCGCTCCTCCTATGGCCTGGCCTTGAAAGCCATCCGCGAGGACGAGGTGGCGGCCGAGTCCATGGGCATCAACGTGTTCTGGCACAAGATGCTGGCTTTTACCATGGACGCCTTCTGGGAGGGCATGGCCGGCGGGCTGCTGGCCCATCTCATCACCACCATCAGCCCCAGCCTCTTCACCTTCTTCCTCACCTTCAACCTGCTCATCATCATCGTGGTGGGCGGCCTGGGCTCCACCACCGGGGCGCTCATGGCCGCCGTGCTCATCACCTTCGGCGGCGAGTGGCTGCGCGTGGTGGAAGAGCCCTTTGACCTGCTGGGCCTTAGCGTCCCCGGCATCCCCGGCATGCGCATGGTCATCTTCAGCCTGCTGCTCATGGCCTGCATGCTCTTCATGCGCCGGGGCATCATGGGCAAGAACGAGTTCTCCTGGCGCTGGCTGCTGGCCGTGCTGGGCTGGCGCGGGGCCAGGCCATGAAGCCCCCTCTGCTCCAGGTGCGCGGGCTGGTCTGCCGCTTCGGCGGGCTCTTGGCCGTGGACGAGCTGGACCTGACCGTGCGCCCCGGGGCCATCGACGGCCTCATAGGCCCCAACGGCGCGGGCAAGACCACCGTCTTCAACCTGCTCACCGGCCAGGTGCGCCCCGCCGCCGGCGATATCCTGTTTTTGGAGCGAAATCTGACCCAACTGAAACCCCACGGCATCAACCGCCTGGGCCTGGCCCGCACCTTCCAGAACATCCGCCTCTTCGGCGAACTCTCCGTGGCCGACAACGTGCTGGTGGGCTTCCACGGCGGACTACAGGCCAACTTCCTCTCGGCTATCTTCCGCCTGCCCGGCTACCGCCGTGAAGAAGCCCGCGTGATAGAGCGCTGCGAGGAAATCCTGGACCTGGTGGGCCTCACCTCCCTGGCCCGCGAGCGGGCTTCCAACTTGGCCTATGGCCAGCAGCGCCTGCTGGAGATTGGCCGCGCCCTGGCCACCAACCCCAAGCTGCTGCTGTTGGACGAACCCGCCGCCGGCATGAACCCCCAGGAAACCGCCGCGCTCTCGGACCTGGTGCGCCGCCTGCGCGACCAGCTCGACCTGACCGTGCTGCTCATCGAGCACGACATGCACTTCGTCATGAACCTCTGCGAGCACATCACCGTGCTGGACCACGGCAAGGAGATAGCCCGCGGCGCGCCCCAACTCATCCAGCGCCACCCCGCGGTCATAGAGGCCTATCTGGGCGCGGAGATCAAGCTGGACCAGACCACGGGAGAGCCCGCATGCTCAAGCTAGAGGGATTGAGCGTGCGCTACGGGGCCATCCAGGCCCTCTCCCAGGTCAGCCTGGAGGTGGGCCAAGGCGAGATCGTGACCCTCCTGGGAGCCAACGGCGCGGGCAAGTCCACCCTGCTCCAGGCTGTCAGCGGTCTCATGCGCCCGGCCGCCGGCCGCGTCATCTTCGACGGAGCCGACGTCACCGGCCGCAAGGCCAGCCGGCTCTCCCGCCAGGGCCTCATCCTGGTGCCCGAGGGACGCCGGGTCTTCGCCAACCTGAGCGTGCTGGAGAACCTGCTCCTGGGCGGTTACTTCCGCCCCCAGGACCAGGAGTTCGCCCGCGACCTGGAGCAGGTCTGGACCACCTTCCCCCGCCTGGCCGAGCGCAAGAAGCAAAAGGCCGGCACCCTAAGCGGCGGCGAGCAGCAGATGCTGGCCCTGGGCCGCGCCCTCATGGGCCGCCCCCGCCTACTCATGATGGACGAGCCCAGCCTGGGCCTGGCCCCCCTCTTGGTGGCCGAGGTCTTCCGCGTCATCGCCCACATCCGCGCCCAGGGCGTCACCGTCCTGCTGGTGGAGCAAAACGCCTCGGCAGCCCTGGCCATCGCCGACCGGGGCTATGTCCTGGAGCTGGGCCGCGTCACCCTCTCCGGCTCCGGCCACGACCTCATCAACGACCGCCGCGTCCAGTGCGCCTATTTGGGGATGAGTTAAGAGGGAAGATTGGGGGGAAACCCTTTTTGTGCGGAATGTGCTGTGATGGATATAACCTGACAGTGTAGGCCATCAAGAGTTGGTGGCCAT
>CAZLSD010000420.1:0-2658 GCA_964561775.1 uncultured Desulfarculus sp. | reverse complement strand
AAGGCGGCCCTTTGGGCCGCCTTCTCCGTCTCGCATAATCTGTGAAATTTTTTGGTGGAGGCGGGGGGAATCGAACCCCCGTCCGAAGATCTTCAGCCCAAGCCACTACATGCTTATCCTGTGATTTGTTGTCGCGGGCCTGGGCTCCCACAGGCAGGATCCCCGGTCAGCCAGCCAAGTCTGTTGTTTCGGGTCAGGACCGACTAGGCGGTGTCCATCCCCTATCCCGCTAGTCTACGCTCGACACCGGACCCACGGGCGAGGTCCGGGCGAACGGTAGCATTAAGCAGCTACGGCGTAAGTGTAATCGTCTGCGATTACGTTATTCCCACCGGGTTACGGGCCGATGAGACCCCGGCATGCGCCTTGAACCTCAACCATCCCCGTCGAAACCATGTCGCCCCCGGGGAATACGTTGCTGTCCGACTCAAAACAAATATAACCAGCCCCGCCCAGGAGGGCAAGGCCAGGGGGAAAATAAGATAAATTATTGCGACACCACGACAAAAGGTGTTGACACCTGCGGCCCGCTGATGCATATTCGCCTACCAGCGCTAGAGACCGTCGCTCGCTGGCTCCTCGTCATATGCTCTATCCGCCTCAAGGAGGTTTTCTCTGGTGGCCTTGACCAAAGACAACATAATCACCCAGGTCTACGAAGATACCCAACTGCCCAAAAATCGCGCCCGCGACGTGGTGGAGACCGTGCTGGAGCTCATGAAGGCCACCCTGGCCACCGGCGAGGACATCCTGGTCAGCGGCTTCGGCAAGTTCATGGTCAAGGCCAAGCGCCCCCGCCGCGGCCGCAACCCCCAGACCCGCGCCGACCTGCAACTGCGCGCCCGCAAGGTGGTGGTATTCAAGACCTCCGGCGTGCTGCGCAAACGCATCAACGGCGAGGAACTGAGCGGCGACGAAGAATAGAAGCAAGCAGCCTGGCCGGGCGGCTAACCTGCCCGGAGCTTCAAGCAACTTGGAACGCGGAGGCCGGCACCCCGGCCTCCGTTTTTGCTGTCCTCTCGGAGCCTTGGCATGAGGTAAGGCAATTAATTATTCTTTAAGACATAATAATTATCGTTTTATTATAATTTTTTATTGACAACCTCCACCTGCCCCGTTAGGCTCTCCCCAACGTGGACGGGCAAAGGGCCGTCCCTTGTTTGGACGCAATCATGGGGAGAGCGATTCATGGAAGGACTGGAGCGTATTCAGCAGGCCAGCAGGCGCTTGGGGCGGGTCTTCCGCTGGGGTATTGTTCTCACCCCTGTCATGGTGGCCATATTCTGGCTTTATGTGGGCGACAACAGCGTTCTGGGGCGTCAACTCCCCGTGGAGTTGGACCCTGACCTGCCGGACAGGGCCAAGCTGTGGGGTTTCGCCGTGTCCATGCTGCCGGGACTGGTCGTCATGTACATCCTGGCCCAGCTAAGCCGCCTGTTCCGGCTCTACGAGCAGGGAATTTTCTTCAGCCGCGCCAACGTGGCCATCTTCCAGCGCCTGGGCTGGTCCATCCTGGCCTGGGCCTGCGCCGATTTCCTGCAAACCGTGGGGCTGGGCCTGGTGCTGACCCTGCACCGCGCCGCCGGGCAGAGGCTCCTGGTCATCAGCCTCAGCTCGGATCAGGCGCTGATGGCCCTCATGGGCCTGGTGGTGGTGACGGTCTCCCGGGTAATGGACCAGGCCCGCAAGCTGGAAGAAGAACAGGCCCTCATAGTATAGGGAAGCGTCATGGCCATAGTAATCAACCTGGACGTGATGCTGGCCCGGCGCAAGGTAAAATCCAAGGACCTGGCCAGTTACGTGGGCATCACCGAGCAGAACCTGTCCTTGATCAAGACTGGCAAGGTCAAGGGCCTGCGCCTGGCCACCCTGGACGCCATATGCCGCTTCCTGGATTGCCAGCCCGGCGACATCCTGGAGTACCGGCCCGAGGCTGGGGAATAGGCCGCGCGGCCTACCAGCCCACGGCGAAGGCCTGGGCCTGGCCGGCGGCGCGCAGCCTGGACTCCAGCTCCTTGGCCTCGCCCAGGCGTCCCACCTTGCCCACCCGCACCCGGTGGAAGACCTGGTCTCCCCGGTCATAGCGCACCACGAAGACATCCTTCCACTGGGGCCGCAGCTGGCGGGCCAGGTTTAGGGCGCGTTCAGACTGCACGAACGCCCCCACCTGCACCGTGAAGGTGCCTTCCTCCCAAGAGGCGGGCGGCACGTACTCGGCCGGCCTGTCGCCCACCCCGGTGCCCAGCTTCTTGAAGCCCAGGGCCACCACCTCCACCCGGCAGGTGCCTGGCCCCAATACTCCCAGCTCGCGGGCGGCGGCCTTGGACAGGTCAATGATGCGGCCATCCACGAAGGGGCCCCGGTCATTGACCCTAACCACCAGCTCGCGGCCATTGCCAAGGTTGCGCACCCGCACCCAGGTGTCCATGGGCAGGGTCTTGTGGGCGGCGGTCATGCCCTCCATGTTGTAGACCTCGCCGTTGCTGGTGCGCTTGCCGTGGAAGTTGGGGCCATACCAGGAGGCCAGGCCGGTCTCCAGATAGCCCTCGGCGTTTGCCATGGGGTAATAGGTCTTGCCGGAGATGGTGTAGGGCTTCTGGGTGCCGCGCAGTTTACCGCTGGCCGGAGGAGGGGTGGAGGTCTGGGGCGAGGGCGGCG
>CAZLSD010000419.1:0-2670 GCA_964561775.1 uncultured Desulfarculus sp. | reverse complement strand
GTTTCGCTGGCGTCTTGGGCGGCGGCCGAGCAGCCACCTTATAACCAAAAAAAGAAAAACCAGGGGTCCAGCGCCTACGCGCCTGGCCAGCAGCCCAAGGGTCAGGGCCAGGGGTCCAGCGCCTACGCGCCCGGCCAGCAGCCCAAGGGTCAGGGCCAGGGCTCCAGTGCCTACGCGCCCGGCCAGCAGAAAAAGGGCGGTGGACAGCCTTCGGTGCAGCAGCCCAAGCAGCAGCCGCCGACCATGGGCCAGAGCCAAGGCGGACAGCAGTCCGCTCCCAAGATGACCTTCCAGACTGGCGGCAGCAATCCCTAAGGCCGCGGCTGGGGCGAGAATACCAAGGCCGCGCCGGTTTTCGGCGCGGCCTTAAACCTTGGTTGCCGCCTTCCGGGTCTAGATACCCAAGGCCAGACGATCTATGTGGCCGATGAGCTCCTCGGTCTCGGGCTTGCTGGCGAAGGCGTCGGCCCCCACGCTGCGGCATTTTAGGGCCATCTGCTCATTGATGAGCGACGAGAACATTACGACCTTGAGGTCCAGTTTCATCTCGCTCTTCACCTTACGGCAAAGGGTCAGGCCGTCCATCTGGGGCATTTCAATGTCCGTCAGCAGCAGGTCCAGATGGTCGCGCAAGGGTCTGCCTTCCTTGCGCGCCTGCTCGTTCAACGCCACGATGGCGTTAAGGGCCTCCAGCCCGTTCTCGAAAATGGTTAGCTGCTCATAGCCCACCTGACGCAGAATCTTGCCCACCTGCTTACGGATGATGGCCGAGTCGTCGGCGAAGAAAACGCGCGCATGGGCGCGTTTTTCATTGAGGGGAAGATCGGCCATGGCTTCTTGACTGTAGTTGATGACGCTTTGCGGAAATATCTCGCCGATGATGTGCTCCAGGTCCAGCACCAAAACCTCTTGTCCCTCGATGCTGACCGAGCCTGTGACAACGGGAGAAAAGGAGGAAAGGAAACCGCTCAGGGGCTTGAATTCGGCCCAGGAAACCCGGTAGATGCGATTGATGTAATCAGCCACGAAAGCGGTGGTCAGATTGTTGAATTCGGTGACCACCACCACCTGATCCGCGGTGCGCTGGCCTTCGCTGAGGCCCAGATGCAACCCCAGATCTATCAAGGGGATGGAGCGTCCGCGCAGGATGAAAACGCCTGCCACGGATGAATGACGCCCGGGAATTTGGCTGACGGTTATGCTTTTGTAGGGGAGAAATTCCCGGACTTTGGCCACATTGACGCCAAAGTTTTGCTGGCAGAGCCTGAACTCGGCGATTTCCACCTCGTTGGTGCCAGTCTCAAGGAGAATGTCCTGTTTGGCCATCACCGACTCCCCAATGGCGCGTAATCATGGCAGGGGCCTTTTTCAATTATTATTCATTGTGAGCCTTTCGATGGAGAATGTAAACCGTCTTCACCTTGGGCAGCCGCCGTGGTTTCTTCACCAAGCACGCCTGTCAGCCAGCGCAGGGAGACCTGGGCCAGTAGGTAATCACGCCGGGCCTTGGCCAAATTCCCCTGGGCCTGTTTAAGATTGAGCTGGGCGTCCTCCACCTCCAGGCGGGTCTTGACGCCGTATTCAAATCCCTTCTCGGCCATGAAACGAAGGCGTTCGGCCTGGATTACCGTCTCGGAAAGCCCCTTCATGATTTCGCCGCTTTCCACCACCGTGTTTATCCCGGTGCTCACCTCCAGACCTATGGCGTCCTTCAGCTTGGTCTCTTCCAGGAACAAGGTGGCCTCGTCGCTCTTGGCCTGAGCCACCCGGCCCTGGGTGCGCAGGCCGTCGAACAAGGGCCAGGTCAAAAACACCCCGGCCATGCCCGACATGCCCTGTTCCTGGTTGCGTCCGGACTCCAGGTCGGCCCAGCCGTACTGCACCTGCATGTCCAGGCGCGGCTTGTTGCCCGCCTGGTAGACCGTGACCACCTCCTTGGCCATCTCGCGCCGGTGCTGGAGGTCGGCCATTTCCGGCCGCCGGGCCAAGGCCGTGCCCAGGGCCTGATCATAATCGGGGTAGGGGCGGAGATCGCAGGCCAAGGCCCCCTCCACGTCCAGCTGGCGGCCATCCAGGGCCAGCAGGAAGCCCAGGCGTTCGCGGGTCACGCGCACCGCGTTCTCGGCTCGGATGGCCTCGGGGCGGGCGTTTTCCACCGCCACCGAGGCGGCCAGGGCGTCATAGTCGGTGGCCAGGCCCACGGCCAGCTTGCGTCTGGCCTCGTCCAAGTGGCGCTCCTTTTGGGCCAGATTTTCCTGGGCGATGTGCAGCATCTCCTTGGCCAGCAGGATGTCGTAGAAGGCGGCGGCCACGTCGCGCAGGGCCGCCTGCTTGTACAGGCGCAGTTGGTCATCGGCCGTGGCCAGGCCCACCTCGGCGGCGCGGATGGCCGCGCTGACTTGGCCCCAGGTGAAGATGACCTGGTTCAGGGTCAGGTTTGCCTCGCGGTGCTCGCGTTGCAGGGGCAGGGTGCCGCCATAGAGCGCGGCCTGGCTTTCGTCGCGGTCGCGGTAGTAGCCGGCCTTGACCGTGAGCTGGGGCAGGGCCGCGCCCCGCTCCTCCACATAGCGCCCCTCCACCTTGCGGCGGTACTCCTTGGCCTTCAAGATGTCCTTGTTCTGTTCCAGGGCCAAAGACCAGGCCTGCTCCAGGGTGATGACCCGCGGGGGC
>CAZLSD010000418.1:0-2682 GCA_964561775.1 uncultured Desulfarculus sp. | reverse complement strand
GAGCCGGTCTCGATGAGCGCGGTGGCGATGATGGTGAGCGAGCCGCCGTCCTCGATGTTGCGGGCGGCGCCGAAGAAGCGCTTGGGCCGGTGCAGGGCGTTGGAGTCCACGCCGCCGGAGAGGATCTTGCCGCTGGGGGGGACCACGGTGTTGTAGGCGCGGGCCAGGCGGGTGATGGAGTCCAGCAGGATGACCACGTCGCGCTTGTGCTCCACCAGGCGCTTGGCCTTTTCGATAACCATCTCGGCCACCTGCACATGGCGCTGGGCCGGCTCGTCAAAGGTGCTGCTGATGACCTCGCCCTTGACCGAGCGCTGCATGTCGGTCACTTCCTCGGGGCGCTCGTCGATCAAGAGCACGATGAGCACCACATCGGGATGGTTGGCGGCCAGGGAGTTGGCGATGTTTTGCAAGAGCATGGTTTTGCCGGTGCGGGGGGGGGCCACGATGAGGCCGCGCTGACCCTTGCCGATGGGGGTCATCAGGTCCATGATGCGGGCGGACCAGTTCTTGGGCTCGCCTTCCACCTCCAGCTTGAGCCGCTCGTTGGGGTACAGCGGCACCAGGTTGTCGAAGAGTATCTTGTCGCGCGCCACCTCGGGCGGCTCCATGTTGATGTTTTCGACCTTGAGCAGGGCGAAATAGCGCTCACCCTCCTTGGGAGGGCGGATCTGACCGCTGATGGTGTCACCGGTGCGCAGATTGAAGCGGCGTATCTGGGAGGGGGAGACGTAGATGTCGTCGGGTCCGGGCAGATAGTTGTAGTCCGGGGCGCGCAGGAAGCCGAAGCCGTCGGGCAATATTTCCAGGACTCCCGCCCCGTAGATGGCCCCGTTGCGTTCGGCCTGGGCGGTGAGCAGGGCGAAGATCAGCTCCTGGCGCCGCAGACCGGCCGCGCCCTCGATGTTGAGTTCGCGGGCCATGGCGGTCAGTTCGCCGATGGGCTTTTCCTTCAGCTCGACTATGTTCATGCTGCCGCCCAACTCGGACGGCTCGCTCTGCTGCTTGCGATGAGACTTTTTCTCGGAAGTCTTGGGCTTTTGATTCTCGGGCGTTTCCTGCGTGGCCTGCATGGAATGGAATATCTCCCTTGGCTAGCGCTAGCCTCTCGAAAAACCCCGACAAAGGGGGGCGGCTAAAGGAGGCTGCATGGTTGCTGTCAGTATTTTTGGGTTATATGAGCCTTGGTCGGGGAGGGAACGAATATCCTAAAAAGTTACGTATGCGACAAATCCGGCGCACTCCTCAAGTCCGGGAACCGCCAGCGTCTAAAGCAAAGGGAAAAATAGGCTGATCACGGATTGGAGTCAGAGGCGGCCAGTTGACATAGACGACCCCATGCCGCCTGGACCTGGGCATGAGTCTCTGCCAATGAGCCCGAGTTGTCAACTATTATTTGGGCCAGAGCCCGTTTTTGCTCCAGGGGCATTTGGGCGGCCAGGGCCAAGAGGGCGTCTTCCTCATCCACCTGGTCCCGGCTCATGAGCCGCCTGCGCTGCTCCTCGGCGGGGGCGTAGACCAGGATGTTGAGCTTGAAACGCTTGTGCCAGCCAGCCTCGAAGAGCAGGGGCACGTCCACCAGGGCCACGCCCCGGGGGGCTTGGGCGCGGGCCTGGGCCAGCTCCTGGTCCACCAGGGCCGCTATGCGCGGGTGGACGATGCCATTTAAGCGGGCGCGGGCCTGGGGATCGGAAAAAACCCGCTGGCGCAGGCGGCGGCGGTCCAACTGGCCGGCCTGGTCCAGCACCTGGGCCCCGAAAACCTCCACGATCTGGGCCAGCCCCGGCGAACCCGGCTCCACCGCGCGGCGGGCCAGTTGGTCGGTGTCGATAAGGATGGCCCCCAGGGCCACGAACATGGCCGCCACGGTGGATTTGCCGCTGGCGATGCCGCCGGTGAGCCCCGCTTCCAGCATCAAGCGCCCTGCCCTGCCCGGTCCGCGGCCTGCAAGGCCGCCAAAACCGCCGCGAAATCAGGGGGCAAGGGGGCCTGTACCTCCACTCTCCGTCCGTCGGCCGGATGAACGAAGGCCAGGCTGGCGGCGTGCAGCATCTGGCGGCCGGCGGCCTTCAGCGCCTGCCCCGCCGCGCCGGGCAGGTTTTTTCGCCCGCGCCGTCCGCCGTAGACCGTGTCGCCCAGCACGGGATAGCCCGCTTCGGAGAGATGCACCCGTATCTGGTGGGTGCGTCCGGTCAGGATGCGCACATCAAGCAGGCTGACCCCGCCCCCGCAGGGGAAAAAGCGCTCCAGCCGCCAGCGGGTCAGGGCGGGCTTGGTATGGCGGCCAGAACTGCTCATGCGTTTGCGGTCCACGGGGTGGCGGCCTATGCCGGTCTCCAACTGGCCGCTGGCGGGCGGTCGGCCCCAGACCAGGGCCAGATATTGCTTCTCCACCCGGCCGGCGGCGAAGGCCGCCACCAGGGAGCGGTGGGTCTGGTCCTGTTTGGCCACCAGCAGGGCGCCCGAGGTGTCCTTGTCCAGGCGATGCACGATGCCCGGGCGCAGGGAACCGCCGATGCCGGCCAAATCCTGGCAATGGTGCAGCAGTCCGTGCACCAGGGTGCCGCTGTGGTGGCCGGGAGCGGGATGGACCACCAGGCCGGGCGGCTTGTTGATGACCAGGAGCTGACTGTCTTCGTAGAGTATTTCCAGGGGGATGTCTTCGGGAACCAGGTCCAGGGG
>CAZLSD010000417.1:0-2705 GCA_964561775.1 uncultured Desulfarculus sp. | reverse complement strand
TCTCCCTGGCCATCGTGGACAGCATGGGGCCCTGCCAGTTCGGCGACATCAGCAAGCGGGCCGCCGAGGTCAAGCGCTACGCCAAGTCCTTGCCCGGCAACGTCTATGTGCGCGACCGCCGCGGTCCGGGCGGCGAAAGCTGACAAGCTTAAGGAGGAAGCGGAAATGTGGGGCAGGCTCAAACTGAGCTGGAAGATGGCCGCCGGCTACGGGGTGATGATCGGCCTCTGCCTGGGCCTGGGGTTTCTGGGAGTCTGGGCCATGGAACAGGTGCGCGACATGCACCTGGAACTGGACCAGGCGCAAAAGCCCCAGATGGAGCGCGGCTTCTTGCTGGAGCGCCACTGGGAGGCGGCCCTGGCCCACCTGGGCGGCTATGCCCACAGCCAGGAGCGCGGCCACCTGGAACTGGCCCAGGCCGAGCTGGCCCAGACCAGCCGCCTGCTGGCCGAGCTGAGCGAGCTGCTGGAGAGCCGCCCCGGCAGAGAGGCCGCGCTGGCCCGCGTGCAAGAGATGCAGGCCGGCTTGGGCCATTTCCAGGGCCTGCTAAAGCGCACGGCGGAGCTTAGCGAGGAATCGGTCTTCTGGCGGCAGCTCATGGACCTGGCTCAGGAAACCTTCACCAGCCAGAGCCACCAGTTCGTGGACGATCAGAACCAGGCCCTGGCCCGGGAACTGGCCCAGAACGCCGAGCGCGAGCGGCTCTCCCGCTTGCAGGCCCGCCTGGCCGCCATGAGCCAGGTGCAGCAGGCCGGCGGCCAGGCCCTGGCCCTGGCCTTCCAGGCCTTGAGCAAGCGCGACCAGGCCCTGCTGGCCCAGGTGCCGCCGGCCCTGGAGGCCATGCGCGATCAGTTCGACGAGGTGCTGGCCCTGTGCCGGGGCGAGAGCGAATTGCAGATGCGGATCGCCGGCAGCCGCTCGGCGGCCGAGCAGTACAAGAGCCTGCTGCTGGCCTGGCTGGACAACTGGGGCGCCTTGCAGAAGCTGGGCCAGGAGCGCCAGGAGGCGGCCCAGCGCCTGAGCGAGCTGGCCCGCCTCTTGGCCGACGGCGGCCTAAGCGAGATAAACCAGCTCTCCACGGTCATGCTGGCCACCTCGGAGTGGGTGGGCTGGCTGGAGCGCCTGGGCCTGGCCCTGGCCCTGGCCCTGGGGCTGGGCCTGGGTCTGGCCGCCACCCGGGGCGTCACCCGGCCGGTCATGGGCGTGACCGGCGACCTGGCCCAGGGCGCGGGGCAGCTCAAGGCCGCCGCCGGACAGCTCTCCCTGGGCAGCGAGGCCCTGGCCCAGGGCGCGGCCCGCCAGGCCGCCGCCCTGGAGCAGACCTCGGCCTCGCTGGAAGAGTTGGCCGGCCTGACCCGGGAGAACGCGGAGGCCGCCCGCCAGGCCTATGACCTGGTCCGCCAGGCCGACCAGGTGGTGACTCTGGGCAGCCAGGCCCTGGACGGCCTGGCCGGCTCCATGCGCCGGGTCCAGGCCGCCGGGCAAAAGACCGGAGGCATAGTCAAGGTCATCGAGGACATAGCTTTCCAGACCAACATGCTGGCCTTGAACGCCGCCGTGGAGGCCGCCCGGGCCGGCCAGGCCGGGGCCGGTTTCGCCGTGGTGGCCGATCAGGTGCGCAGCCTGGCCAGCCACGCCTCCACCGCCGCCGCCCAAAGCGCGGGCCTTATCCAGGAAACCCTGGACAGCCTGGCCCAGGGCCTGGCCCAACTGGAGACCAGCCAGGGCAAGATGTCGGAGGCGGTGAGCCTGCAAGGCAAGGTCAGCTCCATCATGGAGCGCATGGACCACTCCTCGCGCGAGCAGGCCCTGGGCATCGAGCAGGCGGCCAAGGCGGCCAACGAGGTGGAGGACGTCACCCAGACCAACGCCGCCGGGGCCGAGGAATCGGCCGAGGCCGCCAGCCAGCTGGCCGCCCAGGCCGCCAGCCTGCAAGACATCGTGGCCCGCCTCAGCTCCCTGGTGCAGGGCTCCCGCCGCCTGCCGCCCAGCCTGGCCCTTCCCGGCCAATCCGCCCAACCCGCCCAACCTGTCCAGGAAGGCGAGGAGCCAGACCAGGAGCGCCAGCCTTTTCACCTAAAAGCAATCGGAGCGTAACCGGCGCTTAACATTGCCGCGCCATACTTGCCTGGGTCGGCGAGCGCCATCTCCGTTCATTCCCGCGCCGACACTAGCCCTTCACCTCGTTCGGCCCCGGCCCGGAGGAAAACATGAGCGCCTCTGACGACAACTTCAAGCACGTCTCCATGCAGGACAGCCAGTCCATCATCCGCTATCTGGAGGCCCTGGCCGGCGGCTTCAAGCAGGGCGCCCTGCTCTTTTCCACCGACAACAAACAACTGGTGCTCAAGCCCCAGGGGCTCATCAAGCTGGAGGTGGAGGCCAAGCGCAAGGACCAGCAGCTCAAGCTCAACATCAAGCTGCGCTGGAACGAGGAAGCCCTGACCGAGGGCGACCTGGCCTTGAAGCCGCTCACCGTCTCCGGCCAAGCCGTCTAGACTCTTCCACGGAGACCGCGCTCATGACCGTACCGGCAGGCTTGGACGAGAATTTCCGCTTCATGGTGCTGGAGGTCAGCAAGCAGCTGGAGGAGACCCTGGCCTTTCTGGCCGAGCCCGGCTCCAGCATGCTGGAACGCATCGTGGGTAGAGACGACTACATCGACTCCATGAAGGGCCTCATCGAGGAGCGCACTTTTTCCCACC
>CAZLSD010000416.1:0-2706 GCA_964561775.1 uncultured Desulfarculus sp. | reverse complement strand
CCCCCTCCCTGGCGGGGCGCGCTGCAAAGGGCCTGGGGGCGCAGCCGGCGTTTCGCCTGGTTTCTGCTCAAGACCATTTTGCCCCTCTACCTGGCCACCGAGGTCTTGAAGCAAAGCGGCCTGCTGGCTTATCTGGCTTCATTCTTGGCCCCGGTCATGGGCCTGTGGAACCTGCCCGCCGAGGCGGCGGCGGCGCTGGCCGCCGGGCTGCTCATCAATTTATATGCCGCGGCGGCGGTGGCCGCGCCCCTGGGGCTGGACTGGGCCCAGGTCTCGGTGCTGGGTCTGATGCTGGGCATCGCCCACAGCCTGCCCGTGGAGGGGGTGGTGGTGCGCGAGCTGACCCCCCATTCCCGCTGGCTCACCCTGCTGCGCCTGGGTCTGGGCGCGGGCTCCGGCCTGGTCCTGTCCTGGCTCTTGGTCTGGGTGCGCTCATGAGCGCCTGGGTCGACGCCCTGTGGGGGGCCTTGGGCAACGGGCTCATCCTCTGCCTGGAGATAGCCCTGGTGGTGATGCCCCTGCTCTTCGGCTACGAGCTGGCCGCCGCCTATGGCGTCTTCAACCGCCCCTTCCCCCGGCTCAAACCCTTGCTGGCCCGCCTGGGCCTGGGGGTGGGCTCCCTGGTGCCCCTGGTGGCGGGGATTTTCCTGGGCCTGCTCTATGGCGCGGGCATCCTTTTGGACATGAGCAAGGAGCGCGACCTTCCCCCCTCCGAGCGCCTGGCCCTGGGGGTCTTCCTGGTCACCTGCCACGCCGTGGTGGAGGACACCGCCCTCTTCGTGCTGCTGGGCGGCTCGGCCTTTTGGATACTGGGCCCACGCATCATCCTGGCCGTGGGGCTCACCGCCTGGCTGGCCCGGCGGGGCAAGGCCAAAGCGGCCAAAGACGGCGGGGAGCGGCATTGACCAGGCCCGCCCTGGGGACTAGAATCAAAATCCGTCCGCCAACAAGAGGTTAACGCATGCCCATCCACAATCACCAGTTCGTGGAGTCCTACACCGGCCTGGTGGGCTACGGCTTCGACCGCCCCACCGACGAGGCCACCTTGAGCGTCTACCTGCAAAAATTCTCCGACGACGAGTGCCTGCGCCGCATGGTCCCCCGCCTGAGCCAGGAGGAGATGGACGCGCTCTTCGACATGATGAGCGCGCTGTTGCGCAAGCACTTCAGCGAGCCCGAATACCACGCCCATTTCCTCAAAGACGAGCGCCACGAGATATGAGCCGGCGCTAGGGAGGCGAGACGTGTCCCAGGACCAGGAAAAACTGGCCAGCCGGCTAAGCCTGGTGGACGGCATCCTGGAGGGGGCCTTCTTCAGCCCCCTGCACGTCCACGACTGGGTGGGCTTCTGCTTCGGCCATCCCTCCCTCTTGGGCTTGGAAGAGGAGGAGATGACCGACCTCTTCTTGCGCAGCGCCCTGGCCGCCCAGACCATCTATCCCGAGATCATCGAGGGGCGCGCGCCCCTGGCCTGGCTGTGGTCCCTGCCCGAGGCCAGGCCCGTGCTGGCCCACGTGCTGGCCAGCCTGCGCGCCGACCGGCCCCTGCTCTTCCATCGCCTCATCTTCTCCCTGCCCGCGGTGAGCGGAGGCCAGGTCAACCCCGACGACTTCGAGCTGGCCGAGGACTTTTTGCAGCAGGCCCTGGGCGAGGGCCTGGACCTGCGCCAGGGCGCGGCCAGCGAGCTGGACACCCTGCGCTCCCGCGCCTTGCAGGCCGCCGGCCAGGACCCGCAGCGCCCCAACCCCAGCCTGGCCGTCCTGGCCCAGGCGCTCCTGGACCGGCCCGAGGCCCTGGAGATGCGCTCCGAGGCCGAGCTGCGCATGTGGCTGCTGGTGGGGGACGGCCTGGAGGGCCTGGACCCTGACCTGGCCCCCGGGGTCATGGTGGAGGCCTGGACCCGCTGGGTGGGCGCGGTGACCGGAGCCCGCCCCGATCTCTCCCTGCTCTCCCGCTGGCTGCCCATCCTGGGCCTGGACGCCAACGAACTGCTGCTCTACGCCCCGGTGGAGCGGACCCAGCGCCATGTCATAGGCGCGGTCTGCCCCTTCTGCGCGGCCAGAATCAGCCTGGCCCTGGGCTCGGCCATAGAGCAGCTTTCCTCCTGCCCCCATCTCCTCTATGTGGGCACCAGCGACGAGGTGCACCTGTTGGAGGTGGTGGGGCGCTTTGATCTGGGCGCCGACTTCCGCGCCCTGTTGGCATCCTATTATCAGTCCCCCGCCGACCTGGACCTCTTCGCCACCATCGTCAACGATCTCTATGAGATGCTGCGCGAGCAGGGTCGCCTGGAGGTCACTCCCGTCCAGTGCTCCAGCGCGCCAAAAGCCTTCTACAACCTGCGCGCCTATTTCGCCGGACCCGCCCGCCAGGAGGACACGAGACATTGAGCACGCCGCGCGATGAACTGCTGGACCTGCTGGAGACCCTGACCCCGCCCCTGGGGCCTCCGGGGCGCGAGGAAGAGATACGCCAACTGGTCCGCCAGCTGGTCAGCCCCCTGGCCCACCGGGTCGAGGTGGACCGGGCCGGCAACCTGCAAGCCTGGCTCAACCCCGGCGCCCGCCCCCGCATCATGCTGGACGCCCACCTGGACGAGGTGGGCTTCGTGGTGCAGCGGGTGGAAGACGGCGGCTTTCTGCGCATCGCCCCCCTGGGCGGACCCGACCCCCGGGTGCTGGCTGGAGCCCGGGTGCTCATCCAGCC
>CAZLSD010000415.1:0-2712 GCA_964561775.1 uncultured Desulfarculus sp. | reverse complement strand
GGGCCCTGGGCGCGCCGCCGGACTTCCCCCCACCCCTGGCCGAAGTGCTGCGCCGGTGCGTGCAGTGGGAGGCCGCCGACCGCTACGCCGGCTTTGGCGATATCCGCCGCCGGCTCTGCGCCATACATGAGGAGCGCTTCGGCCAGGCCTCGCCCTTTGCCACCCTGGAATTGGTGGGGCGCGAAAGCGACGAACTGAACAACCGGGGGGTGTCGTTTAATGAGCTGGGCCGGCGCGCCGAGGCCCTGGAGTGCTTCCAGGCAGCCCTGGCCGGCAATCTGGCCCACCCCCAGGCCACCTACAACCTGGGTTTGATCCAGTGGCGCAAGGGGGAGGCCAGCGATGACGAATTGCTGGCGCGCCTGGATGCCTGCGGCCGCGACCAGCGTTGCGATCCGGCGGCGCTGTGCCACCTGCGGGCCATGGTCTGCCTGGAGGCCGGCCAGCCGGCCCAGGCCCGCGCGGCGCTGAAGGATTCGCCCGGCCTTTTCCAAGAATGCTTCGGTGATGGCCCCCCCGCCCTGCTGGAGGCCAAGGCGCGCCTGAAGGGCCACCAGCAGGTGGTCAACGCCATCGCCTATGACCCCCAGGGCCGCCGGGCGGTTTCGGGCAGCGACGACCAGACGGTGCGGGTGTGGGACATGGAAGGGTCTACCTGCCTGGTCAGCTTGACGGGGCACCGGGGGTGGGTGTATTGCGTGCGCTTCAGTCCCCAGGGAGACCGGGTCCTCTCGGCCAGCCGCGATCGTACCCTGCGCCTGTGGGATATCCAACAGCGGACCTGTCTGACGGTGCTGAGCGGCCATCAGGGCGACGTACTGGCGTCTGCCTTCTCGCCCGATGGCGGCCAGGCCTTGTCCGCCGACCGCGATGGCGTCCTGCGCCTGTGGGACTTGGCCGATGGCCGCTGCCTGAGGGACTTCCATGCCCACCAGGGCGAGATCAACGCGGTTGCCTTTTTGCCCCCGGGCAAACAAGCCCTCAGCGCCGGCAAGGATGGACGGATAAGACTTTGGGACCTGCACTCCGGCCGCTTGGTATTTGAGTTCGCAGGCCATGAGGGCGGCGTCAACAGCCTTAGCCTGGCGCCGGACGGGGACAGGTTTCTTTCCGCCGGCAGTGATGGCGCGGTTTGCCTTTGGCAATTGGGCGCTCAAGCCCCGGTGGCCACGCTTAGGGGGCATACCAGGGAGGTGCTGGCGGTGCGGTTTCATCCCGATGGCCAACGGGCCCTGTCGGTGGGGCGCGACAAGACCTTGCGGGTCTGGGGCCTGGAACCCGCGCGCTGTCTATGCACCATGGCGGGCCTGGCGGCGGAGGCCATGTCGCTGGACGTCAGCCCGGACGGCTTGGCCCTGCTCACGGCCGGGTGGGACAGCGCCCTGCAAACCTGGGCCTTGCGCCCCGCCGCCGCTACGCCGCCGGCCCCTTACGAGGCCCCCTTGCAGCTTTGCCAGCCCCGGGGCTATCAGGAGCGCCGCCAAGAAAAGCGCCAGCACCGCCGGTTGTGCCGGGAGGTAGACGCCCTGGCGGCGGCGGGCGATCATGCCCAGGCCCATGGCAAGCTTCTGGAGGAATGGGGCAAGGCGGGGTTTGCGCCTGAGCCGGAGTTTGAAGAGCGCTACCTGGCCCTGCTGGGACGGGGCAAGCCGCGCGGGGTCATCCACCTGCACGAAACCGCCAAACTGTCGGGCCACGGCGATATCATCAATTGGGTAGCCTTCGGCCCCCAAGGCCGCCGGGGCCTGTCGGCCTCCGACGACGGCTTGATCTGCATCTGGGACCTGGGGACCAAGCAGCGCCTGCTAAGACTGGACGGCAACCACGGTCGGGTGAATTGCGCGGCGTTCGACCCCGGCGGCCAGAGGGTGCTTTCGGCCGGCGCGGACCATCGCTTGCGCCTGTGGGGCCTGGAACAGGGGCAGATGCTGGCCGAGTTGGCGGGCCATGAAGGGCCGGTCAACGCGGCGGCCATCACCGCCGATGGCCGCCTGGCGGTCTCCGGCGGCGATGACGGCGCCATAAGGCTGTGGGACCTGGCCAGTGGGTCCTATTTGCGCACCCTGCCCGGTTTTTATCGCCAGGTGGATGCCATCGCCTGCCACCCCACGGGGATGCTGGCCCTGTCAGGCGGCCGGGACCGCAAGGTGCGCCTGTGGGACCTTGAGACCGGCGTCTGCCGGATGACCCTGTCCGGCCATGTCTATGGGGTCAATGCCGTGCGCTTTGGCCCCGATGGCCAGACGGCCATCAGCGCGGGCTCGGACAAGACCCTGAGGTATTGGGATCTGCGCACCGGCCAAGGCCTGGTGATGGAAGGCCACAAGGATGACGTAAAGGCGGTGGACGTGGCCCCCCAGGGCACGGTGGCGGCCTCGGGCGGCCGGGATGGCGCCCTACTTTTCTGGGATCTGGGCACCGGCCTGTGCATGGGGGATTATGCCGGCGGTCAGGGGGTGGTGAAATCAATCGCCTTTGACAGGCACGGCTACTGGATGCTCACCGGCGGCGGCGACAAGGTGCTGCGGCTGTGGCGCGTGGTCTGGGATATGGACATGGCCTAACAGGCTGTTGAAAAACAGCCTGTTAATGCGGGCCATGGATGGCCCGCCGAAAAGCGCTGGCCGACGAGGCCAAGCTTTTCGCTAAATTGGCCGAATTTACTTCGGCCAATTTGGGTTGAAAAAGTCCATGAATGGACTTTTTCAACAC
>CAZLSD010000414.1:0-2714 GCA_964561775.1 uncultured Desulfarculus sp. | reverse complement strand
CGAGCAGCGACGGGCTTATGTCCGGGGTGGTTCAGGCCGGGCGGCGGGCCAGCCAGGCCCGGGCCTCTTGGCGGGCCCAGCGGTCGGCCTCCAGCACCTGGGCGATGCTCTTGCCCGGGCCGCCCAGGTGGCGGGAGAGCACCGCCTCCACGCAGGCGGTTATGCCGGGAAAATCCAGGCGGCCGTCCAGGAAGCCCTCCACGGCCACCTCGTTGGCCCCGCTCAGCACCGCGGGCTTGAGCCCGCCCTCGGCCGCCGCGGCATAGGCCAGCTTGAGCGCGGGGAAGCGGCGCAGGTCAGGCTCCTCGAAGGTCAGCGGCCCGGCCTTGAGCAGGTCCAGGCTGGGTAGACTCAGTTCCAGGCGCTCGGGATAGTTGAGGGCGAAGGCGATGGGCAGGCGCATGTCGGGTATGCCCAGCTGGGCCAGCACCGAGCCGTCCACGTACTCCACCGCCGAGTGCACCACCGACTGGGGATGGATCACCACCTGGATGCGCTCCAGGGGCTGGCCGAAGAGCCAGCGCGCCTCCATCACCTCCAGGCCCTTGTTCATCAAGGTGGCGCTGTCGATGGTGATCTTGGGGCCCATGGACCAGTTGGGATGGGCCAGGGCCTGCTGTGGGGTCACCTTGGCCAGTTCCTCGGATTTGAGCCCCCGGAAGGGTCCGCCGCTGGCCGTGAGCAGCAGGCGGCGCACGCCGCCCGGGTCCTGGCCCATGAGGGCCTGGAAGATGGCCGAGTGCTCGCTGTCCACGGGCAGGATGGCTGAGCCGCTCTGCCGGGCCTGGGCCATGACCAGCTCGCCGGCGGCCACCAGGGTCTCCTTGTTGGCCAGGGCCACGCTGACGCCGGCCTTGACCGCGGCGAAGGTGGGCACCAGCCCGGCCGCCCCCACCATGGCCGAGAGCGCCAGATGCGGGGCGCAGCCCACCGCCGCCTCCAGATAGCCCTGGGGGCCGTATACCACCCGGCCGGCCAGTTCGTCCGGCAGCAGCAGCTTGAGCCTGTCCGCCGCCGCGGCGTCGATGACCGCGATGACCTCCGGCGTAAAAGCCCGGGCCTGGGCGGCCAGGGTCTCCACCGAGCGGGCGGCGGCCAGGCTGGCCACGGCGAAACGCTCCCGGTTCCCGGCGATGACCGCCAGGGCGCTTGTACCGATGGAGCCGGTGGAGCCCAGAATGGCCAGGCGCTTGATCACCACAAAAGCTCCCGCAAGAGGAGCAGCAGGGGCGCGGCCCCCAGGATGCCGTCCAGGCGGTCCAGGATGCCGCCGTGGCCGGGCAATATCTGCCCCGAGTCCTTGACCCCGCCGGCCCGCTTAAGGCTGGATTCCAGCAAATCGCCGGCCACCGAGATAAGCCCCAGGGCCAGGCCCAAGAGAGCCCCCACCCCAGCGCTGGTATCGGGCAGCCACAGCCCGGCGAAGACCCCCGCCACCAGGGCGGACAGCAGCAGGCCGCCGGCCAGGCCTTGCCAGGTCTTGTTGGGGGAGAGGCGGGGGGCCAGCTGGTGGCGGCCCAGGGCGTGGCCGGCCAGATAGGCCCCGGTGTCGGCGGCCACCACGCTGAAGATGAGGAAGAGCAGCAGGGCGCGGCCGTGGGGGCGCGGGGCCAGGGAGAGCAGGCAGGCGAAGAGTCCGCAGACATAGACCAGCCCCCAGCCGCGCAGCATCAGACGCCGCACCAGCACGGACAGCTCGTCGCCCTGGCGCCAGGTTATCCAGACCACGGCCAGGAAGGAGAGCATGAGCGCGGCCATGAGGGCGGCCGGCCCGGCCAAGAGGGCCAGGAACATGAACCCCGCGCAGGCCACGGCGGTGATCTCCTCGGCCTTGGGGCCCGCCGGCAGGGTCATGCGCGAGAACTCCCAGGTGCCTAGGGCGGCCAAGGCCCCCACCACCAGGCAGAGCGCCCACAGGGGAGAGTAGAGCACCACGAGAATGGCGGCCAGGGCCAGGCCCAGCCCCGTCACCAGACGCTGGCCCAGGCCCTGCATGGCCCGCCCCGGCTCAGGCACGGCCCCCGCCCACCTGCTCGCCGGTCTTGCCATAGCGGCGTTGGCGCGCGGCATAGGCCTGCAAGGCCTCCTTGAGTTGGGGCTGGCGGAAATCCGGCCACAGGGTGTCGGTGAAGTAGAACTCGGCGTAGGCGATCTGCCAGAGCAGGAAGTTGCTGATCCTGAGTTCGCCGCTGGTGCGCACCAAGAGGTCGGGGTCGGGCAGGCCGGCGCTGAAGAGGCTGGCCGAGAAGGCGGCCTCGTCTATCTCCTCGGGTTTGATTTGCCCCTGGGCGGCCGCCACGGCCAGTTGGCGGGCGGCGCGCAGGATCTCCTGGCGGCCGCCATAGGAGAGCGCCAGGGTCAGCACCATGTCGGCGCAATGGGCGGTGTCGGCCATGACCGCCTTGAGCTGGGACAGGGTGTCGAAGGGCAGGCGCTCTATCTCGCCGATGGTGTTGAGCCGGATGCCCTTTTCCTTCAACTCGCGGCCTTCCCGCTTGAGAAAGCGGCCCAAAAGGCCCATGAGGGCCTTGACTTCGGCCTGGGGCCGGCCCCAGTTCTCGTCGCTGAAGGCGTAGAGGGTCAGATAGCCTATGCCCAGCTTGCGCGCCGAACGCACCGCCACCCGCACGCTCTCGGCCCCCTCGCGGTGGCCCACCACCCGCCGCCAGCCGCGCTGTTGGGCCCAGCGGCCGTTGCCGTCCATGATGATGGCC
>CAZLSD010000413.1:0-2715 GCA_964561775.1 uncultured Desulfarculus sp. | reverse complement strand
CAGCAGGCGCTTGACGTCACCCCAGCCGCGCAAGGATCGCAACTGGCGCAGCATGACCTTGGGGCGCAGGTAAAAGGCCTTGAAGGCCAGGGAGCGCAGCTCGGCCATCTCCTGGCGGGTCATGCCCTGGGGCACGAAGGCGAAGCCCTGGAAGCTGTAGTCGGCGCAGTCGCTGGAGAGCGTGCCCAGGGCCGGGGCGGTGGCGTGCAGCTCGGTGCCGGGGAAGGGGGCGATGGCGTGGAAGTTGGCCACGTCCGGGTCCAGGCGGCAGGCGAATTCCACGCTGGCCAGGAAGTCGGCCCGGGTCTGGCCGGGGATGCCCAGCAGGAAGGGCAAGACCACGCGCAGGCCAGCCCGCTTGGCCCAGTTCACGGCCTGGGCGATCTGGGCGGGCGTGGATCCCTTGCGCAGGGCGTTCAGGTCCTTTTGCACCCCGCTTTCGGCGCCAAACAGAATGGCCCAGCAGCCGGCGGCGGCCATCTCCTGAAGCAGCTTGGGCTCCACCTGCTGCACGCAGGATGACGCGAACCAGGGGAATTCAAGCTCACGCTCCCGGATGCCCCGGCACAGCGCGCGCACCCTCTGGGGATCGGCCAGCAGGTTGTCGTCCAGAAAGCGTATCTCGCGGTAGCCCTGGGCCAGGCACAGCTCGATCTCGTCCAGGACGTTTTCCAGCGAGCGGAAACGCACCTGGCGCTCGGGGTCCATCTGAAAGCAATAAACGCAGCGGCCCCGGCAGCCCCGGCTGGTCATCATGGTGGCCACGGGCTGGGCGCGGTAGGTGCCGGGCGGGGGCAGGTAGAGGCCGGGATCGCCCAGCAGCTGGCGCGCGGGAAAGGGCAGCCCGTCCAGGTCCTCAATCAGGGGACGGGACGGGTTGGCCACCACATCGCCCCCCCGGCGGAAGACCAGGCCCGCGATGCCCTCCAGGGGCAGCCCCCGCTCCAGGGCGCGGACTAACTCGGCCAGGGTTTGCTCGCCCTCGCCCACCACCACCGCGTCCAGGCCGGGGCTGTCCGGCCCCAGGCAGGCCGCGTCCAAAGCCGTGCCGTGCTGGCCGCCCAGGCAGGTGAAGACTCCCGGGTCCAGGGCCTTGACCGCTTGGGCCGTGGCCTGGGCGCGCGGCCACAAAAAGGTGTTGGCCTGGATGCCCACCAGGCCGGGGGCGAAGCCTCGCACCTTCTCCAGCAGCTCCTTCGCGCTCAGGAAGGCCCCGTCGATGATGCTGACCTCATGGCCGTCGCGCAACAGCGCGGCGGCCAGATAGAGCAGGCCCAGGGGCTGCCAATAGTTGACCTGCAAGCGGGCGGTCTGGGGCGGGAACAGGTCCTCGGGCCGCCAGGCGGGTATGACCAGGGCCACCCTCACGCCGCGCCACCGGCCATATCCGCCGCCGCGCCCGCCGCCGCCGCCAGGCCCTGGGCCAGGGCCTCGTCCATGTTGAGGTACATGAAGCTGCCCGAGCGCCCGGCCAGGCGCAGGTTGGCCAAGCCGGCCAGATATTCCCGCAGCAGGGCATAGGGCCGTTGGTGTCCCACCCCGGGGATGGGATAGGCCTGGAGAACGCGCACCACCTTACCCCCCAGCACCCGGCCCAGCGGACCCAGGCCCAGCCCGGCCAGGTGACGGGCGGTCAGCTCCAGGATCTCCTGATCGGGGCGGCGCCAAAGCTGGTCGCCGGCAAAGCAGAAATACTCGGCCACCAGCAGGGTCTGGCCGGGCGGGGCCATGTCCGGGCTCCAGTTGGTGGGCTCGTGCAGGCGGCCAAAGGGTGTGGACGCCTCGGGCAGGTAGATCCAGGTCTGGCGGGTCAAGGGCGGCCGGTCCAGGAACAGGGCCGCCACCACCAGGTCGCGGAAGCGCAGGCCTTCGGCGGCTTCCCGCACCTGGCGCGGCGGCAGGGGGCGCAGGCTCTCGATCAGGGTGGTCAGCGGCAGGGTGGAAATGAACTGCTCCCCGCCCAGCTCGGCCTGGGGAGCTTCCGGCCCCAAAGAAACACCCAGGACGCGGCCGCCGCCGTGGTGAATCTCTTGCACCGGGCAGCCGGTCCAGATGCGCCCGCCCCGGGCGGTCATCTGCTGGGCCAGGCGCAGGCCCAGGCGGCCCATGCCCAGGCGGGGATAGAAAAAGCTGTCCTCCGGGCCGGGGCCTTGCCTGCCAGCCCCCAGAGCCCGGGCCATGGCCCGGCCCAGGGAGAGCGCGCCGATGCGCTTGGCCGCCAGCTCGGCGTCCACCTGGGCGCAGGAGAGCCCCCAGACCTTCTGGCTGTATTCCTCGAAGAAGCGGCTGAACAACTCGCGGCCAAAGCGGCTGACCACCCACTCCTCCAGGCTGGCCGGAGGCGGGCTGGCGGTCAGGGCGGCCAGGCGGGCCCGGGCATAGGAGCCCAGCATGCGCCCGGCGGCCAGGGGGCCTACCCCGGTCAGGGCCTGGCCCAGGCGCAGGGGGTAGTCGAAGTGGCGGCCGCCGCGCCAGATGGTGCTGTGGCGCTTGACCCGCACCAACTCGCCGGCCAAGAGCTCTTGCGCCAGGGCCAGCAGGCCGGGGTCGGCGGAGAGGAAGCGGTGCCCGCCCAGGTCGAAGCGGAAGCCTTGCGCCTCGATGGTGCGGGCCAGGCCGCCCACCTGGGGCGCGGCCTCCAAGAGCCAAGCGGCCTGGCCGGCCTGGCCCAGGCCATAGCCCGCCGCCAGGCCCGCCAGGCCGCCCCCCAGAATC
>CAZLSD010000412.1:0-2730 GCA_964561775.1 uncultured Desulfarculus sp. | reverse complement strand
CTCCAGGGTCTTGAGCAGTTCGGCGTCCAGACCGGTTGGCGCGCCCAGGCCCTCTAGCGCCTTGATGGCCAGCCCGGCGGGCAGGTTGCCCAGCGGGCGGGGCAAGGCTGGGCAGCCGCCCAAACCGCCTAGGCTGACATCGAAGCAGCGCGCCCCGGCCCGCCAGGCCGCGGCCAGGTTCTCCGCGCAGAGGGGGGCCGGTCCGTGCAGGTGCAGGGAGAGTTCCCGCCCGGGCAGGGCGCGGGCAACCGCCTCCACCAGCCGGGCCACCTGGCGGGGGCGGCCCTTGGCCGCGGTGTCGGCCAGGCACAGGCCCCCGGCTCCGGCCCCGGCCAGGGCCTCCAGCATGCCCAGCACCCGCTTGGGCGGCACCGCTCCCTCATAGGCGCAGCCATAGGCGCACTGCACCCCTCCCCGCACCCAGACCCCGGCGCTCACGGCCTGGCGGATCATGTCCAAGGCCTGGGCCAGGGCCTGCCCGGCTGGCCGCCCCACGTTGATCAGGCTGTGGGCGTCGCTGGCCGAGACCGTGACGCTAAGCCGCTTCAGCCCGCAGGCCAAGGCCCGCTCCAGGCCCCGGGGGTTGAGCGCCAGGCCGCTAAGCTCCAGCCCTGGCCCGGCCGCGCCAGGCCCCAGGCGCTCCAGCAGTTCCTCGGCACCGGCCATCTGGGGCAGCCGCCGGGGGCTGACAAAGGAAACGGCCTGCACGCGCCTGAACCCGGCGGCGGCCAGCCCGGCCAGCAGCTCGGCCCGCCGCTCCAGGCCCAGAACCCGGGGCTGGGCCTGCAAGCCGTCGCGCAGGGTGTGGTCTTCCAGGATGACCTTTTCCACGGCCACGTCCTTTTCCGCCCCGGAGGCCTCCGGCAGGGAGGCCTGGGCAAGGGGGCTCGCCCCATAGGGCCTAGCAAGGCCCGGGCCAGGCGGGCGCAGGCCCTCCAGGGGCGGGATTGGCAACTCTGGCGGGTAATAATGAACCGCATGAGCCTACCAATTGGTAGGTAAGATATGACAAAAATACCGTAAGGGCAGATCGGCCCAGGGCGGCGGCCAGCCAAAACCCCTGGCCAGCCCCTCTTCAGGCCCCTGGCGGGGCAAGGGAAGGCCAGCCAGGGGCGGGAAAGGGCCTGGGCCGGGTTTGGCCAAGCTTGGCCCGCATCCTGCATTATCGTCTGGCGTTATGAAAGAGAAACTCATAGAACTGGAAATGAAGGTCCTCTTCGAGATCAGCCAGATCATGGGCCAGGCCTTGGAGCTGGACCAGGCCCTGGGGCGCATCTTGGAGATATTGAGCGATTCCCTGGCCATGCGCCGGGCTACCGTCTATCTGGAGGAGCAGTCCACCGGCAACCTGGCCATCCGCGCCTCCCACGGGCTGAGCGACAAGGAGATGGGCCGGGGGGTGTACCGCCCCGAGGAAGGCGTCACCGGGCACATCTTCCAGAGCGGCCAGCCGCTGTATGTGCCCGACCTGAGCCAGGAGCCGCGCTTCCTGAACCGCACCGGCTCCCGCGACCTGGGCTCTGGCCCCATATCCCTCTTGGGGGTGCCCATCTTGCTGCACGGCAACCCGGTGGGGGTGCTCAGCGTGGACCGCCTCTTTGGCGAGGAGGAGATATCGCCGGAGGAGGAACTGCGCTTCCTTACCATCGTGGCCCAGCTCATCGGCCAGTTCTACAGCCTAAACAAGCAGGTGGAAAAAAGGGAGGAGCGGCTTAGGCGCAACAACCGCCTGCTCAACGCCGAGATCTCCGAGCGCTACAACAATTTCTTCATCGTGGGGCAGAGCCCGGCCATGACCAGGCTGCAATACCTGGTGGACAAGGTGGCCCCCAGCAAGGCCTCGGTGCTGCTGTTGGGCGAGTCCGGCACCGGCAAGACCCTGGTGGCCCGGGTCATCCACACCATGAGCCCGCGGGCCGGCATGCCCTTCGTCAAGATCAACTGCGCGGCCATGCCCGAGAACCTCTTGGAGAGCGAGCTGTTCGGCCATGAGCGCGGGGCCTTCACCGGGGCCAGCGCTGTCAAGGCCGGCCGTTTCGAGGAGGCCGACGGCGGCAGCGCGCTGTTGGACGAGGTGGCGGAACTGCCCCTGACCCTACAGGCCAAGCTGCTGCGTTTCTTGCAGGATCGGGAGTTCGAGCGCCTGGGCAGCACCAAGACCCGCAAGGTGGACGTGCGCATCATCGCCGCCACCAACACCGACCTGGAGCAGGCCGTGGCCCAGGGCGCCTTCCGCGAGGACCTGTTCTTCCGCTTGAACGTGCTGCCCATCCAGATACCGCCCCTGCGCGAGCGCCGCCAGGACATAGGCCTGCTCTTGGACCACTTCCTGGAGCGCTTCTCCCGCGAGTACGCGCGCAGGCTAATCCTGGCCCAGGAGGCCCGCCAGGCCTTGATAGCCTATCACTGGCCGGGCAACGTGCGCGAGATGGAGAACCTGGTGGAGCGCCTGGCCATCCTGGCCGAGAACCCCCGCATCGGCCTGGGCCAACTGCCGGTCTACATCCTGCATGCCCAGCCCGCCCCGGTGGAGGAGCCCCTGGCCGGGGGCGGCGGGGCCTTCTCCCGCCTGGACGACGTGGCCCGCCAGGAGATCCTCTCCGCCCTGGAGCGGGCCGGCTGGGTGCAGACCCGCACCGCCCAGTTGCTGGGCGTCACCCTGCGCCAGCTCAACTACCGCCTGCACAAGTACGGCCTGACCGAGTTGGTGCGCCGCCAGCGCCGCCAATA
>CAZLSD010000411.1:0-2733 GCA_964561775.1 uncultured Desulfarculus sp. | reverse complement strand
CCCCTCTACCTGACCACCGCCAGCTTTCTGATTTAAAGCCCCGCCGCGAACTGGCTTGCGGACCGTGCCGGCCCCTTGGCCAAGCTCTGGTCCCGGCCCGGCCACGTCCAGGCCCCGCCTGGGGCGTCCCATGGCATAACTAGCTATAATATTTGGATAAGGAATATATCATGACTGACAAGATAAGCGCGCCCAGCGCCGAGGAACTGGCCGCCGCCAAGAAGGCCGCCGTGCTCAAGGGCTCCAACTCCAGCCAGCGGGGCATCTGGCTGGTTGGCCTGCTGGCCGCCGCCCTGGTTCTGGGCGGAGCGGTCTGGTGGGGACTGCGCGAGCCCCCCATGGAAAGCGGCCGCCTGCCCGGCGCGCCCGGCCCCGCCCCGGCCATGGCGGCCCAGGCCGGCCAGGTCAGCCACGCCTTGGCTGATCTGGCCCCCGGCCAGGCCAGGCATTACGCCTATCACGCGCCAGAGGGCATGGAGGTGCGCTACTTTCTGCTGCTGGGCCAAGACGGCCAGCCCCGGGCGGCCCTGGACGCCTGCGAGGTCTGCTGGCCGGCCGGCCTGGGCTATGAGCAGCGGGGCGGCAACATGATCTGCCGCAACTGCGGGCGGGCCTTCCCCTCCGAGCGCATAGGCCTGGTGCGCGGCGGCTGCAACCCCGTGCCGCTCTCCCCGCGCCTGGAAGACGGCAAGGTGCTCATCTCCGAGGAGCAGCTGCGCGAGGGCCGCGCCTACTTCGACTTCCGGGGCCAGGCCAAGGGAGGCCGCTCATGACCCTGCGCGACATCGCTCTGCTGAACCTGCGCCGGCGCAAGGCCAAGGCCGCCTTCGTGCTGGGCGGGCTCACCCTGGGCGTGGCCACCATGGTGGCCCTGCTCAGCCTGGCCAACACCTTGACCCACCAGATCAACCACCGCCTGGAAAAATACGGGGCCAACATTCTCATCACCCCCCAGGCCGACCAACTCTCGCTCTCCTATGAGGGCCTCAACCTGGGCGGCTTCGTCTACCAGGCCCAGGAACTCAAGCAGGAAGAACTGGGAGCCGTCGCCCATATCAAGAACGCCGGCAACATCGCCGCCATCGGCCCCATGGTGCTGGGCGGGGCCGAGCTCTCCCTGCCCGGCCAGCCGCCGCGTCAGGCCCTGCTGGCCGGAGTGGATTTCCAGGCCGCCTCCATCCTCAAGCCCTGGTGGAAGCTGGAGGGTGAACTTCCCGGCGACGGCCAACTGCTGGCCGGCTCCGAGGCGGCCCGTCTGCTGGGCCTGGCCCCCGGCGCGCAAGCGCTGCTGGGCGGGCGCGGCCTGCGCGTCAGCGGGGTGCTGGCCCCCACCGGCTCCCAGGACGACTCCCTGCTCTTCATGCCCCTGACCGCGGCCCAGGAACTCCTGGGCAAGCCGGGGCTGGTCTCCATGGTGGAGGTGGCGGCCCTGTGCAAGGACTGCCCGGTGGATGACATGGTGCTGCAAATCTCCCAGGCCCTGCCCGGGGCCAAGGTCACGGCCATCCAGTCCGTGGTCAAGGGCCGCCTGGAGACGGCCAAGGCCTTTGCCAACTTCTCCCTGGGCGTCTCCGGCCTGGTGGCGCTTTTGGCCAGCCTCCTGGTTTTGGTCACCATGATGGCCTCGGTCAAGGAGCGCACCAACGAGATCGGCGTGCTGGCGGCCATAGGCTTCCGCCGCGCCCACATCATGCGGGTGGTCCTCTGGGAGGCCCTCCTCCTCTCCCTGGCCGCCGGCCTGCTGGGCTATTCCGCCGGCCTGGGCGTGGGGCAGGCGGCCTTGCCCTTCTTCGGCGAAGGCCATGGAGCCAGCCTGGGCCTGCACCCGCGCCTGGGCCTGGCGGCCCTGGGCCTCTCCCTGATCCTGGGCCTGGGAGCCAGCTTCTACCCAGCCTGGCTGGCCGCCCGCCTGGACCCCTCCACCGCCCTGCGCACCCTATAGATGGAGACCAGCACATGAGCTTTCTTGAAGCCAGCCAACTGAGCAAGAACTACGGCCAGGACCAGGCCCAGGTGCGGGCCTTGCGCCAGGTCAGTTTCTCCCTGGACAAGGGCGAGTTCGTGGCGGTCATGGGCCCCTCGGGCTCGGGCAAGTCCACCCTGCTCGCCATCCTGGGCGCGCTCACCACCCCCAGCTCCGGCCGCTATCTGGTGGACGGCCTGGACATTTTCAGCTTGAGCCCGGACCAGCGCGCCGACTTCCGGCGCGAGTACCTGGGCTTCGTCTTCCAGAACTTCAACCTGGTGCCCTATCTCAACCTGGCCGAGAACGTCATGCTGCCCCTGGCCACCAGCGGCCTGCCCAAGTCCCGCCAGATCGACATGGCCGCCCAGGCCCTCAAGCGGGTTGGCCTGGCGGGCAAGGAAGCCCGCCTGCCCGGCCAGCTCTCCGGCGGCGAGCAGGAACGGGCCGCCGTGGCCCGCGCCCTGGTCAACCGCCCGCCCCTGCTCCTGGCCGACGAACCCACCGGCAACCTGGACCAGGCCAACAGCCGCCAGATCATGGACCTGCTGGCCCAGCTCAGCTCCCAAGGCATGACCATCATCATGGTCACCCACAGCCAGGCCTGCGCCCAACGGGCCGCCCGCAAACTCACCATCTACGACGGCTCCCTGGCCGGCGACCACTCCCACCCGCCACAGCCATTGCCGGCCGCGGCGGCGTGAGGTAGAAATGCGGAAGAGTTGGGGGGAAACCCTTTTTGCAGCGCAAAAAGGGTTATCCGCACCCAA
>CAZLSD010000410.1:0-2736 GCA_964561775.1 uncultured Desulfarculus sp. | reverse complement strand
CCGTAAGGGGCCTGGGCCTGGCCATCTGCCTGGCCGCATGGCTTGTATGGCCACCAACCGCGCCGGCCCTGGCCCAAGGCCCGGGAGAAACGGGCGAACAACTGCGCCAAAGGCTCTCCCAGGCCCTGGACCAGCAGGAGGATATGTTTTTCTCCCGCCAGCGCCTGCAAGATGAACTGGAGCGCCTGGAGGCCGAACAGGCCCAGGCCCAGGAGCAGACCCGCGAGCTTCAGGCCCAGCAGAAGAACCTGGCCAGCCGCCTGCCCCTGGTGCTGAGCCAAATCCAGGAGCTGACCCCCCAGGTCCAGGCCCAGGGCGCGCGTTACAAGAAACAACTGCGCGCCCTCTATTTCCTGGCCGCCGACGACGGGCTGGCCTTTCTGGCCTCGGCCCAGGATTTTCACGATGCCTTGACCCGCGCCCATGCCCTGGCCCGCCTGCTGGGCCGCCAGCAAGCCGCCTACCTGGAACTGCGCGGCCAGCAGGCCAACCTGGCCGAGCTGAAGTCGCTGCATGCCCTGCGCCAGAACGAGCTGGCAGAGCTTGGCCGCCAGTTGGAGGAGCGCCGGGAAGCCCTGGCCCGCATGCGGGAGGCGCGCCAGCTGCTGCTGGCCGAGCAGGCCGCGCGCCAGGAGGCCCTGGCCGAGAACATCGCCGCCCTCAGCGAGGCCCAGGCCCGCCTGGCCCGCACCTTCGCCCTGCAAAGCCAGCCCGCCGCCGGGGCTAGGGCGGGCATAAGCGGGGCCAGGGGCAGGCTATCGCCGCCCGTGGACGGCCAACTCCTGGAAACCCCTGATGAAGGCCGTCCAGGCGCGCTCATCCAGGCCCGGCCCGGGGCCTCGGTGCGCGCGCCTTGGGGGGGAGAGGTGGCCCACGCCGGCGAGTTGGCCGGTTTCAAGCTGGTGGTCATCCTGGACCACGGCGAACGGGTGCACACGGTCATGGCCGGCCTGGGCACCCTGGCCGTGGAGCAGGGCCAGACCCTGGCCCCCGGCGAGGCCCTGGGAACCCTGGACCAGGAAGGGCGGCTCTACCTGGAGGTGCGCAAGGGGACGCGCCCGCAAAATCCCCTGGACTGGATGCGCCTGAACCCTTGACCCGGGGCTAAATCTCCGGATAATCTATATAGCTTTGTGCTTACCCGCGTCTGGAGGACGGCATGCCGCGCGCTTCGCTCCGAATCTCCCTGCTGATCGCCGCCTTGGCCGCCGTGGCCGTGGTGGCCCTGACCCATCTGCCGGGGCTGGCCGCGCGCTCGGGGGGCGACACCGAGTATCAGCGCATGCGCATCTTCACCGAGGTGCTCTCCGAAATCGAGAGCAAGTACGTGGAGAAGAAGACTCCGGAGGAACTGATCACCGAGGCCTTGAAGGGCATGGTCAGCAGCCTGGACCCCCACTCGGCCTATATGACCCCGGACGAGTTCAAGGATCTCCAGGTCGAGACCAAGGGCAGCTTCCACGGGGTGGGCATCGAGATAACCCAAAAGGACGGCGTGCTCACCGTGGTCTCCCCCATCGAGGGCACCCCCGCCTTCCAGGCCGGGGTGCAGCCCGGCGACCGCATCATCAAGATAGACGGCAAGCTTACCAAGGGCATGAGCCTGACCGACGCGGTCAAGGCCATCCGCGGCCCCAAGGGCAGCAAGGTCATCCTGACCATGTTGCGCGAAGGCCAGGCCAAGCTGCTGGACTTCTCCATCACCCGCGAGCTGATTCCCCTGCGCAGCGTGCGCTACAACCTCTTGGAGGACGGCTACGCCTACGTGCGCATCTCCAACTTCCAGGAGGACACCACCCAGGACCTGGTCAAGGCCCTGCAAGTGCTCCAAACCCAGAAGCAGCCCCTGCGCGGCCTGGTGCTGGATTTGCGCAACGACCCCGGCGGCCTTTTGCAGGAGGCCGTGAGCGTGGCGGATCAGTTCATCAAGGAAGGCCTCATCGTCAGCACCAAGGGCCGCCTGCCCAACCAGCAGATGGTCTTCAAGGCCAGCGGCCAGGGCAAGGCCGGCGACTATCCCATGGTCTGCCTGGTCAACAACGGCTCGGCCAGCGCCAGCGAGATCGTGGCCGGGGCCCTGCAGGACCACAAGCGGGCCCTGATCCTGGGCACCGCCACCTTCGGCAAGGGCTCGGTGCAAACCATCATCCCCCTGGAGGACAAGGGCGCCATCCGGCTCACCACCGCCCGCTACTACACGCCCAATGGCCGGGCCATCCAGGCCAAGGGCATCGAGCCCGACCTGGTGCTGCCCCTGGAGGTCCCCAGCGAGACCAACGGCAAGAAGCAGCCCAGCGACAAGCCCAGCGAGAGCGGGGTGCGCGAGAAGGACCTGAGCGGAGCCATCCCCGCCGAGGAGCGCCCGGCCAAGCGCGAGGAGCCGGCCCCCCCCAGCGAGCACGGCGACAACAAGCTCTACTTCTCCGCCGAGCGCCTGGCCAAGGACAACCAGATATCCCGCGCCCTGGACCTGCTCAAGGCCTGGCAGGTCTTCTCCCAGGTGAACCACGCCAAGCCGGCCGCCCCGGCCCCCGGCCAGGTCAGCCGCTAGGCCCATGGGCGGCCGCCCCCAGGGCCGCGCGGGAAAACGTCCGGCCGCCAAGAAATCCCGGCCCCGGTCGCGCAAGCGGCCGCGGGCCGGTCGTCCTTGGTGGGAGGGCGGTCTGTTCTGGGCCGCTTGCTTGAGCTTGGGCGTGCTGGGGCTGGTGCTGGTCTGGCTGTGGGGCAGCCCCAGCA
>CAZLSD010000409.1:0-2737 GCA_964561775.1 uncultured Desulfarculus sp. | reverse complement strand
GGGCGCAGGTGGCCCCCACGTTGCCGCCGCCAATCACGGTGATCTTCTGCAACATGCCTTTTCTCCTTGAAAAATAAGACGGGGTCTTGAACTGCGGAGTTTCTCAGCATACTATCGCACCATAAAGTCGTCAACGCGGACCAGCAACATAGGGGGAACCCCGTGTCCAAAATCGTGATGCAGACCGACCTGCCCGGAATCACCCTGAAGGGGCGCGGCAAGGTGCGCGACATCTATGACCTGGGCGAGCACCTGCTCATCGTGGCCAGCGACCGCTTAAGCGCCTTCGACGTGATCCTGCCCGACCCTATTCCCGACAAGGGACGCATCCTGACCCAGATCAGCCTCTATTGGTTTACGCAGATGAAGGACCTGACCCCCAACCACCTGGTGGCCTGGCGGGTGGAGGACTATCCGGAGCAGCTCCAGCCCTTCAAGGACCAGTTGGAGGGGCGCTCCATGCTGGTCAAGAAATGCCAGCCCCTGGCCATCGAGGCCATCGTGCGCGGCTATCTGGCCGGCAGCGGCTGGGCCGACTACCAGAAGACCGGCCAGGTCTGCGGCTATGCCCTGCCCGCCGGCCTCAAGGAGAGCGACCGCCTGGAGGAGCCGCTCTTCACCCCCAGCACCAAGGCCGAGCTGGGCGACCACGACATGAACATCGACCTGGCCCAGGCCGGGCGCATCGTGGGCGAGGAGATCGCCCAGGAGGTGGCCCGCCGGGCCAAGGCCATTTACCTGCGCGCGCGCGAACTGGCGGCCAAGGCCGGCATCATCATCGCCGACACCAAGTTCGAGTTCGGCCTGCTGGACGGCCGGGTCATCCTCATCGACGAGGTGCTGACCCCCGACTCCAGCCGCTTCTGGCCGGCCGACCAGTACCAGCCGGGCCGCTCCCAGCAGAGCTATGACAAGCAGTACGTGCGCGACTATCTGGAGAGCATCGGCTTCGACAAGAAGCCGCCCGCGCCCAAGCTGCCGGCCCAGGTCATAGAGGGCACGCGCCAGCGCTATCTGGAGGCCTTGACCCGCTTAAGCGGGCGCGGCCTGGATTGATTGGCAAGCAGAGCCAGTTGTGCTAGGTTGAGCCATTAGAGCAAACGAACCGATCTGGAGGTCAGCCTTGAAACAGCAGGTGCAAGAGGCCCTGGAAAAGATCCGTCCCGCCTTGCAGCGCGACGGCGGCGACGTGGAACTGGTGGACGTGAGCGAGGATGGCGTGGTCAAGGTGCGTTTGAAAGGCGCCTGCGGCGGCTGTCCCATGAGCCAGATGACCCTCAAGATGGGCATCGAGAAGGTTGTCAAGCAGGTGGTGCCCCAGATCAAGAGCGTCGAATCCGTCTAGCTTGCAAGGACGCGGGGGGCGTCCGATAGCCTGCCCGCGGCGGGAGCTTTTTCATGAGCGCCGCCGACCCCAGCCTGCCGGCGGGGAACGCTCCGCCGGAAACGGTGGAACTGACCGAGCCTTTGGGCCGGCTGGCGGGCGAGATATGCCACCGGGTAAGGAACGATCTGCAAAACGTCGCCAGCCTGCTGGGTCTGGCCGCGGCGCAGGCTCCCACGCCTTTCGCCCTCGCCGAGATGATGGAGGGCAGGATAGGGGCCTTGAGCGCCGCCTACGCCCTGGTGCTGGAAAAGCGCCAGGGGCCCGGCCTGGACGGCTTGGTGGACGAGATATTGCGCCGCCTGCTCTGGCGCCAGGACGGGGGGCTGGCCCTGGAGAAGCAGGTGGAGGCCCTGCCTTTGAGCCTGCGTCTGTGCTCGCCGCTTTCGCTGTGGCTATACGAGATAATCCTGAACGCCTTGCGCCACGGCCAGCCGCGCCACGCCGGCGGGGTGCTGGTCATCAAGGGCCGCCGCCATGAGGGGGGGCTGCGCCTGGCCGTGCTGGACAACGGCCCCGGACTGCCCCCCGGCTTCGACATCAACCGCCAGGCCCGCCTGGGACTGAAACTGTCCCAGGCCATGGCCAGCAAGGAACTGGGCGGGAGCATGGAACTGCTGGCCAGCCCCCTGGGCGGGCTGGAGGCCGTGCTCACCGTGCCAGCCACCGAATTCGCCATCCTAAATCGCGGTGTTTGGACATGAAACTGGGTATTCTGCTGGTGGAGGACGAAGCCGCCCACGCCCTGGCCCTGCGCCAGGCCCTGGAGAGCCTGGGGCATCAGGTGCTGGCCTGGGCGCGCGACGGCGTGGAAGCCAACCTGCTGCGTCAGGAAACCAACCCCGACCTGGCCCTGGTGGACATACACCTGCCCACCATGGACGGCATCCAGGCCGCCCAGGTCATGAACCGCCACCAGCCCCTGCCGGTGGTGCTCATCACCGGCTATGCCGGCCAGGTCTTTTTGGACCGCGCCCGCGAGGCCGGGGTCTACTCCTATCTGACCAAACCGGTGGAGGCCGCCGTGCTGGGGCCGGCCATCGAGATCGCCTACCAGAATTTCCAGCGCGTCCAAGACCTGGAGCAACAGGTCACCGACCTGCGCGAGGAAATCCGCGCCCGCAAGATCATCGAGCGGGCCAAGGGCCTGCTCATGGACAGCCTGGGCCTGGGCGAGGCCGAGGCCATGACCCGCCTGCAACAGGAGGCCCGCCGCTTGAGCCTGCGCCTGGTGGAGGTGGCCGAAGGCGTCATCACCGCCCAGGGCCTGTTCAAGCCGCCGCATAAAGAATGAGGGCGGGGAGAGAACTGGGGGGAACCCTTTTTTGCGCCAAAAAAGGGTTCCCCCCAGAC
>CAZLSD010000408.1:0-2764 GCA_964561775.1 uncultured Desulfarculus sp. | reverse complement strand
GTTTTCGCCCGGGCAGACCATATTGGAGGTGGCCCAGGCCAACGGGGTGTACATCCCGACCCTTTGTTATCTCAAGGACGCCACCCCCACCGGGGCCTGCCGCATGTGCCTGGTGGAGGTCAAGGGCGCGCGCACCTTGGTGGCCTCCTGCGCCATGCCCGCCGGCAACGGCATGGAGGTGCAGACCGACACCGAGGACGTGCACAAGAGCCGGCGGCTCAACGTGGAGCTGCTGCTGGCGTCGGGCAACCACAACTGCCTGACCTGCGAGAAGAACGGCGACTGCAAGCTGCAAGCCCTGGCCTATCAGTACGGCATCACCGACATCCGTTTCGAGGGCCAGACCCAGCAATACCCCACCGAGGACCTGAACCCGCTCATCGTGCGGGATTTCAGCCGCTGCATCCTGTGCGGCCGCTGCGTGCAGGCCTGCAACGACCTGCAAGTCAACCAGGCCATCGGCTATGGCTATCGCGGGGCCAAGAGCAAGATCGTCACCAGCGGCGACCGGGCCTATCACGAGAGCGACTGCGTCTTCTGCGGCCAGTGCGTGCAGGCCTGTCCGGTGGGCGCGCTCACCGAGAAAAAGGCCAAGGGCCTGGCCCGCTCTTGGGAGATCAAGAAGGTCCGCACCACCTGTCCCTATTGCGGGGTGGGCTGCCAGCTGTGGCTGCACGTCAAGGGCGAGCGCATAGTCAAGGTCACCGCGGTGGAGGACGCCCAGCCCAACCGGGGCATGCTCTGCGTCAAGGGCCGCTTTGGCTATGACTTCATCCACTCCCCCGAGCGGCTCACCACGCCCTTGATCAAGGGCGAGGACGGCCAGCACCACCCCGCCACCTGGGACGAGGCCCTGGACCTGGTGGCCAAGCGCCTGAAGGAGATCAAGAAGAAGCACGGGGCCGACGCCATCGCCGGCGTCTCCTGCGCCCGCTCCATCAACGAAGACTCCTACAACATGCAGAAGCTGTTCAGGGCGGTCATCGGGACAAACAACATAGACCACTGCGCACGAACCTGACACGCCCCCACGGTGGCCGGTCTGGCCGCCAGCTTCGGTTCGGGCGCAATGACCAACTCCTTCGCTCATTTCGAGAAGGCCCAGCTTCTCTTTGTCATCGGCTCCAACACCACCGAGGCCCATCCCGTGGCCGGGGCCTACATCAAGCGGGCGGTAAGGAAGGGCGCGCGCCTCATCGTGGCCGACCCCCGCTACACCGGCATCGCCGAGCACGCCCAGAGCTACCTGCCCATCAAGGTGGGCTCGGACGTGGCCTTCCTCAACGGGCTCATGCACGTCATCATCAAGGAGGGCTTGCAGGACCAGGCCTACATCGACGCCCACACCGTGGGCTATGAGGACTTGAAGGCCAAGGTGGCCGAGTACACCCCCAAGAAGGTCTCCAAGATTTGCGGGCTCTCCGAGGAGCTGATCATAGAGACCGCCCGCACCCTGGCCTCGGTCAAGCCGGCCATGCTCATCTACACCCTGGGCATCACCGAGCACACCTGCGGCGTCAACAACGTGCGCTCCACGGCCAACCTGCAAATGCTCCTGGGCAACGTGGGTTTCGAATGCGGCGGCGTCAACCCCCTGCGCGGCCAGAACAACGTGCAGGGCGCCTGCGACATGGGCGCGCTGCCCAACGTCTTCCCCGGCTATCAGAAGGTGGAAGACAAGGACGCGCGCAAGAAGTTCGAGGAGGCCTGGGGCGTCAAGCTGCCCAAGAAGAACGGCCTCATGATGCCCCAGATGTTCGACGGCATCGCCGACGGCTCCTTGAAGGCCCTGTGGATATTCGGCGAGAACCTGGCCAACACCGAGCCGGACATCCGCCACGTGGAGCACTGCCTGGAGAAGGTGGACTTCCTCATCTGCAACGACATCTTCCCCACCGAGACCACCCGCTTCGCCGACGTGATCTTCCCCGCCGCGGCCTGGAGCGAGGACGACGGCACCTTCGCCAACTCCGAGCGCCGGGTAAGCCGGGTGCGCAAGGCGGTCACCCCTCCGGGCGAGGCCAAGCCCAACTGGTGGGTGTTCCGTGAAGTGGCCAAGCGCCTGGGTCAGGAGTGGAAGAGCAAGAGCGGTCAAGATATCTGGGACAAGGAGGTCAGCGAGCTGGCCCCGGCCCTGAAGGGTATCAAGTACAACCGCATCGAGAACGACGGCCTGCAATGGCCCTGCCCGGACAAGAAGCATCCCGGCACGGCCTGCCTGCACCAGGAGGGCTGCTTCACTTGCGGCCTGGGCAACTTCGTGGCCCTGGACTGGACCCCGCCCGCCGAGGTGCCGGACAAGAAGTATCCCTTCGTGCTCTCCACCGGCCGCCGGCTCTATCACTATCACACCCGCACCCAGACCGGCCGCTGCGGCGGTCTTAACGACCTGCTGGGTCAGGAGACGGCCGACATCTCCCTGGCCGACGCCGCCGAGCTGGGCATCGCCCACGGCGACATGGTGCGGGTCAGCTCGCGCCGGGGCCAGGTGGTGGTCAAGGCCAACGTCACCCGCCAGGTGCCCCGGGGCCTGGTCTGGATGGCCTTCCACTTCCGCGAGGGCAACGCCAACTGGCTGACCAACCCGGTCTACGACCCCATCAGCCTGACCGCCGAGTACAAGGCCTGCGCGGTGAAGCTGGAAAAGGCGTAAACCCGCCAGCGCCGGGCCAAGCGGTCCGGCAACCCATGACGACAACTCCCGTCCTCCTGCCCAGGGGGGCGGGAGCCTTTTTAGGGCCAGATAAGGTGGAGGGGAAGGGGA
>CAZLSD010000407.1:0-2769 GCA_964561775.1 uncultured Desulfarculus sp. | reverse complement strand
CCAGGGCCCCCTCCCGCCTCCCGGCCAGGGCCTGGCCGCGTTCCACCTCATAGACCAGGCGGCAGGCGGGCGAGGGTGAAAATTGGTGGCTGGAGTAGTGGAACTCGTGGGCCTTGAACTGATATCCCACCGGCCAGAAAGGATTTTCCTCCACCACCCGGCAGGAGGAATAGCCGTGCCCCTGGGGCTTTTTCTCCATGGCGAAGCTGAGCGGCAGCACCCCGGCCATGGGCCAGGTCTGGCCGCCCGCGCTCAGGACCTGCCCCAGGTACATCAGCCCCCCGCATTCGGCGTAGATGGGCAGGCCGCTGGCGGCGGCCCTGGCCAGGGAGTCGCGGAAGGAGATGTTTTGCGAGAGCTGGCCGGCGTGGGTCTCGGGAAAACCGCCGCCCACGTAGAGGGCGTCCAGGGCGGGCAGGGCGGCGTCGGCCAGGGCCGAGCAGAAGACCAGTTCGGCCCCGTGGTTGGCCAGGGCCTCCAGGTTCTCGGGATAATAGAAGCCAAAGGCCGCGTCGCGGATGACCCCCACGCGCGGCCTGGGTCCGGAGGGCGGCGCGGGGGGGAAGAGCCCCTCCGGCGGCGGCAACTCGCTCCAGGCTGGCGCGCCGGCCATCAGCTCCCACAGGGCGGCCACCTCCACGTGGGCGGCCACGCTGCGCCCGGCCTGATGCAGGGCCGCCGCCACCGAGTCGTGCTCCTGGGGCGGCACCAGGCCCATGTGGCGCTGGGGCAGGTCCAGCTTCAGCCGGGGCGCCGCCCCCAGCACCGGCACCCCGCAATATTGCTCGATGGCCTGGCGCACCACCTTTTCCTGGCGGGCGTTGGCCACGGGGTTCAAGATGACCCCGGCCAGGTTGAGCGCGGGGTCGAAATGCTGGCAGCCCAGCACCACCGCCGCCACGCTGCGGCTGGCCATGGAGCAATCCACCAGCAGGATAAGCGGTGATTCCAGGCATTTGGCCAGCTCGGCCGTGGAGTAGCCGCCCGCCGCGTCCAGGCCGTCAAAAAGCCCCCGGTTGCCCTCCACCACCGCGCAGTCAAAATCCCGGCTGTGCCAGCCAAAGGAGCGGCGCACCTGCTCGCGCCCCATGAGATAGGGGTCCAGGTTGCGGCAGGGGGCCTGGGCGGCCTCGCTGTGCCAGAAGGGGTCGATGTAGTCCGGCCCCTTCTTGAAAGGGGCCACCCGGCGGCCCTGGTCGCGCAGGGCCTGGATCAGCCCCAGGGTTATGGTGGTCTTGCCCGAGCCGCCGCGCAGGCCGCCCACCACCACCCGAGGCAGGGGGCGGGGCTCTACCACAGCTTGAGCCCTTGGAGCATGGCAAGAGCCACCTGGCGGGCCTGGGCCCCGCCCTGGCCCTCGCCCAGGAGGTTGACGGCGAAGTAGTAGTTGCGCGGGCCTTTTTCCACCCAGCCCACGAACCAGCCCAGGTTGAAATTGCTTCCCGTGCCCCCGCCGGAGCCGGTCTTGCCCCTTAGCACGGCCTGGTCCTTGCGCTCCAGGACGAGCATCTCGCGCACCTGCTCCATGACCAAGGGCTTGAGGGGCAGGTCCCCCCGGGCCAGGCGGCGTAGGAAGACCACCTGCTCCTCGGCGCTTATGCGCAGGCTGCTGCTCAGCCAGAAGCCATCCACCGGCCCGCTGGCGTCGGCGTTGCCATAGTTAAGGCTCTTCAGATAGAGGGCCATGCGCTCTGCCCCCACCTGGCGGGCCAATTCCTGGTAATACCAAACCACCGAGGCGCGCAGGGCCGAGGCCAGGGTGTGGTCCTGGTTCCACATGGGCCAGGACCGCTGGCGGCCATCCCACTTGATGGTGTCCTCCGGGCCGGACACCACGCCGCAGTCCAGGGATATAAGGGCGTTGGCGATCTTGAAGGTGGACTGGGGGGGCAGGCGGCGGGCGGCCAGTTCGGGGTTGTGCCGCCAGTATTTGCCGTTTTGCCCGTCCAGGATCACCGCCGAGCCTTCCTTGCCCTCGAAATAGGGGGTCAGCTCGCTGTCGGAGCCAGGCAGGGAGAGCTTGGGGCCCAGCTCCAAGAAGGCCAGGACCGCGAAGGCCGCCAGGATGACCACGAAGGTGGAGTTGCTGACATAGGTTTTGCGGCGGCGGGGGGGCTGTTTGGCCGGCATGGTCTCACCGTGTATGTGGCCCCCGGCGGCGGGCGGCCAGGGGGGAAAGAGGCCTGATCTGTCGCGGTCAAGGCTGGATAACAGGCGCTGGCCCGCCTGTCAAGCTTGCGGGAAAGGCGAGACCCCGGCCCAAGGGCCGAGGTCCCGCCTGGTCTGGCCAAACGCCTAATTCATCTGGGTGATGGCCGCCAGCCTCCAGGGGCCGGGACCCACCGGCCGGGTGAAGGTCCAGTACTCCTCGAACTTGACCGGCTGGCTGTCGCTGCCCTCCACCACCTGGCCGCTGGCCGTCTCCACCACGTAGTCCAGCAAATTGGCGGTGAAACGCACGCTGATGAAGTCCTGGTCCTGTTCCTGCCAGGCCTCGCTCATCTCCACCCCGCGCACGGCCACGTTCTCCAGGCGGTTCTGGCGGCCCCGGGCCTTCAAGTCGGCGGCCTGGGTGGCCAGCACGTCATACATCTCCTGGGTCAGGATGTCCTTGACCTGCTCCAGCTTGAAGCCGGTCCAGGCGGCCTGGATGCGGAAGAACAGGTCGGAGACCTGGTCGCGGAAGGCGGCCTCGTTGAAGCCGGGGTCCATCATGTGGATGTAGCTCCTGTCTCTTATACACATCTCCGAGCCCACGAGACGTAGAGG
>CAZLSD010000406.1:0-2770 GCA_964561775.1 uncultured Desulfarculus sp. | reverse complement strand
CAAAAAAGGGTTTCCCCCCACACCCCCCTTCCTAAAAAAGCGAAGGGGGTGGCCCAGGCTTTGGCGGCCAGCAGCCAAGCAGCAACCATGAAGCCTAATCTGGGGGAACCAAGACGGGCGGGGATAAACCCCGCCCCTACGAAGAAAACCTTGTTTCTTGATGTAGGGGCGGGGTTTATCCCCGCCCGTCTTGCCCGCGGAAAAAAATTCACGCCCGTTCCGCGCCAGGCAAAACACACGCCTTTTTAGGAAGGGGGGTGTGGGGGGAAACCCTTTTTGCGCTGCAAAAAGGGTTTCCCCCCAGTCTTCATCCTAAACCTTGCCTTGGCGGCGGTCCCACCAGGCCATGACTTCGCCCACCATGCCACGGCGGAAGGAGAGCACGCAGATGACGAAGATGACGCCCTGGATGATGGTGACCCAGGCGCCGACCTGGGCCAGGTAGTTTTGGATGGCCACCACCAGGAAGGCTCCCACCACGGGTCCGAAGACGGTGCCCACGCCGCCCAGCAGGGTCATGAGCACCACCTCGCCGCTAGCGTGCCAGTGCACGTCGGTTAAAGAGGCCAACTGGAAGACCAGGGCCTTCATGGAGCCCGCGGTGCCGGCCAGGGCGGCGGAGAGGATGAAGGCCAGGAGCTTGTAGCGCTCGGCGCGATAGCCCAGGCTGGTGGCGCGGGGCTCGTTCTCGCGGATGGCCTTCAAGACCTGGCCGAAGGGCGAGGTGACCACGCGCTCTATGATGACCAGGCCGGCGATGAAGACGGCCAGCACGAAATAATAGAGGGTGTGGGAACTGGAGAGGTCGATAAGGCCGAAGAGGTGGCCGCGGGGTATGGCCTGCAGGCCGTCCTCGCCGTGGGTGAAGGGGGCCTGCACGCAGAGGAAGAAGATCATCTGGGCCAGGGCCAGGGTGATCATGGCGAAGTATATGCCCGAGCGTCTTATGGCCAGCCAGCCGAAGACCAGGCCCATGGTGGCGGCCACGGCGGTTCCGAAGAGCACGCCCAGTTCGGGGGTGAGCCCCCATATCTTGACGGCGTGGCCGCAGACATAGCCCGCGAATCCGAAATAGGCGGCGTGGCCGAAGGATAAGAGGCCCACGTAGCCCAAGAGCAGGTTGAAGGCGCAGGCGAAGAGGGCGAAGCACAGGGCCTTCATGAGGAAGACCGGGTAGACGAACCAGGGCGCGGCCAGGCCCAGGGCCACCAGCGCCGCGATGCCTAAGTATTTGCGCTGCATGGGTTCTTCCCTCAGTTGGCCCGGCCGAAGAGGCCGGCGGGCTTGATGAGCAGCACGATGGCCATGGCCACGAAGATGACCGTGTTGCTGGCTTCGGGATAGAAGACCTTGGTCAGGCCCTCCAGCAGGCCCAGCATGAATCCGGTGAGCACCGAGCCCAGGATGGAGCCCATGCCGCCTATGACCACCACGGCGAAGACCACGATGATCATGTCCGCTCCCATGGTGGGCTTGACCTGATAGATGGGGGCGGCCAGCACCCCGGCCAGGGCGGCCAGGGCCACGCCGAAGCCGTAGGTCAGGGTGATCATGCGGGGCACGTTGATGCCGAAGGCCTGCACCAGGGTGGGGTTCTCGGTGCCGGCGCGCAGATAGGCTCCCAGGCGGGTCTTTTCTATCACCAGCCAGGTGGCGATGCAGATGATGAGGGAGGCCAGCACCACCCAGGCCCGGTAGGTGGGCAAGAACATGAAGCCCAGGTTGTGGCCGCCGGTCAGGATGGGCGGGATGGAGTAGGCCTGTCCGCTGATGCCGTAGAGCTGGCGGAAGACGCCCTCTATGATCAGCGCCAGGCCGAAGGTCAAGAGCAGGCCGTAGAGGTGGTCCAGCTGGTAGAGCCAGCGCAGGAACAGGCGCTCCAGCACTATGCCGAAGGCCCCCACCACCACGGGCGCGATCAAGAGCGCCGCCCAGTAGTTGAGGCCGGCGTAGGTCAGCGAGAGCCAGGCCACGTAGGCCCCCAGCATGTACTGGGCTCCGTGGGAAAAGTTGATCACGTTCAGGAGCCCGAAGATGAGGGCCAGCCCCAGGCTGAGCACGGCGTAGAAGGCGCCGTTGATGAGCCCCAGGAGGAGCTGGCCGAAGAGGGCCTGGGGGGGTATGCCTAGCAGTTCAAACATGATTCTTTCCTCGCGCGGGGCCCTTGGCCGAGGGCGCGGCGCCGGCCGGGCGGGGCCGGCGCCGCCAACGGAGGTTTACTTCTTGAGCAGGTAGGGGCACTCGGTCTGCTCGATGGGCTTGTAGGCCTGGTCGCCGGGGATGACGCGCAGGATCTTGTAGTAGTCCCAGGGTCCCTTGGACTCGCCGGGGGTCTTGACCTGCACCAGCAGCATGTCGTGGACCATGCGGCCGTCCTCGCGCACCTTGCCGTTTTGGGCGAAGAAGTCCTGCACGGGCAGTTCCTTCATCTTCTTGGCCACGGCCTTGGCCTCGTCGCTGCCGGCGGCTTGGACCGCCTTCAGATAGTGCAGCACGCCGGAGTAGACGCCGGCCTGGGCCATGGTGGGCATGGCGCCCTTCATGCGGGCGCTCCACTTCTTGGACCAGGCGCGGGTCTGTTCGTTTTGGTCCCAGTAGAAGCCGGTGGTGAGCACCAGCCCCTGGGCGGTCTGCAGCCCCAAGGCGTGGATGTCGGAGATGAAGGTGAGCATGCCGGCCAGGCGCTGGCCGGCCTTGGTGATGCCGAACTCGGCGGCCTGCTTGATGGCGTTGATGGTGTCGCCGCCGGCGTTGGCCAGGCCGATGACCT
>CAZLSD010000405.1:0-2796 GCA_964561775.1 uncultured Desulfarculus sp. | reverse complement strand
ATTCCAGCAGGCGCTCCAGGGCGTCGGGACCGGGATGCACCACCCGCATGCCGCGGGCCTTGGTGGAAAACAGCGGCTTGAGCACGCAGGGCCCCAGGCGGTTGATGGCGGCGGCGGCGGCGGCGGGGTGCTCGCAGATGAAGGTGGGCGGCATGGGTATGCCTCCCAGGCGTAAACCCACGGTGCAGCTCAAGCGGTCCAGCACCTGGCCGATGGCCGAGGGGGCGGAGAAGATGGGCAGTCCGTCTTGCTGGAGAAAGCGCAAGGTTTGCAGCCTATCCAGCAGGTGGGGGGCGTAAACCTGGCCCAGCTTCTTGATGATGAGAGCGTCCAGGGCGCCCAGATCCTGATCTTGGTAGATGACCCGCCCCCGCGCCAGGTCCAGTTCCATGCGGCCCGGGTCTATGAGCAGGGCTTGGCCCGTGCGCTGGCGCACGGCGCGCAGCAATTCCTGGCTGGACCAGCCCTCGGCCAGCCCCACCACTCCGATGCGTTTTTCGGCTGAGTTCATTTTGGCTTCTCAGTAGGTCAACACGTGGTCGGGCAGGACAAAGGACTCCAGTTCCTGGCCGGGCCAGGACAGCAGGCGCTCCATTAGGTAAAGCGAGCGCAGATACATCTGCTGGGCGAAATTCTTGTTCAGCTCGAAACGGGTGGAGGTGAAAAGCGAGCGCACCAATCCCAGGGCCAAGCGGACCTCGAAATGGTTGTCTTGGCGGTTGGCCGCGAACTCGCGGGACAGTTCCAGGATTTCTGCGATCATGCGATTGGTGCGCCGGTTCTGCTCCGCGCCGCCCCGGGGCAGGCGGAAACAGGAGGCCAGCAGCACGCTGATGTCCTGCACATAGTCCCCGTCCTGGGAGCGGTGAAGGTCTATGTAGTGCAGGCGCTGGCGCGGATGGTCGTAGAGGATGTTGTTTAAGTTGAAGTCGCCGTGGCAATAGACCGAGAAGGGGGCGGGCAGCCTTAGCTCCAGCTCTTCCAGGCGGCGCAGCATCTGCCCCAGGGAGAGCAGTTCCATGCCCGACATCTGGGCGCGCCCGCGCCTGAATTGGGGATGGATGCGGAAGACGTCGTCCAGCCGGCTAAGCAGCTGGCGGGTGAAGCCGGCCTGGCTGGGCTGATCGCTGAAGGTGGCATCCCAGAGCAGACACAGGTTTTCCTTGAGCAGGAAGCAGGCGTTTTCAAGGATCTCTTCCTCGGCGTTGAGCAGCACCTCCTGCAAGGTGCAGCCGTCCAGGAACTCCAGCAGGATGGAGGCCTGGGCGTTTTGGTCCTGGAAGCCGAAGACCCTGGGCGCCAAGTCGGCGCGGATGGTGTTCCAGCGCTCGATGTTGTCCCGCTCCTTGATAATCTTGCCCCGCTGCCCTTCCTTGAAGATGACCCGCCGGCCCTGGACGCTGCCGGCCTTGTCGCTGACGCTGCCCACCTTGCATCCGGAGCGGTTGCCCCAAAAGGAGGAGAACTCCACCTGGGGTGGCTGCATGCCCGCGGTGGCCAGGGTGTCGTGCAGGGCCTGGTACTGGTGGATCTTCAGCCGCTCGCCCACGTGGAGGAAGAGAAGGGCCTCGCCGATGTTGAGCAGCGAATCCCCCATGCGTTCCAGGTAGCGGAAGATGAACAGGCTGGTGACCAGGTCGCCGGTGTGGGGCCCGCCGCTAAGTTCGGAGAGTATCTGGGCGAAGGCGGTCTGATACAGGGCGTCCAGGCGGAATTCGCACTGGCAGATGCGCAAGGCCCGGTTGACGTCTTGGCGTCCCAGGGCCGGCAGCATGGTCTCCAGGCCGGTGAGCACCTCGTCGAAGAAGGACTGGTAATCATAGCGGGCCGGAAAGCGCGGGTCCTTTAAATATTTGACCTGCTCCACCACGTTGACCGCGAAGTCGCCGATGCGTTCCAGATTGGTGGCGATGGTGTTCAAGCTGCGCAGCAGGTTGGCCGTGGGCCGGTCCACCGCCTGGGAGGTCAGGTGGGAGAAGGTTCTCTCCTCGATGAGCCCCTTCATGGAGTCGATGTAGTCATCGCGCCCAACGATGCGCTCCAGCATGCTGGAGCCGGGCTCGGCCAGGAAGGCCAGGGTCTCCTCCACCTGCTTGCTGACTTCCAGCACCATGAAGCGGAAATTCTCGTCCAGGCCCGCCGGAGCGTTCATGAAGCTTGTCTCCCGCCGCCGGTCTAGACGGATTGGCTGGAGACGGTGAGGGGCTTCAAGGCCAGGTCGCCCTCGGTCAGGGCCTCCTCGTTCCAGCGCAGTTTGATGTTGAGCTTGAGCTGCTGGTCCTTGCGTTTGGCCTCCACCTCCAGCTTGATGAGCCCCTGGGGCTTGAGCACCAGCTGCTTGTTGTCGGTGGAAAAAAGCAGGGCGCCCTGCTTGAAGCCCCCGGCCAAGGCCTCCAGGTAACGGATGATGGACTGGCTGTCTTGCATGGAGATGTGCTTGAAATTATCGTCAGAGGTGGACATGGGTTCCTCCAGGCCGTGGCCGGACAGGGTTCATGTAACCGGGAGGCGAGAGCTTGAGGGCGCGGCCTTGGCCGTGGCGCGGACGCTGTCGCGGGATGTCACGCTCGCCAACCGCAGCAAGTATGCCGCTTCAATGTCATGGCTCTGTTACAACGCCGTTGCATTTTGGTGAAAAGACCCACGGAGTCTCCTCGCCGTCCTCCGGTCCGGGCGGAGGAGCCAAGACGGCGGTAAGCCCGGTTTGCCCGCTCAAGCGGCCGTGGCCTTCCACCAGGCTGCTCAGGCGGGCCACGATGTCCTGCAGGCTGGCGGCCTGGGCGGCCAGCCTGCAGG
>CAZLSD010000404.1:0-2799 GCA_964561775.1 uncultured Desulfarculus sp. | reverse complement strand
TTTCGCAACCCAGCTACTTGACCGGCTTGGTGTCGGGGACCAACAGGTAGAGCAGGGCGGCCAGGGCCAGACCGCCGGCCATGAGCAGCCAGGCGGGGGTGAAGGCTCCGGCCTGGGCCAGGGCTTTGGGGTCGGAGGCCACCAGGGCGCCCACGGCCTGCATGACCATGGCCGGCCCCAGCATGGTGAAGAGGTTCACTCCGGTCATGGCCGCGCCTTGCACCGAGGGCGGGGCCAGTTCCTTGATGTGCACGTACATGATCTGGCCGGGCGAGGCGGCCAGTCCGATGAGGGCGAAGAGGCCGGCGGCCCACCAGGCGGAGCCTTGCGGGGTGAGCTGGATCAGGGCCAGGGTCAGGCCCGAGGTGAGGACCAGGCCGGCGATGATTATGCCCTTGCGGCTTTTGAGGGTCTTGTCGGAGAGCCGTCCGCTCAAGGGCAAGCCGACGATGTGGGTCAGGCTCAAGGCCAGCAGCACGTTGCCGGCGGTGATGGGGTCCATGCCCAGGCCGGTGATGAGGAAGGGGCCGGCCCACAGGCCCATGAGGGCGGCCAGGCAGCCATAGCGGAAGAAGCTGCCCATGCCTATCAGCCAGAAGGCGGGCAGGCTAAGGAGCTGGCGCAGGTCCTTCATTTGGGCGCGCCCCGCCCCCGGCGCGGCGGAGAGGCGGCCCCCGGGCGGGGCGTCGCGCACCACCAGCAGCACGCCCAGGGTTTGCAGGGCGTGCAGGGCTCCCACGCAGATGAAGCCCCAGCGCCAGCCCCAGTTCTGGGCCAGCCAGGCCAGGGGCGTGGCGGCCAAGAGCGGCCCCATGTAGCCGATGCCCACCATCAGGCCGCTCAGGGTGGCCAGGCGGCCGGGCGGGAACCAGGCCGCCATGAGCAGCATGGGTCCCATCAGGTTGCAGCTGAGCCCCACGCCCAAGAGCACCCGCCCACCCAGGGCCGAGCCCAGGCCCTGGGCCAGGGCGAAGAGCCCGGCTCCGGCCAGGCCCAGCAGGGCGAAGACCACCATGGAGCGCCGCGCCCCGAAGCGGTCCAGCACCAGGGCCACCGCCACCTGGCAGGCCGCGAAGGCGTAGAAGAAGGCCGCCGAAAGGGTGGCCAGTTCGTCCACGCTCAAGCTCAGGTCCTGGCTAAGTTGGGGGCTTATGACCGTGGCCGAGACGCGGTAGAACTGGCTGAGCACGAAGCCCAGGCTGCACACCGCGAAGATGGCCCAGGCCCGTCCTTGATTGGCTGGTGTGGAATCGGCCATGCTGCCTCCTGGCCGCTCATGGTAGCACCGGCCAGGGCCATCCGCCAGCCATCCGTAACTTGGACGCTTGGCGGGATATGCTTCCCCGCCAGGGCGTAAACCGGGTATCCTTGGAGGTGGACAACCTAGGCCGCCCCTCATGGACTCGCGGGAGAGGACCCATGCAGACCATATTCGAGAAAAGCCGCCCCGGCCGCCGGGCGGTCAGTTTGCCCCGGCCCAATTTTCCTGAGAGCGCCTGGGCCGCCGCTGATCTGCCGCCGGAACTGGCCCGCGCCCAGCCCGCCGGGCTGCCCCAAGTCCCCGAGGTGGAGGTGGTGCGCCACTTCACCAACCTCTCGCGCCAGAACTTCGGCGTGGACGTGGGGTTCTATCCCCTGGGCTCCTGCACCATGAAGTACAACCCCAAGTTCAGCGAGGAGATATCCCGCCTGCCCGGTTTCGCCGGCCTGCACCCCCTGCTGCCCCAGTTGCGCCGCGGCGGGCTCTTGACCCAGGGCGCCTTGCAGGTGCTCTATGACATGGACAAGCTGCTCTCCGAGATCACCGGCATGGCCGCCTTCACCCTGCAACCCCTGGCCGGGGCCCATGGCGAGCTGACCGGGCTGATGCTCATGGCCGCCTATCACCGGGCCAAGGGCAACGCCAAGGAACTGGTGCTGGTGCCGGACAGCTCCCACGGCACCAACCCGGCCAGCGCCTCCATCGCCGGCTACCAGGTGGTGCCCGTGCCCTCCAAGGATGGGGTCATGGACCTGGAGGCCCTGGGCGGCCTGCTCAGCCCCCGCGTGGCCGGCATCATGATGACCAACCCCAACACCCTGGGCCTGTTCGAGCCCCAGGTGCTGGCCATCGCCCAGGCCGCCCACGACCTGGACGCCCTCATGTACTATGACGGGGCCAACTTGAACGCCATCATGGGCTATGCCAAGCCCGCCGACCTGGGCTTCGACATCGTGCACCTTAACCTGCACAAGACCTTCGCCACCCCCCACGGCGGCGGCGGACCAGGCTCTGGCCCGGTGGGGGTGGGGGAGAAGCTGGTCCCCTTCCTGCCCATCTCCCGGGTGGCCCGGCGCGAGGACGGCGCCCTGTTCCTGGACTATGACCAGCCCCAGTCAATCGGCTACGTGGCCCCCTTCTACGGCAACTTCGGCGTCATCCTCAAGGCCTACGCCTACATCCTGGCTCTGGGCGGCCAAGGCCTGAAGCGCGTTTCCGAAAACGCCGTGCTGGCCGCCAACTATCTGCGGGTCAAGCTCCAGGAGCGCTGGCAGGTGGCCTTTGACCAGCCCTGCATGCACGAGGTGGTCTTCACCGCCAGCGACAAGCTGGCCGCCCACGGCGTCAGCGCCCTGGACGTGGCCAAGGCCCTCATAGACAAGGGCTTCCATCCCCCCACCATCTACTTCCCCCTGGTGGTCAAGGAAGCCCTCATGATCGAACCCACCGAGACCGAATGCCTGGAAAACCTGGACAGCCTGGTCCAGGCCCTGGCCGAAATCGCCCAGGCCGCCGCCGATGACCCCGCCTCCCTGCAC
>CAZLSD010000403.1:0-2813 GCA_964561775.1 uncultured Desulfarculus sp. | reverse complement strand
GGACATGGGCTAGACCCTTTCCCGCACCTTCTCGCCCAGCAGACCGGTGGGCTTGAAGGACATGACGAGGATGACCACGGCGAAGGCGAAGACGTCCTTGTAGGCGGAGGCGAAGGGCAAGGCCGCCGCGCCGATGGTTTGCAGGCCGGCGAAGAGGAAGCCTCCGGCGATGGCCCCGAAGATGTTGCCAAAACCGCCCACCGCCGCGGCCGAAAAGCCGATGGCCCCCAGCAGCAGGCCCATGTTGAAGGACAGCTCGTTGTAGTAGAGGCCATAGATGACCCCGGCGAAGGCGGCCAAGGCGCTGCCCAGGGCGAAGGTGGTGTAGACCACCAGGTTGAAGTTGACCCCCATGACCCGAGCCGTCTCCTCGTCCTGGCTGACGGCGCGGATGGCCAGGCCCAACTTGGTGCGGGCGATGAGGAGCTGCACGGCCACGATGATGCCGATGCCGGCCAGGAGCATGAGGCTGTTGTCGAAGCGCAGGGTGAAGTTGCCCCAGGAGCGGCTCCAGTCGGGCAGCAGGGCCGGGAAGGGCTTGGGGTTGGCCCCGTCGGGAAAGAACAGGCGGATGCTCTCGCGCAAGACCGTGCCCAGCATCATGGTGATGAGCAGGATGTTCAAGGGGGGCGCGCCCTTCAAGGGCAGGATGATGGCGCGGGCTATCACCGCGCCCAAGAGCGCCGTGGAGACCATGGCCAGCAGAGTCACCAGGAGCAGGATTAGCGCCGGGTTGGCCAGCCCCAGCCAGTTCAGCCCCAGATAGGCCGAGAAGGCGGTGAAGACCCCCCAGGTCAGCACGTCGCCATGACTGAACTTGATTACGTCCAGCACCCCGAAGAAGAGGGTGAAGCCCACGGCCACCAGGGAGTAGATGAGCCCCAGCATCAGGCCGTTGGCCACGTGCTGGGCGATGAGTGCCAGATCCACGGGCGCCTCGCTTGAAGACCGGGCGGCGGCTCCGTCAAGGGGAGCCGCCGCCCGGGGAAAATGCTACTTGGGCAGCCTCTTGAGCTTGCGCTTGCCGGAAGCGTACTCGGATTCCTGCCAGGGCACCCACTTGCCATCCTGCACCACGTACTTGGTGATGGCCGGCGAGATGTTCTGGCCGTGGTCGTCGAAGGTGATGGCGCCCACGATGGACTTATAGTCCTTGACGTTCTCCATCCACTTGACCACGGCGGCGCGCTTGGGTCCGGTCGCCTCGATGGCGTCTAAAGTCAACTGCATGGCGGCGAAGGAGAAGGGGCCGAAGGCGTCGGGGGGCTCGGCGTAGCCGGCCTTCTGGTACTCGCTCAAAAACCACTTGCCGCCGGGCAGGTGCTCCACCGGCTCGCCCTCGCGGAAGGCGATGGTGCCCTCGGCCAGGCCCGCGCCCGCGCCCTCGATGTAGGCGTCACTGATGATGCCCGAGCAGCTCTGGAACTGGGACTCGCTGCCCAGCTTTTCCATTTGCAGGCGGATGCGCACGCCCAGGGGGGTCAAGCCGCCGAACCAGACCACGTCGGGGTTCATCTGCTTGATCTGGGTCAGCTCGGCGGTGAAGTCCTGCTGGTCGGAGTTGACGCCGTAGACGCCGACGACCTTGCCGCCGGCGGCCTCCAGGTACTTGGAGAAGTAGTCCTTCATGCCCTTGCCGTAGTCGGTGGTGTCATGCAGCAGGGCCCAGGTCTTGTAGCCCAAAGAGGCGACGAACTTGGCGGCCACCTCGTTCTGGTTGATCATGGTGCCGTTGACGCGGTGGATTTCCTTGTAGTTGTTGGCGTAGGTGATGTCGGGATGCACCGCGCCCCAGACCACCATGGGCAGGTTGAACTTGTGGTACACGTCCAGGGCGGCCAGGGCCGAGACCGAGCAGTAGTGGGCCACCACGGCGGCGTAGGACTTGTCGGCGGCCACCTTGGTGGCCACCTGCACGGCGGTGTTGGGCTTGCACTCGTCGTCCAGCACCAGCAACTCGTACTTGTATTTGGCTTTTGCGTCGGCGTTGCGCAGCTTGACCGCCAGGTCGGCGGAGTTGCGGCCGCCCAGGCCGATGGCCGAGTTGCCGCCGGTGATGGGGCCGATGAAGGCCACCTTGACGGTGTCCTTGGCAAAGGCGGGCGCGGCCAGGGCCAGGCTGGCCATGAGGGCCAGGCACAACAGCTTGGATAGTTTCATGGGGGGGATGCCTCCTGGCCGCGAGCGGCCAACGATGGTTGATACAGTGGCGAGCGCGTCCGGTCCTTCCTCTCGCGAAAAGGCCGCCCCCCTTTGCCGCGCGCCCGCCCCAGATTACGTCAGCGGTTCGTTATCGTCAAGTGAGACTGGTTCTCCCCTGACCCAGGCCATGGCGTCCTGGCTTGCCGCGAAAAAGGGGATGACCGCCTTGAAGCCGGAGATCTCGAAGACGGCCCGCACTGAGTCGTTAAGCCCGAACAGGCAGATGCCCCCGCCCTGGGCCTTGACCGCCTTGGCCGCCACCAGCATGACCCTTAAGCCGGCGCTGGAGATGTAGTCCATCTGGCTTAAATCGCCCACCAGGCGGGTCTGACCCTCGGCCAGCCACTGGCGCACCTGGGTCTCGGCCTGGGGCGAGGACTGGGTGTCCAGGCGTCCCTTGATGCAAAAGACCCAGACCTGGTTATCCGTGCGTCCGCTCATCTCCATGAGGTCATGTCCCTTCCCGGCGCGGGCCGCGCCCCAGTTGTTTGCCCATGGTCAATATGTTGCTCTGGCCCTGGCGCCTCCAGCGCAGCTCGTGCATGAAGCGCTTGGTGAGCGCCACGCCCCAGCCGCCGGGCTCTCTCTGCTCCAGGGGCAGGCCGGCGGCC
>CAZLSD010000402.1:0-2819 GCA_964561775.1 uncultured Desulfarculus sp. | reverse complement strand
CTAGAACTTGAACCACTCCTGGAGCTGCTTGACCAGCATGGGCGCGGTTTTTTCGGTCAGGTTGATGGCGTCGCGCTTGCGGAACACGCCCTGGGTCTTTTGATAGCGGCGCAGGCCGGCCTTGGGCGCTCCGAACTCGCCGGTTTTGCGGTCCTTTTCGCGATAGAGAAAGAGCACGGTGGTCCAGGAGCCCCGGTGCAGGATCAGCTTGTCCAACTGCTCCACCACCACCTCGCCCTCTTCTTCGTACTGCACGCTCAGATCGTCGATGTCGCTGCTCACGTTGTCCCCCGGCTATGAGGATGTGCGGGTCTGGCCCGGTCTAGGAAGTTTGGCGCCCATTATCCCCCTTGGACCCACCTTTGCCCAGCAGGGGCAGGGTTCCGGCCCGGGTCAGGGCCTTGTCGCCGAACTTTTCCCGCACCGCTTGCTCGGCCAGGCCCAGGGCCCTGGCCCGGGCCTGGCGGGCGGCGTCGAAAAGCCCTGTCTCCACCTTGTCCGCCGGGCACAGCTCGCTCACCCCCACCCCGATGAGCCGCCAGGGGCCGGGGCTGGCGTAACCCCGCAGGAGCGCCAGGGCGGCCTGGTATATCTGGCTGGTGTCGGCGGCGGGCTGGGGCAGGCTGACGCGCCGGGTTACCAGGCGGAAGTCGGCGTGTTTGAGCTTGAGCGCCACCACTTTGCCGCACAGGTTCTTGCGTTGCAGACGCGCCCCCACCTTCTGGGAGAGCGCCAGCAGGTGGGCGGCCAGCAAATCGCGGTCGGCGGTGTCCTGCTCCAGGGTGTGTTCGTTGCTGACCGACTTGATTTCCCGCTGGCTTGCCACTGGGCGCGGGTCGCGCCCCTGGGCCAACTCCCACAGCCCCAAGCCCCAGGAGCCCAGGCGGCGCTCCAGCCAGTCCGCGCCCAGGGGGCGCAGCTCCACCAGGCGGGTCAGGCCCATCTCCTTGAGCAGGGCCAGGGTTTTTTTGCCCACCCCCGGCACCTCTTGCAGGCTGACCGTGGCCAGGAACCCCTCCAGGTCCTCCACCACGGTCAGGCCGTCGGGCTTGTCGCGGTCGCTGGCGATCTTGGCCAAAAAGCGCAAGGGGGCCAGGCCCACCGAGCAGGTCAGGCCGGTGGCCTGGCGCACGGCCTGTTTGATGGCCTGGCCGGCCTGGCGGGGCGGCCCCCACAGGCCCTGGGTGCCGCTCAGGTCCAGGTAGGCCTCGTCCACGCTCACCGGCTCCACCAGGGGGGAGAAGCGCTCCAGGGTCTCCATCACCAGGCGGCTGACCTCCTGGTAGCGCCCCATGCGCACGGGCAGGAATTCTCCCTGGGGGCAGAGGCGGCGGGCCAGGTACATGGGCAGGGCCGAGCGCACCCCGAAACGGCGCGCCTCATAGGAGGCCGCCGAGACCACCCCCCGCCGGCCCCCGCCCACGATGACGGGGCGGCCAGCCAGGGCCGGGTTGTCCAGGACCTCCACCGCCGCGTAGAAGGCGTCCATGTCCACGTGGGCCAGCATGCTTCATTGTCTGCCCTGGCCGCCGCCGCCGCAAGCCTTGACAGGGCGCGCGCGGCCTGGCATAAGGGTCGCGGACGCTCATGCCCAGGCGCAGGCCACCCAGAGCTTTTCCGCTCGGGGTGGTTTTTTTTGGCGAGGTGCGTATATGCGTCTGCTCATCATCGACAACTACGACTCCTTCACCTACAACCTGGTCCAGCTCTTCGGCGAGTTCGCGCTGGAGGCGCTGGTGCGCCGCCACGATGCCTTGAGCCTGGCGGAGATCGCCGCCTTGGCGCCGGACTGGATATGCCTGGGCCCCGGTCCCAAGACCCCGCGCCAGGCTGGCATCAGCCGGGCGGTGGTGGAGCGCTTCGCCGGCCAGCTGCCCATCCTGGGAGTCTGCCTGGGCATGCAGGTCATCAACGAGGTTTTTGGCGGGCGCACCGAGCGCGCGCCCTGGCCCATGCACGGCAAGGTCTCCCTGCTGCGCCACAGCGGCGGCGGGCTCTTAAAGGGCCTGCCCGCGCCCCTGGCCGTGGCGCGCTACCATTCCCTGCAATGCCTCCTGGCCCCGGATTCGCCCTTGACGCCCTTGGCCTGGGCCGAGGACGGGGTGCTCATGGCCCTGGCCCACCCGGAGCTGCCCCTGCAAGGGGTGCAGTTCCATCCCGAGTCGTTCTTGAGCCAGGCTGGCCTGGAGCTGGCCGCCAACTTCCTGGCCCTCAACCCGGCCTGGCGGGGCGGCCTGCCCGGCGGCCGGCCAGGGGAGCGCTTTCCGCGCTGGGAGCAGGCGGCATGAGCGCGCCCTTCTCCCAGCTGCCGGCCGTGCGCCTGCTGTCCCAGGGTTGGCGGAGCGGCCTTAGCGACGCCGGTTTCCTGGCCCTGGCCCGGGGGGTCTGCGCGGCCGCTCCCAGCGCGGCCCTGATCAGCGGCGGCGGGCAGGACTGCGCCCGCCACTCCATCCTGGCCTGGGATCCCCTGCTTACCCTGACCGCCAAGGGCCAATCCTGGCGTATGGAAACCCTGGGCCAAACCTGGCGGGGGCAGGGGCATCCCCTGGATATCCTGGACCAGGCCCTGGCCGCCACCCGGCCGGATTTCCCCCTGCTGGCCCGGCCCTTTTGCGGCGGCCTGCTGGGCTATCTGGCCTACGAGCTGAAAAACCAACTGGAGCGCCTGCCCCAGCGCGCGCAAGACGACCTGGACCTGCCCGACCTGTTCATGTTCATGCCGCGGCGCATCCTGCTGCATCACAGGGCCAGCGGCTCGCTGACCGCCCTGGCCCTGGGCTGGGCCGGGGAAAGCCCTCCACCCCGGCTCATCCCCGACC
>CAZLSD010000401.1:0-2823 GCA_964561775.1 uncultured Desulfarculus sp. | reverse complement strand
GGCTGGGCCTTGGGCCAGCGCGCCGGCGAGAATGTGCAGGCCGCGCCGCAGTTAAGGATCAGGCTGCTGGGGAAGAGGTCCGGCTCGGAGGGCTGGTCCGAGTTGATGTGATAGCCCTCGCGGATGTTCAGTTCGATGGCCAGTTCATAGGTGCCGCCCTGGGGATAGGCGCTCTGGCTATGCACCACCCGGGCGCTGACCACCGGGGGCTCCTCGGCGGCCGGGGCCGTTACGGTCCCCGCCAGGAGCAGGGCCAGCATCCCAACCCATGTCCACAAAGCGCGCTTGGCCAACATCATCCGCCTCCCTGGCGACCGCTGTCTCAGCGGCCGCAACCTTGGAAGAAATCGTTGCCCTTGGAGCAGGAGCCCATCTGGTGGGCCTCGCTCCAGCCCAGGGGGGCCTTCTCCCCCACGGGCAGAACCCGCAGCCGGATCAAGGCGCGGGCCAGGCGGGGCCAGAGCAGTTCCGGGGCCAGCCCGGGGTCCAGGCCAGGGTCGGCGTGGACCAGGGGCGCCAGGCCCAGGCCCTCCTCGCGGCACAGCTCCAGGAAGGCCCACAGGCGTTTGCCCTTGAGGCGGGGCAGTTGCGCCGGGCCTTCCCAGCCCACCTGCTCGGCCATGCCCAAGCGTCCGATCAGCCAATCCAGCCCCAGGGTCAGGGCGCGTCCCCAGGCCTGGCAGCGTTCGGCCAGGTCAAGCTCCCGCGCCAGGTCCAGGACTCCCATGGCCGCGGCCAGGGCTGGCTCCGCCGGGGCGGCCTTGGCCGCCGGGGGTTCCGGTCCCAGGCCAGCCAGGGCGGCGAAATCCGCTCCGCCCGCCAGCGGCGGTCCATAAAGGGCCATCTGGGGCGTGATGCCGAAGTATTGGCAGGCCCCGCCCCGGGCCAGGCGCAGGCCGGTGGACCACTCGTCCACCACCACCAGCAGATCCTGGGCCGCCAGGTCCTGCACGGCCAGCTTGAGCGCCGAGGGGCCGGGGGCCCATTCGCAGCGCAGCATGGCCAGGCCGGAGGGACCGCAGGGCGGCTCGAAGGGCGCTCCGGTGCCGGGGGCCACCCACAGCACCCCGCCGGGCTTGCCCTGGGCGCGGGCCAGCTTGCTGGCCGCCACCACGGCCAGGGCCGGTTTGGCATAGAGCCTCACCCACTGGGGCCAGCCCAGAAACTCCCGCAGACTCTGGGCCAGTTCGGCGGCCGAGGCGGGACGGGGCTGGGCGCGCAGACCCGGCAGGGAAAAGTCCAGGGGCTGGCCCGGGCAGGGCTTTTGCTGGCGCAGGATTTCCTGCAGCAGGTTTTCTTCCTGGGGGGTGAGTTGCTCGGGCATGATGGCTCCCGCGAAGGCCGCCCTGGGGCGGATTGAAGCGCCCGCCGGGCTTTTGGCCGCAAGACCAGCTCAAGGGCGGGTTGATGCGCAAAAGGCCGGCGCCGGGCGAAAAACCGACGGACCTCGGGATTATAGCCCCGCCCGGGCGGCCGGGCCAGCCAGCCCCGCGGTTTTTTTTAAAGAACGCCGCGCAACCTGCCGATACATGAATTGAACAGGAGGATTCCCTCCAAAAGGCCGCCAGGGGGTGGCCAGGGAAGGTGCAAGGTGGACGTCAACAAGATCAGCAATCAGGGGTTGGCCCACGAACCGGCCATCAACGACAGCCTTCGTTCCCGCGGCAAGCTGGCCTCGGCAGAGCAGGAGGCAGCGGACTTGACCTTGGTCGAGCAGGACGCCGCCTTGGACCAGGATTCCCTGGGACAAGTGGCCGAGCGGCTGGCCGCCCGCACCGGGCTCAAGGTGGAAATGGCCGAGGAGGAGGAAAGCGGGGTCATGGTGCTGCGCATCCTCACCCCGGACGGAGGCAAGCTCCTGCGCCAGATTCCCCCGGAAGGCGTGCTCAAGCTGGCCGAGCAGTTGCGCAATCCCAATTCCGAAGGCCTGCTTACCTCCCTGGTGCAGTAAAACCCCCCGCCCGGACCTCTCCGGGCGGGGCCGGGCCTGGTCCCGGGCCGGGGACGGACGCCCGCGCAGATACTTGCCTTTGAAGCGCCGCATCGTTACTATACAATAATCAAGATGGGTTAAACCGCCCTTGGCCGCCGGTCCCTACCGGAGGCCGCGGAGAGGCTGCATTGGCGCGTCCGGACCAGGCAATCCAGGGCAACGACTTGAGCCAAATTCATGCGCCGTCCGTCTCGCCGGAAGGCCGCTTGCGCATCCTGCTGGTGGATGACGAGCCCAGCATTCTCTTCGCCCTTTCCGAATTCCTGGGCGTCATGAACAAACATCAGGTGGTGACCGCCTCCAGCGGGCCGGAGGCCCTGGCCCTCTTCAGCCCGGGGGCCTTTGACTGCGCCTTCGTGGACCTCAAGATGCCGGGCATGGACGGGGTGGAACTCCTGGCCCGTTTGAAGGAACAAGACGCCAACCTGCCCCTGGTGGTGATGACCGGCTTTCCCTCCCTGGACGGCGCCATCGGCACCATGCGCCAGGGGGCCAGCGATTTCCTCATCAAGCCCTTCAACCTCAACCAGGTCAAGCTCACCCTGGAGCGGGTGGTGCGCGAGCGGCGCCTGCATGTCGAGAACATGCGCCTGGCCGACCGCCTGGCCCACCAGGAGCAGATCGAGAAGCTGAACCTGGAACTGGGCCGCCGCGTCCATCAGCAGACCACCATCCGCCTCATCCACGAAGCCATCGACCGCCTGCAAACCTCCGAAGACCTCTATCAGGGCCTGGCCGACCTGGCCGCCCGGCACCTGGAGTACCAGCGCACCGCCGTGCTGCTGCTGGACCGCACCAGCCAGCAGCTCCTGGTCATCGCCCAGCACGGC
>CAZLSD010000400.1:0-2827 GCA_964561775.1 uncultured Desulfarculus sp. | reverse complement strand
CCCCATGAGAACCTCCCGCCCGCTCGTCCTGGCCCTGCTCCTCGTCCTGCTCCTGCCCGCCCTGGCCCTGGCCGCGCCCCAGCGCCACCGCCTGGCCAACGGCATGACCGTGCTCATCAGTGAGAACCACGAGGCCCCGGTGGCCGCCTTCCAGGTATGGGTGCGGGCGGGCTCGGCCTTCGAGGGTCCCGGCGAGTACGGCATAACCCATCTCATCGAGCACATGATCTTCAAGGGCACCCCCAGCCTGCCCGCCGGCCAGATGGCCCGCCGCATCGAGGCCCTGGGCGGCGAGGTCAACGCCTATACCACCCTGGACCACACCAACTATTACCTGGCCGCCTCCAGCCAGCGGGCCGGCCAGGCCCTGGCCCTCCTGGCCGACGCCGTGGTCAACGCCTCCTTCGACCCCGCCGAGCTGGCGGCCGAGAAGGAGGTGGTCATCGAGGAGATCCGCATGGGCCTGGACGACCCCCACCGGCGGCGCTCCCAGGCCTTGATGGCCCTGGCCTTTGGCGACCACCCCTATGGACGGCCGGTGATCGGCACGGAAGAGTCGGTGCGCGCCATCACCCGCGCCCACATCCAGGCCTTCCGCCAGCGCTGGTACCGCGCCCCCAACATGGTGCTGGTGGCGGTGGGCGATTTCGACCCGGCGGCCATCCTGGCCCAGGCCGAGAAGGCCTTCGCCAGCCTCTCCCCCGACCCCGCGCCGGAGTTTCACGCTCCCCCGGCCGCCCAGGGGCCGGGACCGCAGATCAAGGTGCTTAGGGAAAAGGTGCGCCAGGCCGCCATCTCCCTGGCCTGGCGGGTTCCGGGCCTGCCCAGCCCCGAGGTGCTGCCCCTGGACGTGGCCGCCTTCCTGGCCGGCGAGGGCAAGACCAGCCGCCTCTATGCCGAGCTGAAGGAGCGGCGCGGCCTGCTGGACGCGGTGGACGCGGCCAACTACACCCCCGAGGGCCTGGGGCTCTTCGAGGTGGAGGCCCAGATGGCCCCCGACAAGGTGGCCCAGACCTGGGAGGCCCTGCTGGAGGAGAGCATGAGCCTGCTTTCCCGGCCAGCCAGCGGGGCCGAGCTAAAGCGCTCCCGGGTGGGGTTGGAGGCCGAGTTCGTGCGCGGGCGCATGACCATGGCCGGCCAGGCCCGCATGCTGGGTTACTTCGAGATGTTCCGCGGCGGCTTCGAGAAGGCCCAGGACTTCATGCGGCAATACAAGGCCGTGGACGCCGCCCAAATCCTGGAGGCCGCCCGCCGCCACCTGCGTCCGGAAAACCTGAGCCTGGTGGCGCAAATCCCCGAGGGCGCCTCCGCCCCCGACCTGACCCAGCTCCAGGCCAAACTGGACCAGATCATGGCCCGTCTGGAGCCGGCCGGCCCGGTCCAGGCCCCCCAGGCCCACAAGTTCAACCTGGAAAACGGCCTGACCCTCATCGTCAAGCCCCAGCAGGCTGTGCCCCTGGCGGCCATGGTGCTGGCCGGTCCGGGCGGCCAGGCCGCCGAGACGGAGCAGGAAGCAGGGCTCTCCCAAATTTGGGCCCAGACCCTCACCAGGGGCAGCTCCCAGCACAGCTATGAAAGCCTGGCCCAGGAATTGGAGGGCATGGCCGCCGGTCTGGAGGGCTTCTCCTCCCGCAGCACCGCTGGCTTAAGCGGCTCCTTCCTCTCCGAGAACTGGCGGCGGGGCCTGGAGTTGATGGCCGAGGTCTGGAACTCGCCCAGCTTCCCGCCCGAGCAGATCGAACGGGCCAAGGCCACCCAACTGGCCAAGCTGCGCGCCCAGGAGGATTCGCCGGTGGCGCGCGGTTTCAAGCGCTTCCGCAAGCTGCTCTATGGCGAGCACGTCTATGGGCGCGACCCCCTGGGCAGCCCGGCCGGCCTGGCCGCCCTGGGCCGCGACCAGCTCTTGGCCTTGCACGGCCGCCTGCGCGGCCCCGGAGGCCTGGTGCTCACCGTGGTGGGCGACGTGGAGGCCGAGGAGGTGGCCCGCCAGGTCAACCGCCTCTTCGGCGGGCTGCAAGGCCGGGTGGAAGCGGCCAACCTGCCCCTGGCCGCCGCCCTGGACGCCCCCCGCCAGGACCAGATCAAGGACGCCAAGGCCCAGCAGACCCAGATCATGCTGGGCTTCATCGCGCCGGCCGCCGACGACCCGGCCCGCTGGCCCTTCCGCGTCATGGAGGCAATCCTGGGCGGGCAGGGCGGCCGCCTCTTCGTGGAGCTACGCGACAAGCGCTCCCTGGCCTACGGGGTGCAGCCCTTCTACACCCCCTCCCGGCGGGCCGGGGCCTTTGGCGTCTACATGGGCGTGGGGCCGGGCAAGGAGGCCAAGGCCCTGGCCGGGCTGGCCCAGCAGCTAAAGCGCCTGCGCCAGGAAGAGCCCAGCCCCGAGGAGATGGAGCGCGCCGTGGGCTATCTGCTGGGACAGGAGGCCATAGGCCTGCAATCCTACGGAGCCAAGGCCATGACCATGGCCCAGGATGAACTGCTGGGCCTGGGCTATGACGAGCACCAGCGCACCGCCCAACACCTCCAGGCCGTCACCCCCGCCCTGGTGCGCCAACAAGCCGCCCAGGTGCTGGACCCCCAGCGCCAGGCCTTGCTAACCCTGGGGCCTTAACGCTTTTACGCCCCCTTCGCCCCCATCCTCACGGGGAGCCGGGCTGAAGGGGGCTGCTTAAATTCAAAATGGCTGTCATTGCGCGCGACGCGAAGCAATCCCCTCCATTAATTTTCTCCCGCGAGCGAGCGGTATCCCCCCCGCCGCACCTCGCCGACCTATCCCCCATAACCCCTCATAATCGCTGTCATTGCGAGCGACGCGAAGCAATCT
>CAZLSD010000399.1:1159-2833 GCA_964561775.1 uncultured Desulfarculus sp. | reverse complement strand
TCGTGCCACCGCGAGCCTTTGCGCGCCCAAGGGCACGGGTCGCTAAAGAAAAAAATAGCCGAAGGCTACCCAAAGAGAGCATACGCGCCGGGAAGCGTATGAGAAGGATGAAGGCGCTATCAAGACCACGGATTTTCTATAGGGTAGATTGCTGCGCGTCGCTCGCAATGACAGCGATTATGAGTGGTTATGGGGTATGGGCGGGCATTGGGGGCGTCGCTGGCGGTGGCGGCCATTGGCAGGAAAAAAAGATGGGGGCTCCCGCATGTGATCCCCTTCGCCTTCGCTGCGCCAGCGCGCAGGTTGCGGCCTATGCCAGCCGTTCCAGCAGTCTGGCGTGCAGGTTGTCGAAGCCGCCGTTGCTCATGACCAAGGCCAGGTCGCCGGGACGCAACTGGCCCGCCAGGGCCTGAAGCAGGGCGTCGGTGTCGGGATAGGCCCAAGCCTGTTGCCCGCGCGCTTGCAAATCAGCCGCCAGGCGGGCGCTGGAAAAGCGCCCCTCGGGGGGCAAGCCCTCCACGCCGGGAGGCTCGCGCAGAAACACTAGATCCGCGCCAGCAAAGGCCTCGGCGTAATCCTCCTGAAAAAAGGCGCGTTTGCTGGTATTGGTGCGCGGCTCGAAGACCGCGACCAGACGCCCCGAGCCAGCCGGCCAGCCGGACAGGCCATACTCGGCCACGGCCCGGATGGTCTCGCGCACCGCCGTGGGATGGTGGGCGAAGTCATCCACCACGGTCACTCCGCCAGCCACCCCGCGCACCTCCTGGCGGCGGCGCACGCCCATGAACCCCGCCTGCACCCGGGTGGCCTCTTCCAAAGGCAGCCCGGCGGCCACGCAGGCGGCCACGCAGGCGATGGTGTTGAGCGCGTTGTGCTCGCCAGCCAGGGAAGAGAAAAAAGAAAGCTTGCGCCCCTGGGGCGTGCGCACCACCAGCGAGGCCCCGCCCTGGCCATCGGGAGCGGCCTTGCGCAAACGCCAGGCGCACTGCTGGCCAGCGCCATAGGTCTGCACCCGGCAGCGGGCCTTGGCCGCCCGGGCCATGACCTCCGGGCTGTCTCCCCAGGCCAGGAGCAGGCCGTCCTCGGGCATGACCTCCATCAGCATATCGAAGGCCCGGCGCACGGCATTTAGGTCGGCGTAGATGTCGGCGTGGTCGAACTCGCAGGAGGTGAGCACGGCGATCTTGGGCTGGTAATGCACGAACTTGGGCCGCTTGTCGAAAAAGGCCGTGTCGTATTCGTCGCCCTCCACCACGAAATGCGGCCCTTGGCCCTCCCAGACGTTGCGGCCATGTTCGCGCATGATGCCGCCCACCAGGAAACCCGGGTCCAGCCCGGCCTGGCTGAGGGCGCTGGCGATGAGCGCGGTGGTGGTGGTCTTGCCATGGGTGCCCGCCACCACTATGGAAGTCCGGCCGCTGATGAAGAAGCGCCCCACGGCCTGGGGCAGTGACAGGTAAGGCAGGCCCAGCTCGGCCAAGCGGGCCACCTGGGGATTGTCGCGGCGGATGACGTTGCCCACGATGACCAAGTCCGGCAGGGGCTCCAGATCGGCGGGGTCATAGCCCTTCGCCACCGGGATGCCCAAGTTCTCCAGAAAGGTGGACATGGGCGGATACAGGGGGCCGTCGGCCCCGCGCACCAAGAGGCCGCGCCGGTGCAGGGCTCCGGCCA
>CAZLSD010000399.1:0-1059 GCA_964561775.1 uncultured Desulfarculus sp. | reverse complement strand
GAGCCCGGGGTGGCCGCGTCCACCGTGAAAAGGCTCCGCGCGGCTTCCGCCGGCCAAGGCCCCTGCCCCGCCGCGCAGCGGCACAGGGCGTCCATCACCAGCGCCACCTCCAAGGCCGTGCCGAAGAGCCCGGCCTGACCCGCCACCCCGCCCAGGGCGAAGGCGTTCTCGTCCTCCACCTGGCCGTGGATCACCGGCCGCCCCGGCAGCGCCCCGCAGGACGCCACCCGCTCCAGGGGCCAGGGCGGCTCCTGACCAACCGGCAGATAGCGGGGACCAGCCACCCCCAACGCGGCGTAGGTCTCCGAAAGCAGCGCGGCCAGGCCCTGGTCCTTAGCCTCGCCCAGCAGCAGCCCCAGCAGCATGTAGTCCAGGTCGCTGTAAAGATATTTTTCCCCCGGCGCGTATTCCAATGGCTCGTTCATCAGCATGGCCTTCAACAGACCTGGCCGCATGCTGGCCGGGTGCTTCTCCAGCAGCTGGAAGAAAGGCCGCCAGGCCGTGAACCCTGCACTGTGGCACAGCAGTTGGTGCAGGGTGATGCCAGCCTTGCCCGCCGGCACGGCCTGACCCCAGACCTCGCCCAGGCTGGTGGAGCGGTGGATTATCCCCTCCACCTCCAGGCGCAGGGCGATGAGCGCGGTGGCCAGGGGTTTGCTCAAGGAGGCCAGGTCGAAGATGGTGTCGGGCCGCGCCGCACCGGCGCTCACATGGCAGGCCGCCCGGCCCTGGTCCCAGGCTAAAAGCACCATGGCCGGGGCCACGCCCTGGGCCACGCCCTCTTGCAGAGCGGCGGCGGCTGGCTGCCAGGCGGCGGGGTTAGGCATGATACACACCGCCAAGATAAGAGCATCTCCCCTTGCTCGCTCGCGCGCGGGGCCGCGCTCCCTCGCCCGGGGCAGGATTCCCGCCAGCCGGCCAGGCTGGCGCGGCGCTTGCGCGGAAGCGGGGCAAAGCAACCTTGCCGCCCTCGCAAGCGGCGTGACAGCCGGCCGGCCGGCTGCGCATGAATCCTGCTGCGGTACTGGGGAGCATTTTGCTTTTCTCTTGTCTTCTCTT
>CAZLSD010000398.1:0-2846 GCA_964561775.1 uncultured Desulfarculus sp. | reverse complement strand
GCCCGGTACCCTCATCCCCCATGGGAATTGGGGGCGAGGGAGATGAAGGAGCAAGGGGCTATTAGGACCGCAGATTTTCTATATGGCCCCGCAGTAGCGCTGCATCTTGACCTTCTTGACCAAGTCCTCGGCGCTTTGGTGCAGGTGGGTGAAGCGGTTGACCTCCTGCCCGCACAGGGGCGATTCGACCCGGAACAGCTCCCGGCTGGCCGGGGCGTGGGCCGCGTCATAGGTGAAGGCCACCGCCTGGCGCGAGGGACTGACCAGGCCGTGGCGGGCCAACTGGTCCGTGGCCTGGCCCATGACGTGGGCGGCCAGCTTGAGCTGACTTAGGGAGTCCAGGTACTCTTGGCCGGTTTTCATGGCCATGGCGCGCCCTTTCGTCTGGAGTTGGCGGCGGGGGGATGGTCCGTGGGTGGCCCCCGCCGGGGAAAAGCTTAACTTATAATACATAACATCAAGCTGGCGCGCTAGGGATAGTTGACTTCTTTGGCAATGGATATATAATGTTGCGCTACTAACATATACTGCTAGTAAACGTATAGTAAAAGTATCCGCCAAACGCCGCTAAGGGCCGAATCCCCAGCCTGGGCGGCCTGTTTACCCGCCAACCAGGAGACCATGAATGGGCACCAATCATTTCCGGCGCGACGCCCGCGACATCAAGTTCGTGCTTTTCGAGCACCTGGGTGTGGACAAACTGCTCAGCTACCCCCAGTTCGAGGGGTTCAGCGCCGATGATTTCGCCATGGCCGTGGACGAGGCCATCAAGCTGGGCAAGGAGGTTCTGGGGCCGGCCATGCAGGACGGCGACCGCATCGGCTGCCGCTATGTGGACGGCGAGGTGGTCACTCCCGACTCCTGGAAGGATTGCTGGCGCACGCTGTGGGAGAACGGCTGGCCCGGGGCTCCCCACAACCCCGAGTTCGGCGGCCAGGGCCTGCCCGCCGTGGTGGGCGGCATGCTGGGCGAGATTTTCAACGGGGCCAACATGGCCATGATGACCTTCACCGGGCTCTCGGTGGGCAACGGCCACTTGATCGAGAACTTCGGCACGGACGAGGACCGGGCGCTTTTCGTGGAGAAGATGTACACCGGGGTCTGGGCCGGCACCATGTGCCTGACCGAGCCCGACGCCGGCTCCGACGTGGGCGCCCTGCGCACCAAGGCCACCCCCGACCCCGGCGCGGGCGACCCGCGCATCTACAAGATAGAGGGCGTCAAGCGCTTCATCACCTGCGGCCAGCACGACCTGGCCGGGAACATCATCCACCTGGTGCTGGCCCGCATCGAAGGCGCGCCCGCCGGCACCAAGGGCATCAGCCTTTTCATCGTACCCAAGATATGGGTCAACCCCGACGGCTCCCTGGGCCAGGCCAACGACGTGGCCTGCACCGGCATCGAGCACAAGATGGGCATCCACGGCTCCAGCACCGCCTCGCTCAGCTTTGGCGAGAAGGGCCAGTGCCGGGGCATCCTCTTGGGCGAGCCCCACAGCGGCATGGCCAAGATGTTCCAGATGATGAACTCGGCGCGCATCGGCTCGGGCATCCAGGCCCTGGGGCTCACCGCCAGCGCCTATGACACCGCCCGCGCCTATGCCAAGGAGCGGGTCCAAGGCGCGCCCTTGGCCCAACGCCACGGCCAGGGCGTGCGCATCATTGAGCACGAGGACGTGCGCCGCATGCTGATGGGCCTTAAAGCCGGCAGCGAGGGCATGCGCGCCTTCATCGCCTATCTGCTGCTGCACCAGGACATGGCCGAGCACGACCCCGACCAGGCCACCCGCCGCGCGGCCGGCCTGCGCGTGGAGCTCCTTACCCCCATGGTCAAGGCCCACATCACCGACCAGGGCTACATGCTCATCCGCGACGCCATCCAGGTGCTGGGCGGCTCGGGCTATTGCAGCGACTACCCGGTGGAGCAGTACGCCCGCGATTGCAAGATTCTCTCCATCTGGGAGGGCACCAACTACATCCAGGCCCTGGACCTGGTGGGGCGCAAGCTTAGCCTGGACGGCGGCAAGGCCTTCCAGGGCTGGATCGCCGAGACCTTGGCCTTTGCCAAGGCCAACGCGGCCGACGCGGATTTCGCGTCCGACTTCGGTCTGCTGGAGAAGGCCGCCGGCGTGGTGGGAGACTTCGCCCGCCGCTTCCTGGGCTATTTCAAGGACGGGCGCGTCTCCCTGGTGCCCATGTACGCCACCCGCTTCCTGGACTGCTTCGCCGAGACCATCCTGGCCCGCCTGCTGCTGGAGCAGGCGCTCATCGCCCGCGCCAAGCTCAGCCAAGTGGACGCGGCCTCGGCCGACGGCGTGTACTACCGCGGCAAGCTGGCCAGCGCCAAGTTCTACTGCCGCAACACCCTGCCCAACGTCTTTGGCCGCCACCAGGCGCTCTTGCTGGAGGATCTGTCGGCCCTGGAGATTCCCGAGGAGGCCTTCTAGGCCCGTCTTGCCCTTTGGTTGGCCGGCCCGGCGCGGGCGGGGTTCTGCCCCGCCCGCGCCGGGCCGGCCTGCCTCACAAATTCCTTGCCGGCCGCGCCCGGCTTGGCCTAACATGAACCTGCCTGTATCCCGCCGCCAAGCACCCCCCAAAAGCCCGGGCCAGCCTCGGGCGGAGGTCGGTAAAAGCATGCCGGATGAAACCAAGCAAGCCGAGGCTCCCTTGACCATCGTGGTGGCCGGCGACATCACCGCCGACTGGCTGCGCCTGCCCCTGGCCGCGCCGGCCGGGGCCAAGGTCAACTGGCTGATGGACGAAGGCAGCCGTCTGTGCATGATGCCCGGCGGGGCGCTGATGCTGGCCCAGATGGTGCGTGAGGCTTGTCCCGGAGCCGAGGTGCTT
>CAZLSD010000397.1:0-2847 GCA_964561775.1 uncultured Desulfarculus sp. | reverse complement strand
TGTGCTCCATCTATGAACGCCGGCCCCAGGCCTGCCGGGGCTATTTCTGCGGCGACGACGGCAGGCTCAGCGTGGCCTGGCCCGCCCACTGAGCGGGGCAAGCTGGCTGCCCGGCTTGCCCCGCGCCCCGGCCTGGGTTAGAATCCCTCTCGCCCGCTGCGTCCCTCCCGCTAACCCAGGTCGCCAGCCATGACCTTTGTCTCCCTGGCCTTCTTCGTCTTTTTGGCCCTGGTGCTGCTGGGCCGGCTGAGCGTGGGGCGGCGCAAGAGCGGTCCATCCTACCTTGCCCTGCTGGTGCTGGCCAGCCTGGTCTTCTACGCCTGGCACGAACCGGTCTACCTGGCGCTGGTCTTCTACACCGCCACCCTGAACTTCCTCTGCGGCCTGGGCATAAGCCGGCTGCCGGTGGGCTCTCCCCGGCGCAAGGCCCTGCTGGCGGCCTGCATCGCCTTCAACCTGGCGCCGCTCTTGGGCTTCAAGTATCTGGGTTTCCTTAACGGCATCGTCCAGGACCTGCTCTTGGCCGGGGGGGTGGAGCAGCCTGCCTGGTCGGAGGACCTGGGCAAGAGCCTGCGCCAGTTGGCGCTGCCCATCGGCATCTCCTTCTACACCTTCCACGGCATGAGCTACGCCATAGATCTGTTCCGCGACCAGACCAAACGCACCCTGAGCTATTGGCGGTTTTTCCTCTACGTCATCTTCTTCCCCCAGTTGGTGGCCGGCCCCATCGTGCGGGCGGGGGAGTTCCTCTACCAACTGGACCGCCCGCGCGGCCTGCGCGCCCAGTATTTCCTGGAAGGCGGCTGGCTGATGATCCGGGGTTTTTTCCTCAAGGTGGTGGTGGCCGACAACCTGGCGGTCTACGTGGACGCCTGGTGGGGCGAGATGGCCAAGCCCGGCCAGCCAGGTCTGTTGTGCCTGCTGCTGGCCTTTCTGTTTTCCTGCCAGATTTTCGCCGACTTCGCGGGGTATACCGACATCGCCCGGGGCGTGGCCTATCTCTTGGGCTTTCGCTTGCCGGTCAACTTCAATCTGCCCTACCGGGCGGCCAGCTTCAGCGATTTCTGGCGGCGCTGGCACATGTCGCTGTCGCGCTGGTTTCGGGACTATGTCTACCTGCCCCTGGGCGGCAACCGGCAGGGGCCGGCGCGCACCTATCTCAACCTGGCCCTGGTCATGGGCCTGGTGGGTCTGTGGCACGGGGCCAGCTTCACCTTCCTGGCCTGGGGCTGTCTGCACGGCCTGGCCCTGGCCCTGGAGCGCCTCTTGGGCCTCAACCGCCCGGCCAAGGATGGCGCGGGGCGCTGGTGGTGGTATGTGCTGACGCAGGCGGTGGTGCTGGCGGCCTGGGTGTTCTTCCGCAGCCAGAGCCTGGGCCAGGCCACGGGCTTTTTGGCCAACCTGGCCAACTGGCCGTCCGGGGTGCGGCACTGGGAGACCTTGAGCCCCGCCCTCTGGTTCACCCTGCCGGTGGTGATCTTCCATTTGCGGGGCTGGGCGCGCGAGCGGGGCTGGCTGGGTCCAGCCGGAACCTGGGAGCGTGGCCTGGCCGCCGGGATCATGCTCTACGCCCTTTTCACCTGGTATGGGGAAGAGGTTGGCTTCATCTACTTCCAGTTCTAGCCCGGCGGCCCGGCGCGGGCGCAAGACAGGGCGGGCCTTGCTGGCCCTGGCCCTGGGCTTTTTGCTGTGCTGCGCCCTGGGCTGGCTGGCCCAGGGCCGCCTGGCTGGCCCCCGCGATCTGCTGTACTACCACTGGCCCCGGCCGGCGGCCTTCGGACCGGAGGTCTACTTCGCCTACCGCGACAAGGACTCGCTCTGCCACTACGAGCTGTATCACGACCTGGACGGCTCCATGGCCCACGCGGCCCGGGCCGACGTGCTGCTGTTGGGCAGCTCGGAGATGCAATACGGCCTGCGTCTGCACGACCTGCGCGATTTTCATGAGGCCACGGGGATCAGGGTCTTCAATCTGGCGGTGGGATATGCCGAGGGAGGCTACTTCCCCCTGGAGATCATCAAGCGCCACGGCTTGCGCCCCAAGCTGGTGGTGGCGCACGCGCGCAACTTCTTCGAGACCTTTCCTCCCAGCGATTTCGCGCGCAAGGTGATGCGGAGCAGCCGTTGGGAGGCGGCCAAGTTTTTCTGGGAAAAGCAGGGCATGTGGGAGCTGGCCCTGTTCTGGCACCGCTTTTTGCCCCGCATCCAGTTCGCCAAGCTACTGGGGCCGCAGTTCCTGCTCTACCGCAGCCCGGTCTGGGGCTCCTGGATCATCCTGGAGACCCCGCCGGGGCGCAAGGCGGTGCGCTATTTGGACAAGGGCCGGGGCCTGGATCCCCAGGCCCTGGAGTGGGCCAAGGCCTTCAAGGCCGACCTGGACGCCCGGGGGATCAAGCTGGCGCTCACCCACGTGCCCCATCCCGAGACCCGCCTGGCCGACGTGGAGGCCCTGGGCCGGGCCTTGGGCGCGCCGGTGCTGGCCCCGCGCATGGAAGGCGGCTGGACCGAGGACGGCACCCACCTGGACGCCCCCAGCGCCCGCCAGTTCGCCAGGCTCTTCTTCGCCCAGTTGGCGGCGCTGCCTCAGATGCGGGAGTTGTCCGAGAGCCGCCAGGGCCAACCGCGCGGCGCGCAGTAGGCGCGCCCTCCTCCGGGTAATGAAGAAGGGCGGGGATAAACCCCGCCCCTACATCAAGAAATTAAATCTTAAATGTAGGGGCGGGGTTTATCCCCGCCCGTCTTTTTGAGAGCCCCTCAACGGGAGCCCAATCCACCCGAGCAGGAAACAGCCTCACCCGACCCGTTATGGGAGCCGCAGCTTGCGGCCTAGCGGTACATTTTTTCGAT
>CAZLSD010000396.1:0-2867 GCA_964561775.1 uncultured Desulfarculus sp. | reverse complement strand
GAACCCGCCCAACAGGGCGGCCAGGCAGGCCAGGGCCAGCAGGGCCAAGGGGGCCTGCCAGGGAAAGCGCAGCAGTTCAGCCATGTCCAGGCCCAGGGGCATCTCGGCCGGCGCGCGCAGCAGGCGCAGCAGCAGCCAGACCAGGGCGCTGGCCAACAGAGCCCCGGCCAGGGCCTGCGACAGGGCCTCCAGCAGGAAGGGCAGACGGATGTAGGAGGCGGTGGCTCCCACCAGGTCCAGGATCTCCAACTGCTCCCGGCGGGCATAGACCGCCAGGCGCACGGTGTTGGCCACCAGGAGCACCACGCCCATGAAGAGCAGGGCGCCCAGCAGCCAGGCCGCCTGGGCCAGGGACAGGGCCGAGGACTCCAGGCGGTGCAGCCAGGGCCGGCTGGTGAGCGCCTCGGCCACCAGGGGCTGGCCGGCCAGCCAGGCGGCCAGGGCCGGGGGATCGCCCTGGCCCGCGGCCAGGAACACCTCCACGGTGTGGGGCAGGGGGTTCTCGTCCAGGCCTTCCAGCAGGGAGGCCTGGGGGCCCAACTGCCGGCGGAAGCGCTCCAGGCCCTGCTCCCGGCTGACCAGGCGCGCCTGGGCCACTCCGGGCTGGCGGGAGAGCTGCTCGGCCAACCCCTGGCCCTGCTCCAGGCTGGCCTGGTCGTCCAGGACCACCACCAGGGACGACCCGGCGGCCAGCTTCTGTCCGGCCTGCCCCAGGTTGAGGCACAGCGCCATGTAGGCCCCCACGATGGCCAGGGCCACGGTCAGGGTGGTGACGGCCACGCCCTGCAACCAAAGGTCGGCGCGCATGTGGACCCAGGCCCGGGTCAGGGGGCCGCGGCTGGCTCCGGGGCGGGGCATTCTAGCCTTCCTCCCTGAGACGGCCCTCGGCCAGGGAGACCACCCTGGCCCCGCGCACCAGGCTGAGCAGCTTGGGGTCGTGGGTGGCCACCAGCACCGTGGCGCCCTGGCCGTGGGCGGCCACCAACAGGCGCATCACCTCCAGGGCGGTCAGGGGGTCCAGGTTGCCGGTGGGTTCGTCGGCCAGGATGAGGGGAGGCCCGGAGACCAGGGCCCGGGCGATGGCCACCCGCTGCTGTTCGCCGCCGCTTAGGGTCTCCACCTGGGCCCACTGGGCGTGCTCCAGCCCCACCCGTTTCAGGATGGCCAGCACCTGCTCGGCCAGGCGCGGTCCGCGCCTGCCGCAGACCCGCAAGGCCAGGGCCACGTTCTCGAAGACGTTCTCGCTTTTGAGCAGCTTGAAGTCCTGGAAGATGACCCCCACCTTGCGGCGCAGCAGGGGCAACTGGCGTGGTTTGAGGCGGCCCAGGTCCGCGCCGCCCACCCGTACCTGGCCAGCGCTGGGGGTCTCCGCGCCAAAGAGCAGGCGCAGCAGGGTGGTCTTGCCCGCGCCCGAGGGGCCGGTGAGAAAGGCGAACTGTCCAGCCGGCAGATGCAGGTCCACCTGGTGCAGCACCGGCCGGGGCCGGGAGGCATAGCGCTTGCTGACCTTGACCAGGCGGATCACCGGATCAGCCCCGCCTGCCCACGGGTTTCAGGGCCGGTCCCGCCCGGCCTGGGTGGCGGCCTGGCCGCCGGGCGGAGCGGGCGCGGAGGCCATGTCCCTGCCCAGGGCGCGTTCCAGCCTGGCCTCGGCCTGGTTGAACTGGGCCAGGGCGTTGTGGTAGTTGGTCTGGGCCTTGGTCAGCAAGGTTTGGGCGTCCAGCACCTCGGTGTTGGTGGCCAACTGCTCGCGGAAGCGCTCCTGGGTGATGCGGAAGTTTTCCTGAGCGCTGGCGATGGAGGCCTGGGCCGTGCCGATGTTCTTTTCCGCCTCGTCCAGGTTGAGCTGGGACTGGTTGACCTGGAGGTCGATCTGGTCCAGCAGATCGCGGCGGGCGGCCTCCACCTTGCGCAGGTTGGCCCGGCGCTGGCTGACCTGGGCGCGGGTGCGGCCCCAATCCCAGAAGGTCCAGTCCAGGCTGCCCACCACCTGCCAGCTGGTGGCGTCGCCCGAGGCGGAGTCGCCCATCTCCGGCCGGTCGCTGGTGAAGATGTAGCTGCTTTGCAGGTTGACCTGGGGATAGTAGCCGCTCTGGGCCTGGCGCACCCGCTGCTGACCCTGGCTGTATTGCAGCTCGATGGAGCGCACCTCGGGACGCTGGCGGCGGGCCTCCTCGCGGGCCAGATCGAAGTTAAGGTCCAGGGGGTGATGGCCCAGGATGTCCACCAGGCTGAAGGGCTGGGACAGGGGCCTGCCCAGCAGAAGATTCAGCCGCGAGCGGGCCAAATCCAGGGCGTTCTTGGCGCTGACCTCCTGTTGCTGGGCGTTGGCCAGCTCCACCTCGGCCTTGAGCACGTCGTTCTGGGCCAGGATGCCCACCTCGAAGAAGTCCTTGGTGGTCTGATGATGGCTGGCCAGGGAGATGACGGCCTGGCGGGCCACCTCCAGGTTGCGCTGGGCGCGCAGGTTCTCCAGATAGGCCTCCTTGACCGACAGGATCACGTCCAGGCGGATGCCCTCCATCTGGGCCTGGGCCACGTCCACCCCCAGATCGGCCAGGCGATAGGCGCTGATCAGGTTGAAGCCGGTGAAGATGGGCTGGGTGACGGTGGTGGACCACTGGTAGGTGTGCTGGGCGGCCAGGGGGATGGGACCCAGGACGGTCTTGAGTATGCTGGGGTTTTGCAATCCCTTGTAGCCGTAGTTGGCGCTGAGGGTGGGCAAAAAGCGCGAGCCCGCCTCCTGGCGCGCGCCCTGGGAGGCCTCCAGGTCCTGCTGGGCTCCATCCAGATTGGGGGAATAGGCCAGGGCCAATTCCAGGGCCTGTTCCAGAGTCAGCAAGGGAGGGGCGGGCGCTGTCTGGGCC
>CAZLSD010000395.1:0-2870 GCA_964561775.1 uncultured Desulfarculus sp. | reverse complement strand
AGGGGGGTCTGGGGGGAAACCCTTTTTGGGCACCAAAAAGGGTTTCCCCCCAGCTCTTATCACAATTAGTTGCCCTCCTCGCGGCTCTTTTGGTAGGCCTCGACCAGCTTGGCCTGCACGTCGCCGGGGGCTTCCTCGTAGTGGTCCATCTCCATGGAGAAGGCGCCGCGTCCGCCGGTCATTTGGGTCAGCTCGGGCTGATAGGTGAGCACCTCGGACATGGGCACGTGGGCCTTGATGACCTGTAGGGAGCCCTTGGCCTCCATGCCCAGCACGCGGCCGCGGCGTCCGCTGATGTCGCCCATGACATCGCCCATGGCGTCCTCGGGCACGGTGACGGTGAGCACCATGATGGGCTCCATGATGGTGGGCTTGCACAGGGGCACGCCCTTCTTGAAGCCCATGGAGCCGGCCACCTTGAAGGCCATTTCCGAGCTGTCCACCGCGTGGTAGGAGCCGTCCACCAGATGGACCTTGACGTCCACCATGGGGTAGCCGGCGTAGACGCCCTGGTTCATGGCCTCGGCGATGCCCTTTTCCACGGCGGGGATGTAGTTGCGGGGGATGGCTCCGCCCACGATCTCATCCAGGAAGACATAGCCTTCGCCGGGGGAGGCGGGCTCGATCTCCAGCCAGGTGTCGCCGAACTGTCCGCGGCCGCCGGTCTGCTTCTTGTAGCGTCCCTGCACGCGGGTCTTGCCCTTGATGGTCTCGCGGTAGGGCACCTTGGGGGTCTTGAGGATGACCTCCACGTTGAACTTGCGGCGCAGGCGCTCCAGGGTGGTCTCGATGTGCACCGAGCCCATGCCGGAGAGCAGGGCCTCGCCGGTGTTGGGATCGCGGTCCAGGCGCAGGGTGGGGTCTTCTTCCAGCAGCTTGTTGATGCCGGCGAAGACCTTCTCGTCCTCGCCCTTTTCCTTGGCCTCGATGGCGTAGCTGATGACCGCGGGCAGGGGCTTGACCTCGGCGTAGCGGATGGGGGCCTTCTCGTCGCAGAGGGTGTCGCCGGTGGCGGTTTCCTTGAGCTTGGGTATGGCCACCACGTCGCCGGGCAGGGCCTCGGTCAAGGTCTTCTGGCTCTTGCCGGTCATCTGATATATCTGACCGAAGCGCTCCTTGGCGTCCCGGTTGGGGTTAAGGAGCTGCATGTCGCTGGTCAGCTTGCCGGAGAAGACCCGGATCATGGAGAGCCGGCCGGCGTAGGGGTCGGCCACGGTCTTGAAGACCAGGGCCGAGAAGGGGGCGGCGGCCTCGGGGGCGCGGGGCTCCTCCTCGTTGGTCTTGAGGCTGAAGCCGGTGACGGCGCCGCGCTCGGCCGGGGAGGGCAGCAGTTGGACGATGAGGTCCATGAGGGGCTGCACGCCCATGTTCTTGATGGCGGAGCAGGCTCCCACCACGGCGAACTGTCCCTCGCGCACGCCCTTGGCCAGGGCGGCGGCCAGTTCCTCGGGCTTGAGTTCCTCGCCCTCCAGATAGCGCTCCATGAGGGCGTCGTCGGCCTCGGTGATGTCCTCGATGAGGGTATCGCGGGCGGCCTGAACCTCGTCGGCCAGGTCGGCGGGCACGTCGCCCGCGTTCAGCTTGCCCGAGCCGTCGGGCTCGAAGATGTAGGCCTTGCCCGAGAGCAGGTCCACCACGCCCTTGAAGGTCTCGGCCTGGCCGATGGGCAGTTGCAGGCGCACGGCCTTGACGCCCAGGATCTCGGGTATCATGGCCACGGCCTTTTCGAAGTCTGCCCGCTCGCGGTCCATCTTATTGACGGCGAAGACGGCGGGCAGGCCAGCCTCGCGCACGAACTGCCATACTTTCTCGCCCTGGACCTTGACCCCGTCGATGGCGTCCACCACCATGACCACGCCGTCCACGGCGCGCAGGCTGGCCACGGCGTCGGAGAGGAAGTTGTCGTCGCCGGGGGCGTCGACCAGGTGGACTATATGTTTCTTGTGATTGAAGTGTCCGAAAGCGGCGTTCACGCTGCCCTTGCGTTTGATCTCCTCCGGCTCGTAGTCGGTGGCGGCGGTGCCTTCGTCCACCTTGCCCAAGCGGTCGATGGCCTTGGCGTTGAAAAGCATGGCCTCGGCCAGGGAGGTTTTGCCGCCGCCGCCGTGTCCCACCAGGGCGATGGTCCGGGTGAGGCTGATGTTGTCGCTCATGGGGTCCTCGCAAGTGTCTAGGGGCTTGGGGGGAACATGAAGCCCATCCCTGGCGGCTTGCGGAAGCCGCCAGGGTAGGCGGACTCATTTTTATAAATCAAGCGCCAAAGTTAACTAAGCGGCTGTGCCAAGTCAAGCTCGAAAACCCTGCTCCGCAATCTGGCCGTCACAAAGGGGGCCGGCAAGGGCGCGCCCAGGGGGGACCACCGGGGAAAGAGTAGGTTTTCACTTGATTTGCGGTGGACAAGGGATAAGATATTCCCTTTCGGAACAGGCCCCCACAGGCCTGGCGCGGCATAGCCCCCTTAAGGGCGCGGAGAGGGGCCGGGGAGGTCCCCCATAAGGTATGCGGGAGGCGGTCACGCTCTACCACCAATACCTGCTGGGGCGGGGACATTCGCTCCATACCGTGGAGGCCTACCGCCGCGACGTGGAGCAGTTTGGCGGCTGGCTGCTTTCCCAGGGTGACGGCATGCAGGCCTGGAGCCAGGTGGACGAGGCCATGGTGCGGGCCTATCTGGCCCGCCGGCTAAAGGGCCTGGCCCGCTCCAGCCAGGCGCGCAAGCTGGCCAGCCTGCGGGGGTTCTTTGCTTTTTTGTGCGAGCGGGGGCAGTTGGAGTCCAACCCCGCCGGGTTGCTGCGGCCGCCCAAGCCGGAGAAGCCCCTGCCCAAGCGCCTGAGCGTGGACGAGGTTTTCCACTTGGTGGAAGGCCCGGG
>CAZLSD010000394.1:0-2871 GCA_964561775.1 uncultured Desulfarculus sp. | reverse complement strand
CAGGGCGGCGGCCAGGAACAGCAACACGGCCCACGCGCATTTTCCCGGCAAGGACGTTATCCGGCAGGTCTTGTTGTTCACGTCCATCTCCCCCTGGGGACTATAAGGGTTGGCCAGATCGAGCCTAGCTTCCAAATATGGCAGGGGGGACCCGGGTGTCAACAAGAATAGGCGTCAGCTTCCGCCCAGCCGGCCAAGGGCCGCCGTCAGCATGCCGGCCAGCCAGGCGAAGGGGCGTAGCCCGCAGTAGAGCAGGGCCTGGTTGATTTGGGCCGGCTTGTACTCGGCCACCTGCCTTAGGAAGGGCCGGTTGAGGGGATAGAGCAGCAGCCAGGCCAGCAGGGCCAGGGTCACGGCCCGGTCCGGCGCCAGGGGCCACAGCCCCAGCAACAGGGCCGGGGCCAGCAGGGCCAGGCCGATCTGCATGGCGTTTTGCCCCAGGGCCGGGGACAGGCCCAGGCGGCGCAGCAGGCGTATGCGGGCGAAGAGATCGCTCCCCTCCAGCCTGGCCCGCGTCAGCATCCCGCCCATGCTCTGGGGCTGGGGCAGCAGGGCATAGGCCTCCGGATGCCAGTCCAAGAGCCGGCCCTGGGCCTGCCAGCGCGCCCACAACTCCAGCGCCCCCTGCTGCGGCGTCCCATCCAGGCCGCCCGTCTCCAGGGCCAAGGCGCGGCGCAGGGCCAGGCAGCCCAGGCGGGGCCAGGGGGCCTTTTCCTGTTCCCACAAAAGCTCCAGGCCGGCCAGGCCGGCCAGGCCGCGCCCTCCCGGGGCGGGTTGCAGCCACAGGCCCAGGCCAGCCAGCTCCCGCCGGGCGAAAAGGCTCTCCAGCAGGCCGGGCAGATGGCTGGGCAGGGCCGCGCCGGCGGGCAGCAGCAGGACCAGGTCGCCGCGCGCCTGGGCCAGGGCCTGGGTCAGCGGCGAGCCGCCCAGGTTGTAGCCCAACACCCGGCAGAGGCCGGGACGGGAGGCGGCCATCTCCTGGGCCAGCTCCAGGGCCTGGGGAGGCGCGGCCAATACCAGGCACTCCCAGCTACCGCCGGGCAGACGGGCCAGGGAATCCAGGCTGCGGGGCAGCCCCTCGGCCGTCTGCCCCAGGTTGATGACTATGCTCAACATGAACTGATTTCCGTAAGGAGGCCACGGCGGAGCCGGACCGTCAAGCTCCGCCATGTTCGAGGCGGTGAAGGGGGCCGGACCTGGCTAGTCCTGGTTCCTGGCCTGGTCCATGGCCTGGTCATCGGCCAGTTGGAAAACGCGGTAGTGCTGCTGGGCCTTTTCTTGGTCGCCCAGGAGCTGATAGGCCTCGGCCAGGGCCCGGTGGATGCCCCGGGCCTGCAACAGGTCCGGCGTCAGGGCCAGCGCCTGCAACAGATGGCAGACAGCCTCCTGGGGCTGGCTGTTGCTTAGGTAGACCACGGCCACGTCACGGTGCAGGGGCGCCCGGTTTTCGCTTACCTCGATGGCCTGGCAGAAAAGCTTGGCCGCCTTTTCCAGCTCGCCCACCAACTGGGCGCGGTGGGCCTGGGAGGCCAGACGCTCGGATTCCGGCAGACCCTGCTCTTTTTGGGCAAGCAATTTTTCCAACTCGTCCATGCATGCTCCGGATGGCTTGAGTGAAGCGCGGCAGGGGCCTAAATATCTTCATAAACCCTTGGCAACCGTAAGGCAAATGATTTTTCCGCCCGATCCGTGCGGCCGCGGGCGGCGTTGACACCCATGACCCGGCGGGTAAGATAGATTTTTCTCTTAATGAGGGACAGTACGCCCTTGAAATCAAGCCAGGCCAGTCTCTGTCTTCCCGGCGTCATCCGCCAGACGCCCTGGCCCCAGCAGCTCAAGGTGTTTTCGGTCATGGCCTTGGCCAGCCTGGTCATGACCTGGCCCCTGGCCAGCGACCTGGGCAGCCTGGCCAACGACTACGGTGATCCCCTGCTCAACTCCTGGATCCTGTGGTGGGTGGTCAAGGCCCTTACCAGCGGCCTGTCCCTGTTCAACGCCCCCATCTTCTATCCCGAGCCCCTGGCCCTGGCCTACTCCGAGCACCTGCTGGTCAGCGCCATCACCATCTCGCCGGTGCTTTTGGCCGGCGGCGACGCCCTGCTGGCCCACAACCTGATGTTCCTGTTCTCCCTGGCCGCTTCGGGCCTGGGGGCCTATCTGCTGGCCTATCAGCTGACCGGCTCCCGCCCGGCCGCCTGGCTGGCCGCCCTGGCCTTCGCCTTCAATCCCTACCGCTTCGGCCATCTGGGCCACTTGCAGATGCAGACCAGCCACTTCATGCCCCTGGTGTTCCTGTTCCTGCACCGCTGGGCCATCCAGGCGCGCTGGCGCTGGGTCCTGGGCTTTGCCCTGTGCTGGCTGTTGCAGATACTCTCCTGCGGCTACTACGCCCTCTTCATATCCCTGGGCGTGGGGCTGTTCCTGCTCTTTTTCGGACTGCGCCAGGCCTGGTGGCGCTCAGGCCGCCGCGTCTTGCAGCTGGGCGTGGCGGGACTGGCGGTGGTCCTCTTGGTGCTGCCCCTTTTCGCGCCCTATGTCACGGTCAAGAAGGAGATGGGCTTCAAGCGGGCCGAGTCGCAGGCCGCGGGCTATTCCCTCGCGCCGGAGCACCTGCTGGCCGCCCCGCCCTCCAACCTGCTCTTCGGCCAGGGCTCGGAGCGCTTTCGCGGGGCCGAGGGCGAGCTGTTCCTGGGCTTCACCCTGACCGCCCTGGTCCTGGCGGGCTGGCTGTGGCCGCGCGGCCAACTGGCCAGGCGGGAGGGCCAGACCTGCCTGGGGCTGGCCGCGGCCCTGCTCTTGCTGGCGGCCTATGCCTGGCTGGGGGCCTGGGGGGGCTGGTGGCCCTGGTTCCTGCTGGCGGCGGGCCTGGGC
>CAZLSD010000393.1:0-2871 GCA_964561775.1 uncultured Desulfarculus sp. | reverse complement strand
CCAGTTCGGCCGGGGAGACGGCCAGCATGCGCAGGGTGGGGATGAGCCGGGCCGCCTTTTCGGGGTCGCGGTACAGCTCCAGGGTGGCCTCCAGGGCGGCCAGGGTCAGCTTGTCGATGCGCAAGGCCCGGTTCAGGGGATTGGCGCGCAGGGCTTCGACCAGCTCGGCCTTGCCCAGGATGATGCCGGCCTGGGGGCCGCCCAAGAGCTTGTCGCCGCTGAAGGTGACTATATCCGCGCCGTCGGCCAGGGCCTGGAGCACGGTGGGCTCCTTGGGCAGGCCGAAGAGGCTCAGGTCCAAAAGGGTGCCCGAGCCCAGGTCTTCCATGAGGGGCAGGCGGTGGCGGTCGGCCAGGGCGCGCATTTCCTTGAGCGGCACTTCCTGGTGAAAGCCCACCACGGCGAAGTTGCTGGTGTGGACCTTCAAGAGCAGGGCGGTCTCGTCGTTGATGGCCGCCTCGTAGTCGCGCAGGTGGGTCTTGTTGGTGGTCCCCACCTCGCGCAGGATGGCCCCGCTGCGGGCCATCACGTCGGGTATGCGGAAGGAGCCGCCGATCTCCACCAACTGCCCCCGGCTGACCACCACCTGGCGTCCGGCGGCCAGGCTTTGCAGGCTAAGGAACACCGCCGCGGCGTTGTTGTTGACCACCAGGGCGGCCTCGGCCCCGGTCAGTTCCTTGAGCAGGCCGGCCACGTGCACATAGCGGCTGCCGCGCGCGCCTTGCTCCAGGTTGTATTCCAGGTTGGTGTAGGAGCGGTTGAGCTCCACCAGGCGGGCCAGGGCGGTCTCGGCCAGGAGCGAGCGCCCCAGGTTGGTGTGCACCACCACCCCGGTGGCGTTGACCACCCGGCGCAGGCTGGGCCGGGCCAGCTCCCGGGCGGCTTGCGCCGCGGCGGCGGCCACCGCCTCCAGGCTGAGCGCCTCCTGATCCACGGGCTGGCCAGCCAGCAGGCGTCCGCGCAATGACTCCAGAACCCCGCGCACGCCCTCCAGCACCAGGGCCCGGGGCAACTCGGCCAGGACCGGGGCCAGAACCGGGTGGGCCAGGGCCTGGTCCACCTTGGGCAGGCGCGCCAACAGCTTTTGTTCAGCCATTTTGTTTACTTTCCCCCGCGTGGGCTGCCTGGCCCAGCCAGAAATAGCTGAAGGCCGAGATCACCAGGCTATGCACGATGCGCCCGCTTCTGACCAGGTGGGGCAGTTGGTCCACCGGGTATAGCTGGACCTGGATCTCCTCGGTGTCCTCCAGGCGCAAGGGTCCGTCGGGTAGGCAGTTTTGGGCGACAAAAGTGTGGCAGCGGTTGCCAAAGAGCGCTGGGTTGGGATTGACCCAGCCCAGGTGAACCATCTCCCCGGCCCGGTAGCCGGTCTCCTCGCGCAGTTCGCGGGCTCCGGCCTCTGCCGGGCTCTCGCCGGGATCGATGATGCCGCCTGGTATTTCCAGGCTGTAGTCCGAGCTGCCGTGCCGCCATTGCTGGATCAGCACCACCTGGCCGTCGCCGGTCAGGGGAATGACGTTGACCCAGTCAGGGGCGTGCAGCACCACGAATTGATGGCTACGGCCGCTGGTCTCGCTCTGGCGCAGGGCCTTTTCCACGCTCAGCGCGGGGTGGGTCAAGGCCATCTCGGATTTGAGGGTGCGCCACCTGGACATGTCTTGCATTTTTCTCCCTGCCGCCAATGTACGGCTGGGTTGCAGTGTATCGCCCGGGCATGGTAAAAAAAAGGAATAATCGCTAGCGAAGCCGCCGAGGTTCCGCGCCTGGCCGAGCCTCCATCTCACACGCGAGCAGGATTAAAATCTCATGAACGTCGAATATATCAATCCCTTTCTCAAAGCCACTTCCAATGTTCTAAAGACCATGGCCTTCACCGAGTCCACCCCTGGCAAGCCCTATCTCAAGAAGGACAGCCAGGCCGGGGGGGATATCTCGGGGGTCATTGGCATCACGGGGGAGACCGAAGGGTCCTTGTCGGTTTCCTTCAGCGAGGCCTGCATCTGCCTGGTGGTGAGCAACATGTTCGGCGAGCCCATCACCGAGATCAACCAGGAAGTGGAAGACGCGGTGGGCGAGATCACCAACATGATCTCCGGCGACGCCCGCCGCGAGCTGGCCGAGAAGGGCATCATGCTCAAGTCGGGCATTCCCACCGTGATCAGCGGCAAGAATCATACGGTCAAGCACATGACCTCCGGGCCGGTCATCGCCATCCCCTTCACCACCAAGGCCGGCGACTTCATCGTGGAGGTGGGCTTCAGGGATTAGGGCCGCAGCCTTAGGCTAACCAATCGTAAAGGGTGCGCAGGACCACCAGCCTTACAAAGAGTATGGCGAAGATGAGCAGCATGGGGGCCAGGTCCAGGCCGCCGAAGCTGGTGGGTATCCTGCGCCGGATCTGGTAGAAGGCCGGCTCAGTCACCGCGCGCAGAAAGCGCACGATGGGGTTCATGGGGTCGGGGCTAACCCAAGTCACCACCGCCGAGGCGATGACGATCCAGGTATAGGCTCCCAACAGGATATCGATGAAATCAAGCAGGTACCGGAAAAAGTTCATGGGGCTCCACCTCATTTTGGCCAGTCAGACAATAGGGTTCTATAGTGATATGCCGCGCGCCGCCTGTCAAGGCCGCCCCAGGCCGGAGTATGCGCAATGTTCCTGAGAAGACCCGCGCCTCCGGTTTTTCCGCCTGAACGCATCAAGACCGTTGACGATCTGCTGCGGAAATGGCGGGAGGTCCAGGCCGGGCTCTCCACGGCGCTGCTCTTGGATGTGCGCGAGCCGGGCGAGTTCGCCTCCTGCCGCATCGCCGGCTCCTTCAACCTGCCCTTGAGCCAGATGCAGGCCGCGCCCGCCCTTTTGCCCGACCG
>CAZLSD010000392.1:0-2876 GCA_964561775.1 uncultured Desulfarculus sp. | reverse complement strand
ATCGCGTCGAACTTGCAGTTCTCGAAACAGGTCTTGCACTTGATGCACTTGCTCAGGTCGATGAAGGCGGGCTGCTTCTTTTCCCAGGTGATGGCGTCCACCGGGCAGTTCTTGAAGCACAGGCCGCACTGCTTGCACTTTTCCACGTTGACCTTGAAGTCCATGAGAGCCACGCAGGTCTTGGCCGGACACTTCTTCTGGTAGATGTGGGCCTCGTACTCGTGGCGGAAGTAGCGCAGGGTGGACAGCACCGGGTTGGGGCCGGTCTGGCCCAGGCCGCACAGGCTGGAGGTCTGGATCATGGTGGAGAGCTCTTCCAGGGTCTCGATGTCCCCGGCCTCGCCGTGGCCGTCGCAGATCTTCTCCAGGATTTGCAGCATGCGGCGGGTGCCTTCCCGGCAGGGGGTGCACTTGCCGCAAGACTCGTCCTGCACGAAGTCCATGAAGAAGCGGGCCATGTCCACCATGCAGGTGGAGTCGTCCATGACGATCATGCCGCCGGAACCCATGATGGCGCCAGCCTTGACAATCTCCTCATAGTCGCAGGGCATGTCCAGGTATTCTTCGGTGACGCAGCCGCCCGAGGGGCCGCCCAACTGGACCGCCTTGAACTTGCGGTGCTTCTTGGGGATGCCGCCGCCGATGTCATAGATGATGGTGCGCAGCGGGGTGCCCATGGGCACCTCGACCAGGCCTATGTTGTTGATGTGGCCGGTGAGCGCGAAGACCTTGGTGCCCTTGGAGCCGGCCGTGCCGATGCTGGCGTACCAGGCGCCGCCCTTCAGGATGATGGGCGAGACGTTGGCCCAGGTCTCCACGTTGTTCAGCACGGTGGGCAAATTCCACAGGCCGGCCACGGCGGGGAAGGGAGGCCGGGGCCGGGGCATGCCGCGTTTGCCCTCGATGGAGCGCATGAGCGCGGTTTCCTCGCCGCAGACGAATGCTCCCGCGCCCTGGTAGATGTTCAGGTCGAAGGAGAAGCCGGTCTCCAGGATGTTCTCGCCCAGCAGGCCGTATTCGCGGGCCTGGTCGATGGCCAGCTGCAAGCGGTGCACGGCCAGGGGATACTCGGCCCGGCAATATACATAGCCCGCGTTGGCCCCGATGGCCTTGGCCGCGATGACCATGCCCTCCACCACGCTGTGGGGGTCGGCCTCCAGGATGGAGCGGTCCATGAACGCGCCGGGGTCGCCCTCGTCGGCGTTGCAGAGCACGAACTTGTTGTTGCCCGGGGTCTTGGAGCAGAACTCCCACTTGAGGCCGGTGGGGAATCCCGCGCCGCCGCGTCCGCGCAGGCCAGAGGTCTTGACCTCGGCGATGATCTCCTCGGGAGTCATCTGGGTCAGGGCCTTGGCCAGGGCCTGGTAGCCGTCGCGGGCGATGTACTCGTCGATGCTCTCGGCGTCCAGGATACCCCGGTTGCGCAGGGCGATTAGCTGCTGGTGGGCGAAGAAGGGGATGTCGTTCATCTCGGGGATGAGGGTCTTGGTGGTGGGCTCCTTATAGAAGAGGCGCTCCACCGGGCGGCCCTTGACCACGTGCTCGGCCACCAGCTCGGGCATGTCGTCGATGGTGAGCCCCACGTAGAAGGTGCCCTCGGGATAGACCACCATGACCGGACCCATGGCGCAGAAACCGTTGCAACCGGTCTCCACCACGGCCACTTCATCGCTGAGGCCGGCCTTGGCGATCTCGGCCTCCAAGGCTTTCTTGACATCCACCGAACCCGCGGCCTGGCAACCCGTGCCGCCGCAGATAAGCATATGCTGACGGAATCTCTTCATGACTCGCCGTCCCCTTTACTGCTCGCTGCCCTTGGCCAGGACCCATTGGGTCTGTATCTCGCCTTCCATCACGTGGCGATGGAACACCTGGCGCATCTTGGCATCGTCCATGTAGGAATACTTGATGGGGTCCTCGCCCAGGCGTTCCACCGTGACCAGGGGCTCGGCGCTGCAAAGGCCCATGCAGCCGCTGGTGGTGATGATGACGTCCTTGCGCTCGGTCTTCTCCAACTCGTCCATGACGGCGTTCAATACCGTGCGCGCCCCGCTGGCTATGCCGCAGGTGCCCATGTGGACGGTGATTTTAATCTGAGCCCCGCCTTCGCGCAGGCTGGTGGTCTGAGCGACCTGTTCCTTGATCTTCGCCAAATCGCCTATCTTGAGCTTGGCCATGAGTTCCTCCCGGAAAGATAACCCCTTTTAGGGGCTAACGGCTGGGGGGCAGCATAGCAGGATGTTTTAGGGAAGTCCATGGCTTTTGCGGCTGCCCCGGCGGCAAAACCGCCGGGGGTTGCCAGAACCGGCGGCTGATGTTAAGGGAAAGGAAAACCGGACTTTTCGCCCCAATTGCCCACGTGGAGATGCGCCCCATGCACCTTAGTCTGCTCTGGGATATCGTCATCAGCTTGGGATTGGCCACCGTGGTGGTGTTGATCTGCCAGCGCCTGCGCATGCCCATGGTGGTGGGATTCTTGCTGACGGGCGTCTTGGCCGGCCCCGACGGACTGGGCCTGGTCAGCGACATGCACGGGATCGAGACCCTGGCCGAGGTGGGGGTGGTGCTTTTGCTCTTCACCATCGGCCTGGAGTTCTCCTTCAAGGACCTGCTGCTCATAAAAAGGGCGGTGCTTTTGGGCGGCTCGCTACAGGTGGGGCTGACCGTGGGGGTTGGGCTCTTGGCGGGCTGGCTCTTGGGGCGCACGCCGGCCCAGGCCGTGTTCTGGGGATTTCTGGCCGCGCTTTCGTCCACGGCCATCGTGCTCAAGTGGATGCAGGAAAAGGCCGTGTTGGAAGGCCCCTCCGGCCGCTCCACCCTGGCGGTGCTGATATTCCAGGATTTGGCGGTAATCCCCATGATGCTGGCGATCCCCC
>CAZLSD010000391.1:0-2885 GCA_964561775.1 uncultured Desulfarculus sp. | reverse complement strand
GCGCCTGGTCAAAGACATCCGGAAGGTGGCCTGATGGAAGGGATAGCCGCGCAGATACGTGAAGCGGCCAAGCGGCTGCTGGCGGAGAAGAAGGTGGACGTGGTGATAGGCTTCGCCAAGGGCACGGTGCCCATGCGGGACTATCCCTATTTCGCCTACACGCCCGAGGAGGCCGAGAACCTTACCTGGTCGGGGTTCTGCACCAACAACCTGGCTCTCTACGCCATCCGCCGCCCCGGCAAGATGGCGGTGGTGGCCCAGGGCTGCGTTAGCCGCAGCCTGGTGGGTTTGCTTAAAGAGAATCAGGTCAAGCGCGAGAACCTCTACGTCATCGGGGTGAACAGCCCTGGCATGCTGGATAGGCGCAAGATAGCCGAGAAGGTTGGCGGCAAGGCCATCTTGGAGGTGAAGGAAGAGGGCGAGAGCCTGCTGGTTTCTGGCCAGGGTTTCAGCGAGAAGCTGGAGCGCAAGCAGTTCCTTCGTCAGAACTGCTTCACCTGCGTGACGCGCAACCCGGTGTTGTGCGACGAGATGGTGGGCGAGAAGGGCGCGGAGACCCACGGCGGCAACCTGGACAACGTGGCCGGGGTGTGGGAGAAGCTGTCCTCTTCCGACCGCTGGGCCAAGTTCAACGCGACCATCCAAGACTGCATCCGCTGCTATGCCTGCCGCGACGCCTGCCCGCTTTGCTACTGCAACGTCTGTTTCGTGGACGAGGCGCAGCCCCAGTGGTGCGGCAAGACCCAAGACCCGGCCGACGTGGCGACCTTCCATCTTCTGCGGGCCTTCCACTGCGCGGGCCGCTGCACCGACTGCGGGGCCTGCGAGAGCGCCTGTCCCATGGGCATCAAGATGCGCCGGCTGACCATGAAGCTGGAAAAGGACATCCGGGACCTCTACGGGTATCAGCCCGGCCTGGACCTGCAAGCGCAACCGCCCATGCAGGTTTACAAGCCCAATGACCCGCAGGACTTCATACAGTAGGAAGGCGCGAAAACCATGGCAGCCAAGATATTAGCCAAGGACAAGCTGGAAGCCTTCCTGAACGCGCTCAAGGCCGGGCACCAGGTGTTTGCGCCGGCGCAAAAGGACGGCAAGTTGGCGTGGTCGGCGGCGGAGAAAGCCTCTGACCTGCTCTGGGACTACTCCAACACCGAGATGAGCCCCAAGGACTTTTTCTTTCCCCAGACCGAGTGCCTGATGCGCTTCGTCAACAAGGCCGACGACCCGCAGGGCATGGTGATGGTGGCCGAGCCCGGGCTTTCCCAGCCTCGGGCTCTGCTGGGCATCCGCCCCTGCGACGCCAAGGCCTTTGCCGTGCTGGACATGATCTTTGTCCAGGACGAGATGACCAACGACCTTTACTGGCGGGACAAGCGCGAGAAGACCGTGCTCATCGGGCTGGGCTGCAACAACCCCTGTCCGACCTGCTTCTGCACCAGCGTGGGCAGCAATCCCTTTGGCGAGACCGGCCTGGACCTGCTCTTGACCGACCTGGGCGACAAGCTTCTGGTCAAGGTCATCAGCGACAAGGGCGCGGCCCTGGTCAAGGACCTGCCCGACGCGGCGGCTGGCGACGAGAGCGCCGCCGCCGATCTGAAGAAGAAGGCCGAGGGTTCCATAACCTCCAAGGTGGGCATGGACAAGGTGAACGCGGCCGAGGTGATGGAGCTCTACGACCTGCCCATGTGGGACCGGGTGATGGAGAGCTGCCTTAACTGCGGCACCTGCACCTTTGTCTGCCCCACCTGCCACTGCTTCGACATCCAGGACGAGACCCAGGGCGAGAGCGGCCGCAGGCTGCGCAACTGGGACTACTGCATGAGCTGGCTGTTCACCATGCACGGCACGGGTCACAACCCGCGCGGGACCAAGAAGGACCGGGTGCGCCAGCGCTTCATGCACAAGTTCAAATACATTCCGGTCAAGCGCGGCGGCGAGGTGGGTTGCGTGGGATGCGGGCGCTGCGTGCAGCTGTGCCCGGTCAACATCGACGTGCGCGCCGTCGTCAACCAGATGAACGGCTAGGCGGGGAGGGAGCAAATGAGAAACACCTACATTCCCTACCCGGTGCGCATCAAGGACACGCGGGTCGAGACCGAGGACAAGCAGCTCAAGTCTTTCTTGCTTGAGTTCATGAACGAGGCCGACGCCGAGGCCTATAAATACATGCCTGGCCAGTTCGCCGAGCTTAGCGTCTCCGGCTACGGCGAGATACCCATCGGCATAGCCAGCAGCCCCACCGAGGGGCACGACCTTTTGTTCACCGTGAACAAGGTGGGCGTGGTCAGCTCGCGGCTGCACAACATGAAGGCGGGCGACGTGATGGGGGTGCGCGGTCCCTTGGGCAACAGCTATCCGCTCACCGCGGCCAAGGGCAAGAACATCGTCATCGTGGCCGGCGGCTTCGCGGTGACGACCCTGCGCTCCACCATGATCTGGCTCCTGGACCCGGCCCACCGGGGGGACTACGGCGAGATCACCTTCATCTACGGGGCGCGCACGCCGGGCATGCTGCTCTACACCGAGGAGTGGAAATCCTGGCAGGCCAGCGGCCAGGCCAACGTGCACGTGACCATCGACCGCGAGGCCCCGGGCTGGGACGGTCTGGTGGGTTTCGTGCCCACGGTGACGGGCAACGTGGCGCCCAAACCGGAAAACGGCATAGCGCTGATCTGCGGCCCTCCCATCATGATCAAGTTCACCCAGCCGGTCTTCGACAAGATGGGCTGGACGCCGGACCAGATCGTGATGAGCCTGGAGAACCGCATGAAGTGCGGCATCGGCATCTGCGGCCGCTGCAACGTCGGCCCTGAGTACGTCTGCAAGGACGGCCCCGTCTTCACCAAGGCCCAGCTGGACAAGCTGCCCAGGGAATACTAGGC
>CAZLSD010000390.1:0-2895 GCA_964561775.1 uncultured Desulfarculus sp. | reverse complement strand
CGGAGCACGGCGTCTTTCCTCTTGGCGCCGCCGCCCAGGCGGCCCATCCGGCGCGCATCACCAGGCAATGGCTTTGCTCAGCGCCAAGACACGCCATGCCCGCTCCCTTTTTCGCGCCACTTGGTATAACATGCCAGGCAGCGATATAGCCGTGACCCAACCCTTCAACGCAGGTGTGCCATGTCGGAATTTTTGCCCAAGGTGCCGGACAGCGAGAAAAGCTTCGAGGACCGCCTGGATGACTTGCAGCTCCTGGTGGTGGAGATGGAGGGCGTCTTGAGCGATGGCCGGGTGCGCACCGACGCCGACGGCCAGGAGTCCATCATAACCTGCCAGCGCGACGCCCTGGGCCTGCGCAACTGGATGGCCGAGGGCAACAAGGCCGTGGTCATAGCCCGCCAGGGGCTGGAGGCCGCCGCCCGCTGGTGCGCCGCCCGCGACCTGCCCTTCCTGGCCCACCAGCAGGCGGGCAAAAACAGCCTGCTCACCGCGATTATCTTCGAGCATGGCCTGGCGCCCAAGAACGTTTGCTACATGGGCAGTGATATCGATGACCTGCCTCCCATGATGGTGGCAGGCGTGGCGGTCTGCCCCTCTGATGCCGATCCCTGGGTCAAGGGCGGCTCCCATCTGGCGCTCAACTCCCCTGCCGGGGGCGGAGCCGTGCGCGAGCTGGTGGACATGCTTTTGCAGCGCCGCCAGCCCCGGGCCGTCCAGGGCAAGTAGGGGGCCAAGGGAGGCGGGGCATGTTCGACAGCGAAAAACCCGAGGTCTACGAGGCGGTCTACCAGGGCCTGGTGGAGCGGCTGGCCCAGGCCGGCCTGGCCCAGGCCGCCGCCGATCTTGGGCTGGCCTGGCGGGATGGCCAGGCCCTGGTCCCCCTGCTGGGGCGTGACTACCTGGTGGGTCCGTTGGGGGTCAGGGCGGCTGACGGGGGCGAGGCGGCCTTCACCCACCGCATCGTGCTGGCCTATTACCTGCTGCACGGAGGCAGGGGTGAGCCGGCCGGGCGTTTCGTGCCCTATCGCGAACTGCCCGGCGGGGCCGACTTCGCCCGCAGCATGGCCCAGGCCGTGGAGGGGCGGCTGGCGGCCTTTTTCGCGGGGCGCTTGCCGGTCCTGCGCGGCGCGGCCACGGCCCTGGGAGGCGGCGAAACTCAGGCCGAAGTCAAGGCCGACGCGGCCCTTGTATTCCAAGCATTGCCCAAGATGCCGTTATTAATCACCTTCTTCGATGCGGACGAGGATTTCCCCGCCGAGGCCAAGCTTTTTTATGATCTGCTGGCCTTGAATTTCCTGGATCTGGAGTGCCTGGCCGCCTTGGGGCTCATCCTGGTCTTGGAGCTGGAAAAGGCGGCCAGACGCGCGGGGGCTTGAAAATGCTGGCTTTTTCCCTGGGGCTTGCGTAAACTGACATTAATCGTAAGCAGAATCCAACCGCCTGACGACCTTCCGCGCGGGGGTTGACGCAAGCTGTTCAAGCGCTGGGTTAGGTGGCCATGAGGGTCCTCCTGCATATCTGCTGCGCCCCCTGCGCCATAATGCCCAAACAGGGGCTGCTGCACGAAGGCATGGATATCATGGGTTTTTTCTACAACCCCAACATCCATCCCTTTCGTGAGCACTCCCTTCGCCTCACCACCCTGCAAGGCTGGGCCCTGGAGCATGGGCTGCAACTCATAGTGCACAAGGACTATGACCCCCAGCGATGGTTCCGGCAGATGGCCTTTCGTGAAAGCATGCGCTGCGGTTTGTGCTATCACATGCGCCTGACCAGGGCCGCCCAGGTGGCCCGCCGGGGCAAGTTCGACGCCTTCACCTCCACCCTGCTCTACTCCAAACGCCAGAAGCACGAACTGATCGCCCAGACCGGCCAGGCCGTGGCCGCCGAGCAGGGAGTGCCCTTTCTCTACCGCGACTGGCGCGTCCACTGGCAGGAGGGCATAGAACGCTGCCAGGACCTGGGGCTTTATCGCCAGCCCTATTGCGGCTGCCTCTATTCCGAGCATGAACGCTTCGGCGGCCCCCTGGCCGCCTCCCACCCCTGAGAGGTCCAAGCATGCCACCAGCCACCCCTCCCGAGATCACCCTGGAGCTTTCCGGCGGCTCGCTCACCATCCGCACCGCCGAGGTCATCTATCGCATCGTGGTGGCGGCCCAGGCCGGCGCGGCCCTGCCCGCGCCTCCGGCGGCTCCGGCCCTGCCCGCCAGCCCCGCGCCAGCGGCCTCCGCCGCCTTGATGGCCCCCGACGACGACTGGGGCGAGCCCGAGGCCCAGCACGTGCCCGCCTCGGCCGTGGAGGGAGACCAGGAGTATTACCGCGACCTTTCCCACGACATGTACCGCGAGGTGGGACGCCTGGCCCGGCGGCTCTCCATGTCCATCCGCGACGTGAAGATCGACAAGACCCAGGCCATCAACCTGGAAGAGACCGGCGTACGCCTGGAGGAGGCCAAGGACCAGCTGGAGTCGGTGGTCAAGATGACCGAGCAGGCCACCCTCAAGATCATGGACCTGGGCGAGGGCATCCAGGCCGCCATAGACCAGGCCCGCACCATCTTGGAGCGCATGAACACCCCGGCCGAGGACTCCCAGGGACTGGGCCAGGCCCTGGAGGCGTCGCGCCAGGAGCTGAGCCAGGCCTTGGGCGAGCTGACTGGTTATATGGGCGGCCTGGAGCAGGACCCCCTGGCCGAACTGCTGGCCGAGGCCCAGGGCATCCTGGCCGAACTGGAGGCCGCCCCCGCTCCCGAGCCGGCGGCGGAACCCGCTCCGCCCGAGCCGGCTCCGGCGGCCCCGGCCGGGCCGCGCTTTCTGTTTCCCGTGGAGGTGGTCTTCCAGACCGTCTACGAGCTGTGCACCAACGAGACGGTCAAGAAGCACATCAAGGCCATG
>CAZLSD010000389.1:0-2913 GCA_964561775.1 uncultured Desulfarculus sp. | reverse complement strand
CCCCCGCCCTCCTACCGCCCTCCGGCCAAACCCTCGGTCAAGGGCAAGACCTACCTGGGCAAGAAACCCAAGCCGGTCAAGCCCAGCAAGTTCAATATCCCCAAAGGCTCGCGCACCGGCCCCTACGCGGTGCTGGTCTCCTCCAACAAGGCCAAGGCCTCGGCCGATGGAGATGTCAGGCGGCTCAAGGCGGCGGGCATCCCCGCCGACGTGACCACCTACAAGAGCAAGAAGGGCACATGGTACCGGGTATGGGCCGGCTGCTGCAGCGGTCATGACAAGGCCGTCCAGCTCGCCTCCACCTTGAAGCGCAAGGGCCTGGCCTCCAGCCCCGCCGTCATGAAGCGCTAGACAGCCAGGAGCAGGCCCCATGCCCGAGGCCCCCAAATCCTTCCGCGGCAAGGTCGCGCTCATCACTGGAGCCAGCACCGGCATCGGCCGGGCCCTGGCCCTGTCCCTGGCCGCCGAGGGCGCGGACTTGGTGCTGGTGGGCAGGGATGCCGACACCCTGTCCAATCTGGGTCAGGAGGCCTCGGTGCTCTCCGAGGGACGGATATTGGCGCACCCCATCGACGTGGGCGAGCAGGACCAGGTCAGGGGCGTGGCCGAGACCGCGTCCAAATCCTTCGGCCGCCTGGACATCCTGATAAACAACGCCGGGGTGGGCCATGCCGGCAAAATCGTGGACTCGGACCCCGGCGAGGTCTGGGAGATGATCCGCACCAACCTGTGGGGCGTCTATCTGGTGACGCGCTACTGCCTGCCCCTCATGCTGGGCCGTGGTTCCGGCGACATCGTCAACATCTCCTCCATGGCCGGGCTGCGCTGTTCGCCGGGCTACGCCATGTACTCGGCCACCAAGTTCGCCTTGAAGGCCTTCAGCGAGGCCCTGCGCGAGGAGGTCCAGGGCGAGGGTCTGCGCGTGCTCACGGTCTATCCAGGGCTGAACGACAAGGCCTTCGCCTCGCCGCGCCCCCACGCCGCCCAGTCCCCCCTGCCCCACCAGAAACGGGAGATGATGAAGCCCGAGCAGGTTTCCAAGGGCATCGTGCTGGCGCTTTCCCATCCCCCCGAGGTGGCGGTGAACGAATTGGTCATCCGTCCCTCCTGGCAGGAAGGCTAGGCCGCCGCGGATGTCCGCCTTGCCCAGGGCCCACACTTTTTTAGCCCGCTTTGCCGCGCACATGACCACAAAAAAATTCGCCCTGGGCCTGGTTCCCTGCTACCATAACGTCCCATGACTAAGAAAATGCTTATAAGCGCCTTGGAGGCGGAAGAGCTCCGGGTGGCGCTGGTGGAGGACGGCCGGCTGGAGGCCTTCTATGTGGAGGTGTCCGCCCGCGAGCAGACCCGGGGCAACATCTACAAGGGCTTGGTCAGCAAGGTGGAGCCCGGCCTGCAGGCCGCCTTCATCGACTATGGCGCGGCCCGCCACGGTTTCCTGCAAGTGGGAGACCTGCGCCCGGACCTGTGGCCGGCGGGCAAGACCCCCGAGCGCGGCCTGCCCCTGATGCAAGACGTGCTGCGCCGGGGCCAGGAAATCCTGGTGCAGGTGGTCAAGGAGGAGACCGGCACCAAAGGAGCCAGCCTCACCACCTTCTTCTCCATCCCCGGCCAGGCCCTGGTGCTCACCCCCGGCCGCGAGACCCAGGGCGTCAGCCGCAAGCTGGAGGACGAGCCCGAGCGCAACCGGCTGAAAGGCCTGCTGGGCGAGATGAAGATGCCCTCCGCGGTGGGGGTCATCGCCCGCACCGCCGCCGAGGGCATGACCAAGCGCGAACTGGCCAACAACTGCAAGGTGCTGGTGCGCCTGTGGGAGGACATCCAGAAACGGGGCAAACAGGCCAAGGCCCCGGCCCTCATCCACCGGGAGGAGGAACTGGCCGTGCGCACCCTGCGCGACCTGTTCACCCCCGACGTGAGCGAGGTGCTGGTGGACAACCCCGAGGTGCTGGCCCGCCTGGAAGCCTTCGTGGCCCTGGTCAGCCCCCGCCGCAAGTCCGCGCTCAAGCTCTACAAGGAACGCCGCCCCATCTTCAGCCGCTACGACATCGAAAGCCAGTTGGAGGCGGTCTATCAGCCCCAGGTGCGCCTTAACTGCGGGGGCTCCATCGTCATCCAGCCCACCGAGGCCCTGGTCTCGGTGGATGTCAACTCGGGCAAGGCCACCCGCGGCAAGGAGATCGAGGAGACGGCGCTGACCGTCAACCTGGAGGCCGCCAGCGAGATAGCCCGTCAACTGCGCCTGCGCGACCTGGGCGGCCTGGTGGTCATCGACTTCATAGACATGCGCGAGCCCAAGCACCGCAACCAGGTGCTCAAGCAGCTCAAGGACGAACTGAAAAAAGACAAGGCCAAGACCACCCTGGGGCGCATCAGCCGCTTCGGGCTGCTGGAGCTGAGCCGCCAGCGCATACGTCCCCCCATCGACTTCGGGGCCACCCGCACCTGCCCCACCTGCCAAGGCCGGGGAGTGGTGCGCACGGTGGAATCCCTGGGCCGAGCCGCCCTGCGCGCCATCCAACAAAAGGCGCGCGGCATGGAAGGCGGGCTAAAAGCCCGGGTGCGCCCCGAAGTGGCCCTGTGGCTCTTGAACCAAAAGCGCGGCGAACTGGCCGAATTGGAGGCCGACCACCAGATATGCCTGGAGGTGGTGGCCGACCACGAGCTGCTGCCCGAGGACGTGCGCCTGGAGCGCTCCGAGCTGACCTGGAGCCTGCCCGCCCGGGAAGCGGCCCCCATGGACATGACGGCGGGCGGGCAAATCGCCGAGGCGCAGCCCGGCCCCGCGCCCGAGCAGGACGAGCCAGCCTCCGGCGAGCAGGCCGCCCATCCCCCGGCCGAGCAGCCCCGTCCGCCCGCGGCCGAGACCGGCCGCGAGCCTGGGCGCTCAGGACGCTCGCGCAGCCGGAG
>CAZLSD010000388.1:0-2913 GCA_964561775.1 uncultured Desulfarculus sp. | reverse complement strand
GCAACGCGGGCTCGGAGCTGCGCCCCGTGCGGATAAGGCCCGACGCCAGGGTGAAGCCTGTATGCCCCCTGCGCTGGGACGGAGCGGTGCGCCACGCCACGGGAAGCGCTCGTGCCACCGCGAGCCTTTGCGCGCCCAAGGGCACGGGTCGCTAAAGAAAAAAAATAGCCGAAGGCTACCGCAGAGAGCATGCGTGCCGGGAAGGAATCCGAAAGGAAGACCCCCTCACCCCTACCCTCTCCCCCATCGGCATGGGGGCGAGGAGGGCGTGTCGCCTGCACGAGAAGGATAAAGGCGCTATCCTGACTACGGATTTTCTAAAAGGTAGATTGCTTCGCGTCGCTCGCAATGACAGCCATTAGGAGGCGTTATGGGGGATGGGCTGGCGTGGGGGGCATCGGCAAGCGCAGACCGGCGATGTTGGATTGCTGCGCGCCGCTGGCTGTGGCTGCCATTAAGGGGCCATGAGGAACGGGCGTATTTGTGGGGCGTTGCGCCCGTTGCAGGGAGTTTTCGTTTTGGGGTATTGTTTTGTTGACATGCCTCCTGGCCTGTCGTATGAATGTGCATCATGGCACACACCCACACCGCATATTCTTACGTCTACGCCTATTATTATCGGCCCTCCGGCCGATAAATCTTCACCCCGCATAACACAAATAGCCGGCAAAATCAAAAGGTTGGCATAACCTTGCCCTTGTGCCGGCCAGTTATCGACCCGATGACAGCGAGGTGATTCATGTCCCGTTTCATATGCACGGCCCTTTGCGCCTGCCTGCTCTCTCTGGCCTTTATGCTGCCTGTCCAGGCCAAGACCACGGAACTGACCTACTCCATCTTCTTCCCGGCCACCCACGGCCACACCCTGCTGGCCCAGGAATGGGGCCGCCAGGTGGAGACGGCCACCAAGGGCGAGGTGAAGGTCACTATCTTCCCCGGAGCCACCTTGACCCCGGCCGACCAGTCCTATGACGGGGTGGTCAAGGGCATCAGCGACCTGGCCATGGGGGTGATGAGCTACATGAAGGGTCGCTTCCCCCTTAGCGAGGTCATCGACCTGCCCCTGGGCTACCAGAGCGGGGCCCAGGTCACGGGCATGGCCAACGCCTTCCTGGAGAAGTTCAATCCCCAGGAACTGGCCCAGGTCAAGGTCATGTACCTGCACGGCCACGGCCCGGGGCTCTTGCACACCAAGAAGCCGGTCAGCAGCCTGGAGGAGTTGCAGGGGATCAAGCTGCGCACCACGGGCACCACCGCCCGCCTGGCCAAGGCCCTGGGCGCGGTGCCGGTGGCCATGCCCCAGAACGAGGCCTACGAGGCCCTGAGCAAGGGCATCGTGGGCGGCACGCTCACCCCCATAGAGTCCCTGAAGGGCTGGAAGTTCGCCGAGGTGGTGGGCTCCACCACCCTGAACCTGGGTTCGTCCTACTCGGTGGCCTTCTTCACGGTGATGAACAAGAAGAAGTGGGACTCCTTGAGCCCGGAGAACCAGAAGGCCATCGAGGAGGTCAACCGCCAGTGGGTCGACCGCACCGGCCAGCTCTGGGATGAACTGGACCGCGAGGGGCGGGCCTTCAGCGAGGCCAAGGGCAACAAGGTCATCAGTCTGACCCCGGCCGAGGACGCCCGCTGGGCCAAGCAGGTCAGCCCTCTGCTCCAGGAATACGTGGAGTCCATGAAGGCCAAGAACCTGCCCGGCCAGGAAGCCCTGGATTTCTGCCAGCAGTGGATCAAGGAGCATCGCCAGGCCGGGGGGGCCAAGTGAGGAAAATAATCTCCAGGCTGGCTCTGGCCATGCTCTGGGGGGCGGGGTCGGCCCTGGTCTCGGCGGTGGCCTTGACCGGGGCCGACGTGGCCCTGCGCGCCTTTGGCCGCCCCTTGACCGGCGTCTACGAGCTGGTGGGCATACTGGGGGCCCTGGCCGTGGGCCTGGCCCTGCCCCAGACCAGCTTAAGCAAAGGGCACGTCCGCATGGACTTTTTGACCGACCGCCTGCCCAGCGCGGCCAAGCGCTGGCTCTACCTGGCCACCAGGCTTATGGGACTGGGGCTCTTTAGCCTGGTGGCGTTTAATCTCTTCTGCCTGGCCCTGGACCTTTGCCAGGCCGGCGAGGTCACTCCGACCTTGCAGATACCCCAGTTCCCGGTGGCCTTCCTGCTGGCTTTTTGCTGCATTATCCAGTGCCTGACCCTGCTGGCCCAGATGGAGCCCGAAGGCGAGGTGCGCCCATGAGCATGGCGCTCCTGGCCCTTTTGGTCATCGCCTTTCTGTTCCTGCTCTTTTCCCTGGGCCTGGAGATAGGCTTCGCCATGGCCCTGGCCGGCATAATCGGTTTCGCCGCGGTGGTCAACCCCGAGGCGGCCTTGAACCTGGCGGCCAAGGATTTCTACAGCGTGCTCACCTCCTATGGCCTCACCGTGGTGCCGCTCTTCGTGCTGATGGGGCAACTGGGGGCCACGGGCGGGCTGGCCAAGAGCCTCTATGACGCGGCCTACCGCTTTTTGGGGCACATCCCCGGCGGCCTGGCCATCGGCACCGTGGCGGCGGCCACCGCCTTCAAGGCGGTCTGCGGGTCATCCCCGGCCACGGCGGCCACCTTCGCCACCATCGCCATCCCCGAGATGGACCGCTACGGCTATGACAAGCGCCTAAGCTGCGGCACCGTGGCCACCGTGGGCACCCTGGGCATCCTCATCCCCCCCAGCGTGGTGCTCATCGTCTACGGAGTGCTCACCGAGACCTCCATCGGCAAGCTGTTTCTGGCCGGCATCCTGCCCGGCCTGCTCATCGCCCTTTCCTTCGCCGTCACCCTCTGGGTCTGGACCCGGCGCGATCCCCAACTGGGGCCGCGGGGAGAAAAATCCACCTGGGGCCAGCGCCTGGCCTCCCTGCCCCCGGTGCTCCTGGTGGGGG
>CAZLSD010000387.1:0-2918 GCA_964561775.1 uncultured Desulfarculus sp. | reverse complement strand
GTCCCCGCTGTCCCCGCTGTCCCCGTCTCTGGCGGCCCAGCCCCCCGCCCGTTGGGTGGAGGTGATCCTGGACGCCAGCGGCAGCATGAAGGCCAAGCTGCCCTCGGGACAGACCCGCCTGGAGGCGGCCAAGGAGGCCGTGGCCAAACTGGCCCCCGCCCTGCCGCCGGAGACCATGCTGGCCTTGCGCGCCTATGGGCATCAATCGCCCACCGCCAAGCATGACTGTGAGGACACCCAGTTCTTGGTCCCCTTTGGCCCCGCCGGGGGACTGGCGGCCAAAGTGGCTGAAAAGGCGAAGGAACTGCCCGCCCAGGGCTACACTCCCATAACCTATGCGCTCACCCTGGCCGCCGCCGACTTCCCCGCCCAGGCCCAGGGGCAGCGGGTCATCGTGCTGGTCAGCGACGGCAAGGAGACCTGCGCCGGCGACCCCTGCGCCATGGCCAAGGCCTTGGCCGACAAGTACCAGGTGGTCATCCACACCGTGGGGCTGGGGGTGGATCAGGCCACCCAGGCCCAACTGACCTGCCTGGCCAGCCAGACCGGCGGGCGCTATTTCGCGGCGGGCAGCGCCCAGGAGCTGGCCGCCGCCCTGGGCCAGGCCGCCCAGGCCAAGGTGGAGAAACGCGTCATCAAGAAAAGCGGTCCCGGGCGTCTGACCATCAGCAAGCCCGACCTGCGCGGCCACCAGGTGACGCGGGCGGAGGACGGGCAAAAGGTGGCTGATCTCAGCCACGTGAAGGGATCAACCGAACTGCCGGCCGGCATTTACAACATCAGCGTGGGCAAGGCCTGGTGGAAGTCGGTGGAGGTGCGTCCGGGCGAGACCACCACCCTGGACCCGGCCCGGCTCACGGTCAAGCACGCCTCCTTGGGCGGGCATGCCATATTGGACCCGGAGACCGGGGAAGAGATGGGCAGCGTTAGCGCTACGTTGAACAATATCAGCCTGATGCCTGGCGAGTACGAGGTGGCCTTCGGCCCCCTGCGCTGGCCGGTGCGCCTGGAGCCGGGGCAGAGCCTGACCCTGGAACCGGGGGTCATAACCTTGAAGGGGGCCAAGATCACCGGGCACGCCGTGCTGGACGCCCAGGGGCGCCAGGTGGGCAGCGTATCGGCCACGGGCTCGTCCATCGCCCTGCCGCCGGGCCAGTACGAGCTGGACCTGGAAGGCATACGGGAGAAGGTGAGCCTTGGCGCGGGGCAGAGGGTGGAACTGGAGTGGCGATAAGGGGTTAGTCCCGCCAACCGGCGGATAGCCCAGGGAGAGGCAAATGCTGCGTTGGGTGGACACGGTGGAGCGCTGGGTCAAGGTGGGCCTGGTGGTCCTGATGCTCCTGGTCATCGTCCTGGCCTCGCTGGACCTGGTGGTTTCCCTGGCCAAGGAAATGGCCCAGCCGCCCTATGTCCTGCTCGATATGGGCAAGTTCTTGCATATGCTGGGATATTTCTTCCTGGTCCTCATCGGGCTGGAACTCTTGGAGACGGTGAAGGGCTATTTCAAGGACCACGCCGTACACGCGGACGGGGTGCTGCTGGTGGCGCTTACCGCCTTGGCCCGCAAGGTGATCATCCTGGAGTATGACAAAGTGGATGTTTGGCACCTGCTGGGGCTGGCGGGGATGATACTTTCCCTGTCCCTTGGCTACTACCTTTGCAAGCGCGGGGGGCGCGTGGAGGGGGCGGGGCTGCTTTCCGAGTGCGGATGGCGATCGCCCAAGCAAAACCCCTAAAAATTAACCTTGTAATTCAAGGTAGTTGCCCGCGCGTCTGGATTCTTGAAAAAAAAACGTAACCGGGGCTTGACCGGAGAAAATATTCTGCTATCTTTCGCCTGGTTGCCGCTGTGGCTGGCTCGTTTGGGGCCGGTGAGACTGCCGGAAGGCGGGCAAGAGCCGCAGCGGAAATAAAAAGAAAAACACCCCTTTCGTGATTATTTTTGGCTCCTACTTGACAGGAGCGGGGTGGGCAGGGTATTCTAAAAGTTACCCGCTGAAATTGATCTCTGAAAACTGAATAGCGGAAAATGGGCGCCGAAAGACGGGTCGAACCGGAAATGTAAAAGGTCGCTCTTGGCAACAAGAGCGGTCATGATTTAACCGGAGAGTTTGATCCTGGCTCAGAACGAACGCTGGCGGCGGGCCTAACACATGCAAGTCGCACGAGAACGCCCTAGCTTGCTAGGGCTAGTAAAGTGGCGCACGGGTGAGTAACGCGTGGCTAATCTACCTAAGGGTTTGGGATAACGTACCGAAAGGTGCGCTAATACCGGATATGACCACGAAGTCTGCGGACTTTGAGGTAAAAGGGGGCCTCTACTTGTAAGCTCCCGCCCTATGACGAGGCCGCGTCCCATTAGCTTGTTGGTGAGGTAACGGCTCACCAAGGCCGCGATGGGTAGCTGATCTGAGAGGATGATCAGCCACACTGGAACTGGAACACGGTCCAGACTCCTACGGGAGGCAGCAGTGAGGAATCTTGCGCAATGGGGGAAACCCTGACGCAGCCACGCCGCGTGGGTGAAGAAGGCCTTCGGGTCGTAAAGCCCTGTCAGGTGGGAAGAACCGCAAGGAGGCGAATAGTCTCTTTGCCTGACGGTACCACCAAAGGAAGCACCGGCTAACTCCGTGCCAGCAGCCGCGGTAATACGGAGGGTGCAAGCGTTGTTCGGAATTACTGGGCGTAAAGCGCGTGTAGGCGGTCCGATAAGTCAAATGTGAAAGCCCTCGGCTTAACCGGGGAAGTGCATCTGATACTGCCGGACTTGAGTCACGGAGAGGGTTGTGGAATTCCCGGTGTAGAGGTGAAATTCGTAGATATCGGGAGGAACACCTGTGGCGAAGGCGACAACCTGGACGATGACTGACGCTGAGACGCGAAAGCGTGGGGAGCAAACAGGATTAGATACCCTGGTA
>CAZLSD010000386.1:0-2941 GCA_964561775.1 uncultured Desulfarculus sp. | reverse complement strand
ATCTTAGTAAATGCCATACTTACTATCATATTTATATTACTTGTTAAATACCAAGATTATCTAGCCTAAAATCGGCCTTATCTTAATTGTATAATCTTAAAATATAGCGGGCGGGGATAAACCCCGCCCGCCTTGTATTTTTGGTTCAAACCAAGCCTGCTATCAGCCCAGCTTGCTCAGGCCCTCGGCCAGGCGATCCATGCCCTTGGCGATGAGCTCCATGGAGGTGGCGAAAGAGAAACGCACGCAGGCGTCCTCGCCAAAGGCCGCGCCAGGCACGGTGGCGATGTGGGAATCCTCCAGCAGGTAGGCCGAAAGGTCCACCGAGCCCGCGATGACCTTGTCGCCCCACTTCTTGCCAAAGTAGGCCGATAGGTTGGGGAAGACGTAGAAGGCCCCGCCCGGCTTGGGGCAGAAGCAGCCGGGGATGGCGGCCAGGCGGCCCAGGATGTAGTCGCGGCGCTTCTCGAATTCGGCGCGCATCTTCTCCACCTCGTCCTGGGGCCCGTTCAGGGCGGCCACGGCGGCCTTCTGCGAGATGGAGGTGGGGTTGCTGGTGGACTGGCTCTGGATCTTGGCGCAGGCCTTGATGATGGGGGCCGGGCCGGCCATGTAGCCGATACGCCAGCCGGTCATGGCATAGGCCTTGGAGACGCCGTTCAGGGTCAGGGTGTACTCGAAGACCTTGGGCGAGATGGCGGCGGTGGAGAAGAATTTCAGCCCGTCGAAGAGGATGGGCTCGTACATCTCGTCGCTGATGATGTACACGCCCTTGGCGGCGCAAAGCTCGGCCAGGGGGGCCAGCTCCTCGCGGGTGTAGACCCCGCCCGTGGGGTTGCTGGGGCTGTTGATGAAGATGGCCTTGGTGCGCGGGGTGAGGGCCTTCTCCAAGTCAGCCAGGCGCAGCTTGAAGCCGTCCTCCTGCCGGGTGGGCACGATGACCGGCACGCCGCCGGCCAGGATTACCATGGGCGGATAGCTGACCCAGTAGGGAGCGGGCACGACGACCTCGTCGCCCTCGTTGAGCATGGCCTGCATGAGCAGGTAGCTGGAGTGCTTGCCACCCACGTTGATGATTATCTGATCGGCGGCGTAGGTAAGCCCGTTGTCGCGGGCGAACTTGTCCATGACGGCCTTTTTCAGCTCCGGCGTGCCGTCGGCCGGGGTGTAGCCGTGGAAGCCCTGGTCGATGGCCTCCTTGGCCGCCGCGCAGATATGGGCGGGAGTGCGGAAATCAGGCTCGCCCACGCCAAAGCTGATGACGTCCACTCCGGCGGCTTTCAGGCTTTTGGCCTTGGCGTCGACGGCCAGGGTGGGCGAGGGCTGGATGCTCATGACGCGGCGCGACAATTCCATGGGCGTTCTCCGTACGCGGCCGGACTGGTCCGGCCCAAAAAGGGGTGAAGAAAAAAGCTTGTTGCTAAAGCGCTTTTCTTACCCAGCCCCTGGGGGTCTTGTCAAGTTGGCCAGAGCAGGTTTTGGCAGGCTATTTGTCCTCGAAGGCGGGCGAGGCGAATTCGCGCTCGGCCTCCTCGGGGTCCTCGGCGTTCAAGAGCACCAGGTGGCGCAGGTGCAAGTAGGTCTCGGGGTCCATGGAAACGAAGTCGATGGCCGTGCCCTGGTGGGTGGAGCGGATGATACGCCCTTCCATGTGCAGGGAGGGCGCGTCCTCCTGGTCGCTGACCAGGCGGATGGTGATGGTGCAGCCTTGGCCCGCCTTGAGGGGGTGCTCCCCCAGCACGAAGACGCCCTTGTGACTCAAGTCGCGGGTCTCCAGGTCCACCAGCTTGGCGCCCAGGGTGTGGACGTCGGCGGTGGTCTTTATGTTCACCCGCGTGCGGCGGCGGCGGTCGTCCATGGGTCGTCTCCTCGCTTGTTAAGGCCCTCGTCTCAAATTTCACTATAGCAATGCCGGACCTGATGCTTCAAGTGCGCTTTGCCAAGCCTCCTGGCTTGACACGGCCAGGCCAGAGAGGTATTGGAAGCGGCGGACCTTCCTCTTTCTCCGGAAGGCCACAAAAAATCTAGGACTGCTGGGGGAGCTGGCAACGGCTGAGAGTACTCCTGGTGAGAGCCAGGGGTTGACCCCTCGAACCTGTTGGGTAATGCCAACGCAGGGAAGCGACCGACGCGCCCATGTCACGGGGCCGGACTTCTTTGCAAGGCCGGCCCCGTCGCTATTGGCGGGCCGGGAAAAGGAGAAACGCATGTTGGATGAAGTCGTCGTCACCCAGGCCATCATCAACCGCTACTTCGACAAGCTCAAACGCAACCTGGAACTGGACGCCGCCATCGTGGGGGGCGGCCCGGCAGGGCTGGTGGCGGGCTGCCGCCTGGCCAAGGCCGGGTTCAAGGTGGCCATGTTCGAGCGCAAGCTCTCCATCGGCGGGGGCATGTGGGGCGGGGGCATGATGATGAACGAGATCGTGGTGCAGGAGGAGGCGCGCCCCATCCTGGAGGAGATGGGCATCCCCGCCCAGGAGTACGCGCCGGGGTACTACACCGCCGACAGCGTGCTCTGCGCCAGCACCCTGTGCTCCCAGGCGGCCAAGGCCGGGCTGACCATCTTCAACCTGGTCAGCGTGGAGGACGTGATGGTGCGCGAAGAGCGGGTGGTGGGGCTGGTCATCAACTGGAGCGCGGTGGAGATGGCCCGCCTGCACGTGGACCCCTTGACCATCCGCGCCCGCTATGTGATAGACGCCACCGGCCACGCCGCCGAGGTGGTGCGCGTCATCAGTCGCAAGGTAGACGCCGAGCTTTTCACCCGCACCGGCGACGTGGTGGGCGAGCGCTCGCTGTGGGCCGAGAAAGCCGAGAGCCACACCCTGGACAACACCCGCGAGGTCTTCCCCGGAGTCTTCACCGCGGGCATGTGCGCCAACGCCACCTTTGGGTCGTACCGCATGGGGCCGATCTTCGGCGGCATGCTGCTCTCCGG
>CAZLSD010000385.1:1846-2942 GCA_964561775.1 uncultured Desulfarculus sp. | reverse complement strand
CTCCAGCCCGGGCGCGCAGGCTCAATAGCGGGTGACGCCAGCAGGATTATTGAATCAACATATGCAAATTGATGGAAATATAATATATAGCCATCCAGGGGCCGCCGCGCTGGCCGCGGCTGGACCCACGAGCGCCTAAGGCTCGCCAGAATGTGCGAAGTTGGTCTAAAGGCCAAAATATGACCAAAAAAGCACCACATTTAATCACAAAAAAAGTTGCAGACTGTGTAAAAAAAATCTTGAAATGCTGCAATTCCTGTGGCAAATTTAGATTCAAGCATATGGGGTGATAGTCGTAATTCAGCCTTTTTGACCGCTCGCTATCTTTTTGGAGGGAACCATGGCTCGCAAGCGCACCACATGGGGTATGGCACTGGCCCTGCTCTTGGGTCTTTCTCTTCTCTTGCCTTCCCTGGCTTGCGCGGACACCGTGAGCCTGGGTTATCAAGGCCTCAGCAGCGGGGCCAACTGGACCATCGGCAATCCATACCGGCCCAGCTATTCCGGCTCCTACACCGCCGAGTTCTACACCACGTCGTCCTACAACGGCCTGGACTGGATCGGCTACTGCGTCGATCCTTCCCAGACCTACGTCAACCCCGTGGAGATCGTCTCCACCTCCAGCTGGCTGGGCACCAACCCGGGCAGCACCAACTGGCTAGAAGCGGCCTGGCTGATGGAGAACTACGCGGTGGGCTTCAGCTGGCTGGACGGCGCCTCGGTCGACTACAACAGCACCTCGGTCAAGTACAGCATCATGGCTCTCCAGTTGGCCATCTGGGAAGTCATCGTGGATGACGGCACCACTTACAGCTTGACCTCGGGCGACTACCGCTCCACGGCCAACAGCACGGTGCTCAGCCTGGCCACCACCTACCTGACCGCCCTCAACACGGCCAAGTCCGCCGGCGGCGGCACGGTGACCCTCTCCGGCGACTACACCTACGTCATCGGCACCAGCAGCACCGGTCAGGACATCCTCTTGGGCACCAAGGCCGCGGCCACTCCCGAGCCCGCCTCCCTCTTCCTGGCCGCCTCGGCCATGGGCGGCCTGGCCGCCTGGAGGCGCCGCCGCCAAGCCAAGAATACCGAGGCC
>CAZLSD010000385.1:0-1746 GCA_964561775.1 uncultured Desulfarculus sp. | reverse complement strand
TTTTGCGGGATAAGAACAGGCGCAGGCCATGCCCGGCATAGATGGCCAGGATGGGTAGGGCGGGAATGCGGAAACGCGCGCTGCCGCCCGGACCGGAGGGCGCGGCCAGCAGGTAAGCCAGGGTCAGCAGCAGCAACAAATGGGCCGCCATTTGGGGGCGTTGGCTCCAGGCCGCCGGTCCCGCCCGCAAGGCCGCTGCGTACATCAGCAGGATGAAGGCCAGCCCCAGCATATTGGCCAAGAAATAGCCCCGCAGTTGGGGGCTGGACCACTTGGCCACGTAGGCGGCCAGGTCCAGGCGGCCCAGGTCGCCCAGGCTGCCGCTCAGGCTGGAATCGCCCCCGTAATAGTCAAAGATGGTGGCGTCCAAAGGGTTGAACAGCACCCGGACCAGGCCGGTCAGCACCTCGCGGGCCAGCGCTTCCGGATGCTGGCGCAGCACCTGGCCGGCCAGTTCCTGGTAGGCTTGATAGCGCCTTGTGGGCGAGGCCTGGGGCTCCAGGGCGCTCTCGGCCTGGGCGCGCAACTTGGCCCGGGCCTGGTCCAGGCTAAGCCCCTGCTGGCGGGCCACGATGGCCGAGGCCTGATAGTCCAGCAGCAACAGGGCCTGCAAATGCGAGAACTGGGCGCTGCCCGTGACCAGATAATTGCGTGCCTGCCATCCCCCCACCATCAGCAACCAGGGCAGAAGCAGGGCCAGCAGCAGCATGGCCAAGGCCCGGCGGCCCCAGCCCTGCCGCCAGGCCTGCCAAACCAGCAGCAGCATGAGCGGCCAGAACAGATAGTAGGAGATGGGGCGCACCAGGGTGGCCAGGGCCAGGAGCAGGCTGAAGAGCCAGGCCCAGCCTGGCCGGGCCGTTGGCAGCCAGCCCAAGCGCAGCCCGGCCCACAGCGCGGCCAGCAGCAGGGTGGTGAAGAGTATCTCGGTTTGCAGCATCTGGCAGAAAAGAAAGCTGTTGGGGTCCAGGGCGGCCAAGGCGGCGGCCCAGAGGGCGCTGGTCTGGCCCCAAAGCTTGATTGCTATACAATAAGTGAGTATTATAATCAACAGAGACAGGATTATCTGCCCCAAGAGGGCCGGGAGGTTGCCGTGGTCGAAAATAGCATAGCCCAAGGCCAGGAATACGCTGTAGCCGGGGGTGCGCAGGGTTTGGGGGCGGTCGGGCTCCTGGGGGCTCTTGGCGAAGCTTCCCAAGGCCAGCAGGGCCTGGGCCCCCTGGCTATAGATCAGGCCGTCGGCGGTGACGGCCCGCTCGGGGTCGGAGGGGTAGATCAAGCCCAGGCTGAGCAGGCGGGAGGCCAGGGCCAAGAACAGGATTATCATCAACGCCCGGTGCTTCATGGGGCCCAGCAGTTGTCCTTTCCCTGGGGGGAGGCGGTGTCGCGTCAGAGCATATCATCCCGCGCGTCCGGGGCCAAATCCCGCCCCGCCGCGCCCCGCTCCGGCCGGCGGCGCGCCAGGGTCGGCGTCCAGAGCCAGCCCTGGTGGGGCGCTGTCTGAGGCGGCTGGCAGCCGCCAGGGCCGGAAGCGGGAAGCCCCGGCTAGGTCAGGCTGCCCGGGGGCAGGCCCAGGAGTTGCTCCGTGCGCCGGCGCAGGTGGTGGGGCATCTGCTCCTGGCCGTAAAGCCAGGCCAGCAACAGACTGGGGGGATGCCCCAACTGGCGGGCCAGGTGGTGGGTGCGCCAGCCCCGTTGAGTCAGGGCGTTCTGCACCGAGGGCCAGCGAGGCAGGGGGCAGGCGCGCAC
>CAZLSD010000384.1:1682-2948 GCA_964561775.1 uncultured Desulfarculus sp. | reverse complement strand
GCGGTGGCCCTGGCCGCGGGCATGGCCATGTCCTTGCTAAGCCTGGCCCAGCGGCGCGCGGCCGGGCCGCCCCATTGGGCGGGTGGGGCAGTCATGCTGGCCCTGGCCATGCTGCTCATGGCCTTGCCCCACACCCTGGCCCAGCCCGCCTTCCGGGTGGCGGCCAATCTGCTGCTGGCGGGCGGCCTGGTGCTGGTTTCGCGCGGGGTGTACCGCTTTTTGGGCTTGGCCCCGCGCAACGGCCTGCACCTGGCCTGTCTGGCCTTCACCGGTCTATTTTTCTTGCATTTCGTCATGTTCCATCCCCATGAATCCCGCCGCGCCCTTTTCGTGGCCCTGGTGGCGCCGGCGCTGGTGCTGGACATGGCCTGGACGCTTATCCGGCGCGGCCAGGGCCTGCGCCCCTGGGTGGCCCGCGCGGTCGCCTTGGGTTTCGCCATGCAGGGCCTTGGCGCCCTGTTCTGGGGCGGCTATGCCTTCTGGCGCGGGGACCTGGACGGCTTCGTAGCCGATTCGCCCGCCACGGCGCTGCTCTATGTCATGCTGATCATGACCCTGGTGGGCCAGCACCTGGGCTTGCAGATGCTGCACTCCCTGCGCCTGGAGGACGAGCTGGCCGCCTCCCTGGCCGAGGTCAAGGACGAGGTGCGGGCCCGGCGCGCCACCGAGCGCAAGCTGGTGCACCAGGCCACCCACGACTATCTGACCGGCCTGGCCAACCGGCGCAGCTTCTTCCAGATGGCGGCCAAGGAGGTGGCCCGCGCCCGGCGGCAGGGCCAGCCCCTGTCCCTCATCATGCTGGACCTGGATCACTTCAAGGATGTCAACGACACCCACGGGCACCGGGCCGGAGACCTGGTGCTCAAAAAGCTGGCCCAGGTCTGCCTGTCCCAATTGCGCGCCGAGGACACCCTGGCCCGTTTCGGCGGCGAGGAATTCGTCATCCTGCTGCCCCAGGTGGACCTGTCCGATGCCGCCCAAGCGGCCCAGCGCCTGCGCCGCCTGGTGGAGTCCATGGTGGTCGAAGACAACGGCCAGCACGTCCGCGTCACGGCCAGTTTCGGCGTGGCCGAGCTGGAACCCGGGGAAAACTATCTGGAAGAGGCCCTGCGCCGGGCGGACCAGGCCCTTTATTGGGCCAAACGCAGCGGGCGCAACCAGACCTGGCTGCACCCCGGACATCAAGGGCTGGAGCCCCAGCCGGCTTTGGCGGCTTGACAAGAGCCAGGACATGCTCCAAGGTTGATCGCAACCAGGGTCTGAAGA
>CAZLSD010000384.1:0-1582 GCA_964561775.1 uncultured Desulfarculus sp. | reverse complement strand
CCCGCTCGGGCCAAGAAAACCCCGACCTCCACGCCAAGCCGGTCTGAAGACCGCCCGGGCCAAGCCATGGCCCGCCGCTGGCGTGTCGCCGGGTCAGGCCAGGCGGCGTCATCCACAAAACCTTGGGAGGATTCTCATGCGGCGCGTCATCTTCGCCCTGGCCGGTCTGGGCCTCTTCCTGGCCAGCCCCGCCCTGGCCCACTTCGGCATGCTCATTCCCGACAAGAACCTGGTGGAGGCCGAGGGCTCCAAGGCCGTGAGCCTGCAATGCCTGTTCTGGCACCCCATGGAGAACAAGGGCATGGACTTGGCCCGCCCCGCCGCCCTGGGCGTGGTGGCCGCCGGCCAGAAAATCGACCTGAGCGCCTCGCTGAAGGAGCAGAAAGTCCAGGGCAAGACCACCTGGACCGCCTCGTACACGGTCAAACGCCCCGGCGACCATCTCTTCTTCATGGACCCCGCCCCCTATTGGGAGCCCGCCGAGGACAAGTGGATCATCCACCACACCAAGACCGTGGTGGGCGCCCTGGGCTCCCAGGAAGGCTGGGACCAGCCCGTGGGGCAGAAGATGGAGATACTGCCGCTCACCAGGCCCTATGGTCTCTATCCCGGCAACGCCTTCACGGGGCAGGTGCTCTTCAAGGGCAAGCCCCTGGCCGGGGCGCGGGTGGAGGTGGAGTTCTACAACCGTGACGGCAAGCGAAAAGCCCCGGCCGACGCCTATGTGGCCCAGGTGGTCAAGACCGATGCCAACGGCGTCTTCACCTGGGCCATGCCCTGGGCGGGCTGGTGGGGCTTCTCCGCCCTTACCGACGACGACCAGCAGCTGCCCCGCCAAGGCCAGGACAAGCGGGTCGAGGTGGGCGGCGTGCTCTGGGTCAACACCATGGCCCCGGCCAAGTAGGGAGCCAAAAGCCATGCACATCAGCGAAGGCGTGCTGGGAGCGCCAGTCCTGGTGGCCGGCGCGGCGCTTAGCGCCGCCGGCCTGGCCATTGGCCTCAAGAAGATGGACTACGAGCGCCTGCCCCAGACCGCGCTCCTGGCCGCCGCCTTCTTCGTGGCCTCCCTGGTCCATGTGCCCATCGGACCCACCAAGGCCCACCTGGTCCTCAACGGCCTCTTGGGCGTGCTGCTGGGTTGGGGAGCCTTCCCCGCCCTCTTCGTGGGCCTGGCCTTGCAGGCGGTGGTCTTCCAGTATGGCGGGCTGACCACCCTGGGCGTCAACACCCTCAACATGGCCCTGCCAGCCCTGCTCTGCTCCTGGTTCTGCGCCCGCTGGGTCAAGAACGGCTCCCCCGCCGCCGCCACCACCGCCGCCTTTCTGGCCGGAGCCGGCGCCATCCTGCTCTCGGCCCTCATGGTGGCCCTCTGCCTGGCCTCGGTGGGTGAGCCCCTGTTCAACGTGGCCTGGCTGGTGCTGGCCGCCCACCTGCCCGTGGCCCTCATAGAGGGCGTCCTCACCGCCACCGTGGTGGGCTTCCTGCGCCGCGTGCGCCCGGCCATGCTGGCCTGAGGCAAGAGTAGTCAAAGACTGGGGGAGAACCTTTTTTGCAGCGCAAAAAAGGTTCTCCCCCAGACCCC
>CAZLSD010000383.1:0-2961 GCA_964561775.1 uncultured Desulfarculus sp. | reverse complement strand
CATGCAAGGGGCGGGGATAACCCCCGCCCCTGCGACGAAAAACACCTACGAAATTGGACCTGGCGCTACTTGGCGAAGTCCACGGCGCGGGTCTCGCGGATGACCGTGACCTTGATCTGGCCGGGGTACATCATCTCGCCCTCGATCTTGCGCGCCACGTCGTGGGCCAGCAGAGAGGCCTGCTCGTCGCTGGTCTTCTCGGCCTCCAGGACAATGCGCACCTCGCGGCCAGCCTGGATGGCGAAGGAATTGGCCACCCCCTCGAAGGAGTTGGCGATGCGCTCCAGCTCCTCCAGGCGCTTGACGTAGGACTCCAGCATCTCGCGGCGCGCGCCGGGGCGGGCCCCGGAGAGGGCGTCCGCCGCCTGCACCAGCACGTCCAGCACCGTGTCCGGGGTAATGTCCTCGTGGTGGGCCTGGATGGCGTGCACGATGTGGGGCTTCTCGCCATAGCGCTTGGCCAGGTCCGCGCCAATGACGGCGTGCGGGCCTTCCACCTCGTGGTCCACCGCCTTGCCTATGTCGTGAAGAAGGCCGGCGCGGCGGGCGTGCTTGGGGTTGATGCCCAGCTCGGAGGCCATGATCCCGCAGAGGAAGGCCACCTCCAGGGAATGCTGGAGCACGTTCTGGGCGTAGGAAGAGCGGTAGCGCAGGCGGCCTATCAACTTGACCAGCTCGGGGTGGATGCCGTGCACGCCCACGTCGAAGGTGGCCTGCTCGCCGGATTCCTTTATGGAGGCCTCCACCTCCACGGTGACCTTCTTGACCACCTCCTCGATGCGGGCGGGGTGGATGCGGCCGTCGCTGATGAGCCGCTCCAGGGAGAGCCGGGCCACCTCGCGGCGCATGGGGTTGAAACCGCTCAAGATAACCGCCTCGGGCGTGTCGTCGATGATCAGATCTATGCCGGTGGCCGCCTCGATGGCCCGGATGTTGCGCCCCTCGCGCCCGATGATGCGCCCCTTCATCTCGTCGTTGGGCAAGGGCACCACGGAGAGCGTCTTTTCCACAGCGTAATCGCCGGCGTAGCGCTTGCACGCCAGGGCCAGGATCTCCTGGGAGCGCTTGGCCGAGGTCTCCTTGGTCTCCTGCTCCACCCGCTTGATGGTCTTGGCCGCCTCGTGGCGGGCCTCGTTCTCGATGGACTGGATGAGTTGCTCCCTGGCCTGGTCCTGGGTCAGGGCCGCGGTGCGCTCCAGGGTCTCCTTTTGCGCGGCCACCAGTTGCTGGTAGTGCAACTGCTGGGCCTCCAGTTCGTCCTCCTTGTGCCCCAACTGGTCGTGGCGGCGGTCATAGTCCTCCTCGCGCGCCTCCAGGTTCTGGGACTTCTTGTCCAGCACGTCCTCTTTCTGGCTCAGGCGCTTTTCCCAGTGGGTCAGCTCGACCCGGCGCTCCTTGGTCTCGCCCTCGAAGGACTCCTTCATTTGCAGGATCTGGTCCTTGGCCTGCAAAAGGGCTTCTTTTTTAAGGGTGTCCGCCTCGCGCCTGGCGTCGTCCATTAGTTTTTGGCTAAGGTTTTCCACGGATTGCAGGCGGGTCTTGGCCTGCTGCATACGCACCCAATAGCCCAGGGCCAGGCCGCAGACCAGGGTGAGAATGGCGATGGAGATGGCCAGGGGAAGTGACATGACGGCCTCCTTGTATGTTTCTCAAGGAGGTCGAGGCTACGCGGGCCCGGGGAAGCTTCTAGAGACGTAGCGAGCCAGGTGGCGTCAGGTGCCCGGGGCAAGCGCCTGGACGCGGCAAGGCAGCGCCGGCCCAGAAATGGGCCGGGACTGGCCTGCCATGCGCCAGACCGGTATATGGGGCTCCTGGAGAGCGCCAAGCCCTGGCTGAGCCGGTCAGACCGGCCAGGGCAAGGGCCACCGCCAAGCAAAGCAACACTACACTCATATGTTCAGTCGCAAATCCCTCGCGGGCATACAAGAGGCGCCCCCGCCTCTGCCGTGTGGCGTGCGTCGTTTTGAACCTGGCCATACCAGGTGGGCCTGGCGTGCCCCTGGTTCGGGTCCCCGGCCATCAGGCGGGGTCCACCCCTCGAGGGACAGAGGCTTGTGGCCCGTTTTGTGCGCGTTGGCCCAAAAGAACAGGTCGCCTATACACGCACAGCGCAGGGGTCCTCTATTTTCAGCTCCTGCTCGATCCGGTCGAGCAATCGCTCGCTGGAAGCCTCGATCTCCTGTACTAAGCTCGTCTGCTGGTCCTTCAGCTGCAAGAGCTCGTGGGTTATGTTCAGGGCGGCCAGCACGGTGGCGGCCACGGTTGAGGAGGTGTTGTTGGTGCTTAGCACCTCGTTGAGCGCGGCGTTCAAGTGGGAAGCCACCCGGCGCAGGTGTACCTCTCCCGCCGAGGAGTTCAGGACATACTCGTTACCAAGTATCTGAACCTTGACCGCGCCCACATCCCCTCACCTCAATAGGACTCCAGTTTTTCCACCAACTGCTCGATGCGTTGCCGCACCTCGTTGCGTTCACTTTCCTGTAGCGAGAGCAGCTCGTTAAGATCGGCCAATTCCTTGTCCTTGGCCTCAAGCCGGCTCGACATTTCCGCGTTTTCCGTCCTAAGAGCCCTGACTTTGCCGAGAAGTTCCTCAACCTTCTGTTCCAGCCGGGCAAAGGCGTTTATTTCCATGGTCTTCACCTTGTCTCCCACGGATACTCTAGGGGAGCCCCGCGGGCAGGGTCAAGCGAAATCAAGGGGCTAGGCCCGCGCCTCCCACTTAGGGAGCGCGTTGGTCTCCGGGCGAAGCCCGCCGGAGCCCCGCGGGGCCTCCGGCTCACATCATGAATAATACTACAAACCTGTGCGTTTGCGAACCGGACATGTGGAATAGACCGCCTCTGCTGCCTGTGAAAAAAGGTACCATGCCCCGCCGCGCCGCCCTGTCCGCCCGCTCCCCCCTCCGCCCAGGGGGGACGGGTGCGAAAATCCGCCGTGTTACGGAGAATACTCCTCCCCAGG
>CAZLSD010000382.1:0-2964 GCA_964561775.1 uncultured Desulfarculus sp. | reverse complement strand
GCGGCACCACCGGCCAGGCCGGCGCTATCCGTCACGGCATCGCCCGCGCGCTGCTGGAGTTCAACCCCGAGTTGCGCCAGGCCTTGAAGCGCGCCGGTTTCCTGACCCGCGACTCCCGCAAGAAGGAGCGCAAGAAGTACGGCCAGCGCGGAGCCCGCGCCCGCTTCCAGTACTCCAAGCGCTAGCGGAGGCCTTTCGCCAGCATTCTCGGGGAGGGCCCGCCAGGGCCTTCCCCGTTTTTTTGCCTGCAAGGAGGTTTGCATGATACCCGTGGCCATCCTGGGCGGCAGCGGCTACACCGGCGTGGAACTGATGCGCATCCTGGCTGGCCATCCCGGCCTGGAGCTAAAGGCGGTCAGTTCGCGCCAATACCTGGGCCAGCCCGTGGCCTCGGTCTTTGGCTCCCTGGAGGGCCGGGTGGAGCTGAGCTTCTGCGCCCCCGACCCGGCGGCCCTGGCGGCGCAGGCCAAGCTGATCTTCACCGCCGTGCCCCACCAGACCGCCATGGCCGCGGTGCCCGAGCTCTTGGCCCTGGGCGTCAAGGTGGTGGACCTCTCGGCCGACTTCAGGCTCTGCTCCCAGAGCGTCTATGAGGCCTGGTACGCCCCCCACACCTGCCCCGAACTGCTGGCCCAGGCGGTCTACGGCTTGCCCGAGTTCTACCGGAACCAGGTGGCCCCGGCCCAGTTGGTGGCCAACCCCGGCTGCTACGTCACCAGCGTGCTGGCCCCCTTGCTGCCGCTTTTGAAGGCCGGGCTCATCGAGCCTAAGGGGCTCATCGCCGACAGCGCCTCGGGCGTCTCCGGGGCGGGACGCTCGGCCAAGCTCAACCTGCTGCACGGCGAGGTGCACGAGAACTTCAAGGCTTATTCGGTGGCCGGCCACCGCCACACCCCGGAGATGGAGCAGGAGCTGTCCAAGGCCGCGGGCGAGCCGGTGGCGCTGACCTTCACGCCCCACCTGCTGCCCATGGATCGGGGCATCCTCTCCACCATCTACGCCCGGCCCAAAAGCGGGGCCGACGAGGAGAGCATCCGGGCCTGCTGGCGGCAGGTCTACGCGGGCGAGCCCTTCATGCGCCCCCTGGCCAAGGGCGCGCTGCCCGCCACCAAGGAAGTCCGCGGCACCAACCGGGTGCAGATGGCGGTGGCCACCGACCCCCGCAGCGGGCTCATCAAGATATTCTCGGCCCTGGACAACCTGACCAAGGGCGCCAGCGGCCAGGCCGTGCAGAACGCCAACCTCATGCTGGGGCTTGCGGAGACGGCGGGGCTCATGGAGTTGGCGGTCACTCCCTAGGGCGGGCGCGCGGCCAATGACGGCCATAACGGCGGCGGAGGAACTCTGGCAGAGGCTGGGCGGGGATTTCCCCCCCCACGACGTGCCCTTCCTGCCCGCCGAGGAAGCCGCCCCGCCGCCGGGCGCGCCGCGCGGCATGCCCCGCAATTTGGCCCTGGTGCTGGCCTATGACGGCGGCGGCTTCGCGGGATGGCAGGCCCAGGCCAAGGCGCGCACGGTGCAGGTGGCGCTGGAGGCGGCCTTATGCCGCCTGTGCGACCACCACTTGCGCGTGCACGCCAGCGGCCGCACCGACGCCGGGGTGCACGCCTGGGGCCAGGTGGCCAGCTTGGTGACCACCAGCCGCTTGCCCCTCCCGCGCCTGGCCGCCGGCCTGGCCGCGCTCCTGCCCCCGGAGATTCACCTGCGCGCCCTGGGTCCAGTGGACCCCGCCTTCCACGCCCGCTTCAGCTCCCTGGCCAAGACCTATGACTACTACCTCTGGCCTCTGGCCCCGGCCTCGCTCTTTCTGCGCCAGCGTCTGTGGGCCCTGCCCCACCCCCTCGATGCCGATGCCGTGACCCAGGCCCTGACCCTGTTCGTGGGCGAGCAGGACATGAAGGCCCTGGCCAGCCAGGGCAGCGAGGCCAAGGGCCCCACCACCCGCCGGGTGCTGGAGGCCAGCCTGCTGGCCAGCCCAAGCGGCCCCTGGCGGGTGCGGCTGACCGCCACCGGGTTCCTGCGCCACGCCGTGCGCAACCTGGTGGGTATCTTGAGCCAGATCGGCCAGGGCCGGCTCATGCCCGCCGACCTGCCCCGCATGCTGGCCGCTGGACGGCGCTTGCTGGCCGGCCCCCAGGCTCCCGCCCACGGGCTGTACCTTAACCGTGTATACTACCAGCCGGGGAGTCTAGCCTTGGACCCCGGAGAGGAGGCCGTGGCATGAAAGGCGTGGTCCTGGCCGGAGGCCTGGGCAGCCGGCTTTCGCCGCTGACCAGAGTCACCAACAAGCACTTGCTGCCTGTCTATGACAAGCCCATGATCTTCTATCCCATCCAGGCCCTGGTCAACGCGGGGGTGGAGGAAATCCTGGTGGTCACCGGCGGCAACAGCGCCGGGGACTTCCTGAAGCTTCTGGCCAACGGCAAGGACTTCGGCCTGCGCCACCTTAACTACGCCTACCAGGAGGGCGAGGGCGGCATCGCGGCGGCCCTGGACGTGGCCGAGCCGTTCGTCGAAGGTGAACGGATCTGCGTGGTGCTGGGCGACAACATCATCGAGAACAACTTCCGCGCCGCGGCCCAGGCCTTCCTGAAGCAGCCCAGCGGGGCCAAGATATTGCTCAAGGAGGTCCCCAGCCCCCAGCGCTTCGGGGTGCCCCAGTTCGACGCCGCCGGACGCATCATCCGCATCGTGGAAAAACCCGCCGACCCGCCCAGTTCCATGGCCGTCACCGGCATCTACATGTACGACGCCGACGTCTTCGACATCATCAAGACGCTAAAACCCAGCGCCCGGGGCGAGCTGGAGATCACCGACGTTAACAACGCCTACCTGGCGCGCGGCGACCTGAGCTGGGACGTGCTGGAGGGCTGGTGGAGCGACGCCGGCACCTTCGCCAGCCTGCTCAAGGCCGGCAACCTGGTGGCCCAGAGCGGGGCCAACAAGATGGAATAGCCCCCGCCG
>CAZLSD010000381.1:0-2975 GCA_964561775.1 uncultured Desulfarculus sp. | reverse complement strand
CTGTCGGGCGGGGAATCGGAGATACAGCAAGGCCAGGACCGGTTCCGCCAGGAATACCCGGACGCTGACGTGGAGGTGGCCTATCCCAACCTGGCCGGGCGGGAGGCAATCGCCAAGTACACCGACCCGGAGAGCGGCCGGGCCAAGGAGGTATTCTTGCGCACGGCCAAGTACGGCTACCTGAACCTGCCCAAGGCCTTCCACAGCGTGGAAGATTTTATGGCCTTCCTGAATGAGTTCAAGACCACCGGCCCGGTGGTGCCCATCCTCGTCAACCTGCTGGGTTTCAAGCCGCGCCAGGGCGCGCGCGACTTGCCGGGGCAGGTGGGGGAGCTGGTCTCCGGTCTGATCCCGGCCCACCGCACGGTGGAGTTCATCGCCAAGGTGAACGACGAATTCCGGCGGCGCGCGCCGGTGGGGTTCTGGGAGAACATCCTGGAAAAGTTCCCCGGCGGCCGCGAGTACATCAAGCAGCCCATGGACAAGTGGGCGGCCAAGCTGGCCCAGGACGACAAGGTCGAGCAGTGGCTCAGCTTCTTGTCCGGCATCAACGTGAAGACCGTGGACGTGGCCGACGGCAAGGAGGCCCTGAGCGAGGCGGTGGCCCGGGCCAGCGAGCACGAGCTGAAGGACGAGCAGCGGCTGGCCATCTATGGCCGGGCCACGGGGCTGACCCCTGAGGAGCTGAAGCCCTGGCTGCCCAAGATCAAGGCGGCGGAAAGCGAGCATTTGCTGCTCTACAGGCAAGTTGAGCGGGAGGTGTTCTTCCTGGCCTTGCAAGCGGGACTGGACGCCATGGACCCTGGCGCGGCCGACGCCATAACCGATTTGAAGCGCAGGGTGGGCCGCCAGGCCATCACCCAGGGCCTGGGCACAAGGAGCGCCAGGGAGGCCTATCAGGCCACGCGGCTTTTAGGCGGCCTGGATTGGATCAATCAGCATCTGGCGGGAAAGGGGGTGAACGATGGCCAGTAGCAGGCCGGAGCTGGAGCGGCCGGCCCTGACCGGCAGCGAGGCGGTGGTGGAGCGGGTGCTGGGCTTCGGGGTGGAGATAAAGGCCATGGCCGCCAAGCACGGCCTGCCCCCGGAGGTCCTGGCCGGGCTGGTCTGCCAGGAGAGCCAGGGCGATCACCTGGCGGTGCGTTATGAGCCCAGGTACCGCTGGCTTTATATGGCCGGCGCGGACTTAAGGCCGGGCATCTGCTCCTATGTCACGGAGCTGAGCCTGCAAAAGCACAGCCTGGGACTCTGCCAGGTCATGGGAGCGGTGGCCCGGGAGCGTGGCCTGAAGGGCTGGCTGACCAGGCTGCTGGAGCCGGAGGTGGGGCTGGACCTGGGCGCGGCCCACCTGCGTTGGTGTCTGGCCAGGGAAGAGGGCGACATGCGGCGGGCGCTGACCCGCTATAACTCGGGAGTTGGCCAGGCGCCCCTGGTCAAGGAGCCCTACTGCGACAAGGTGCTGGCTTGGGCCAGCCGCTTTGAGAAATGGAGCAAGGCATGACCACGGCGAAAACGAAGGCTAAGGAAGCCCTGGAAGCCGGGAGCACGACCAAGAGCGGCTGGAAGACCAGCGAGGGGCAGCTCACCGCGGCGGTGGCCGCCCTTTATGCCCTGGGCCAGGCGGCCGAGGCCCTGGGGGCCATGCCGGCCGGCACGGTGGAAAAGTTGTGGCCGCTCACGGCCATGGTGGGCGGCTACGTGATGAACCGGACCTGGCTCAAGATCAAGGGCCTGGGCGGGACGCAGTAACGCATGCAGAGAAAGGATAATGCCATGAGAAGGATGTTGAAGGCGGGCCTGGCCGCGCTGGCGGCCCTGGCCATCCTGGCTACCCTTGGAGGTTGCTACAAGGACCCCCAGAACGCGACCATATCCACGCCCATGATTGGGTCTGACGGCAAGGTGGTGAAAGGCGACGACGGGCAGCCGCTGGTGGTGACTCAGACTCTGCCACCGGAGGCCCTGTACTATCAGGCCCAACAGGCCGCGGCCACCCAACCCCTGGCTTCCATAAAAATCCCTGATGGCCAGGATGCCACCCTGCCCGGCGGCACCGAGATTTCGTTCAGGCTGCCAGTCCAGGTGAAGCAATACACGCCTGAGTCGGTGCAACTGGTGCGCGAGGTCAAGGACCTGGCGCCATGGGCGGTGACCGCCTGGGGCTACAACCAGATGGCTGAGGTGGGCAAAGCTGGCATCGCCGGGGCCAAGAGCACCACCAACACCATCAGCACCACGGGAGACGGCAGCGGCGTCAACGTGACCGGCGGCAGTGGCGGCATCACCAACACCTCCTCCAGCACCCCCACAACGACGACGGCCACAACGACCACGACCACCACCACGGGCACCGAGGCCGTCTCCGGCGCTGGGAGCACGCAGTAGATGCCCTTCTCTGACCCTTCCCCCACGGTGGAGCTGCTGGGCGAGCGGCAGTTCAGGGTGGCCCAAACCTTCATCTACACCCTGGCCGAGCCCCTATCCGGGCTTCCGCCGGGGCTGGCGGTGGAGATTCCCGAGGGCATGACCACGGACCTGGCCAGCGTGCCCCGTCTGCTTTGGCCCATTCTTCCGCCCCACGGCAGCTATGGGCCGGCGGCCATCGTGCACGACTGGCTTTATCGCCATCACACCATTGACGGCCAGGCAATGATCACCCGAGCCCAGGCTGACGCCATCTTCCTGGCAGCCATGCAGGAACTAGGCGTAGGCTGGGCCACTAGGTGGACCATCTATCTGGCCGTTCGTATCGGGGCCTGGTGGGCCTGGAAAGGTTAGGCTGACCGCGAGGTCATATTCGCTTGCGTGAGCACCGACGCTGATTTATCATGAAACCCGTTCGTGGCTCCTTGAAAGGTTGTCGTAAACTACAACACCCAAATCATTGTAAATAAAGATATATTCAAATTGAGGCGTCGTTCTGCAAATCCGTTATTCACCGGTTCAAATCCGGTCGCCGCCTCCAAGCATAGCGA
>CAZLSD010000380.1:0-2977 GCA_964561775.1 uncultured Desulfarculus sp. | reverse complement strand
CGGCGCAGGCTGACGAAGCCCTCGCTCAGACGCTGGCTTAAGTAGCGGGACTCGCTCTCGCGCTCGCGGTCGTCCACGAACAGCCCCACCAGGGCGGCCAGCAGTACGGGGTCGTTCTCGGGCATGGCCCCCTGGCGGATGGCCTCGGCGATGAGCACGGGCTGGTCCAGGCGCAGGTTGCTGGCCCAGGTGCCGTCGGGGGTGAGCCGTCCCTGGGTGTCCACGAAGCCCTCGGCGCGCAAAAACTCCAGGTGGCGCACGAAGTCGTACCAGAAGGCGTGGCTCTCCTCCTGCACGCGGGTGAGCGCGGCCTCGGCCTGGCTCAGCATGTGGTGCAGCTCGCCGCTCTCGCCCAGGCAGGCCTCGGCCAGGGAGCAATGCCCGCAGTGCAGGTGCTCCAGTTCCTCCTGCACCTGGGCCAGGCGGCCACGGGCCTCCTCCTGTTCGCCATGCCCCAGCTTGTCCAACTCTGGAGCGGCCAGGGGCGTGGGGTGCTCGGGGATCTGTTCCAGCACGGCCTGGGCCAGCACCCGGCCACCTCCGGCGTGGGGCAGCTCCAGCACCTCCTGGAACACCCCGGCCACCTCGTCCAGAGGCACGAAATCCAGGCGCGGCCGTCCGCGTTGCAGGCGCTTGTCCGGGATGAGACTGACCGCCAGCACCCCGGCTTGCTCGCCCTCGCCCTCTCTGCGCAGCACGGAGGCCAGGGTGCCGAACATGTCCATGAAGACCCGGCCCCGGGTCAGCGCGCTCCACAGGCCGCGCCGGCCGTCCACGGAAGCCATGTCATGGCTCAGCCTTCTGCGCAGGCCTTCCAGTTGGCGGCGGCGGCGGCGGCGGATCACCGCCTCCTCGGGTCCGGGGCAGCTCGAGCCGGCCAGTTCGCGGGCCAGGGCCTTGAGCACCTGCTGGGGGCCGGCCTCGGAGCGGGGCTTGCCTTCGGAGCGCTCCAGGCGCTGGAAGGTGGCCAGGGATTGCCCCAGCAGCTGCTTGACCTCGGCCGGGCGGTGGGAGAGCAGCAGGTTGAGCACCATGGAAAAGTTGATGGAGAGCTGGCTCTGGATGGGCTCGGGGCTGGAGTTCATCAGCCCGGCCAGCAGGGGAATCTTGTTGTAGGGGCCAGGCACCGCCAGGCAGAAGCCTATGTTGTCCATGCCCCGGCGTCCGGCCCGGCCGGTCATCTGCAACAGGTCGGTGGCCGACAGGTCCACGAAGTCGCGGCCGTTGAAGCGGTCGCTCTGGGTGACCACCACGGTGCGGGCGGGAAAGTTGACCCCGGCGGCCACGGTGGAGGTGCTGAAGATGGCGCGCAGGAGCCCGCGCTGCATGAGCCGCTCCACCACCATCTTCCAGTGGGGCAGATGCCCGGCATGGTGGGCGGCCACGTGCAGATTGCGCAGCACGCTCAAATGGGGGTGGCTGGCCAGGAAGGGATATTTTTCCAGGTAGCTGTCCAGCATCTGGTTTAGCCGCCGGTGGCGCTCCGGATCCGGGCTCAGCGAAGCCCCCGCCACCTGGCCCAGGGCCGCGTCGCAGTCGGCGCGGGACTTGAGAAAGAAGATGGCCGGCAGCAGATCGGCCCAGTCCAGGGCGCGCAGGATGCGGCCAAAGGGCGGCACGTGCACCAGGGGGCCGCGCTGGCGTGCTTGGCCTTCCTGCTCCAGGAAGTGGCGCACCTTGGGGAAAAGGCCGCGTTTGGTGAGCAGGGGGGCCAGTTCGCCGTCGGGGAACAGGAACAGGGGATAGAGCGGCACCGGGCGTTGGTCGCTGTGGATGGTGCGGCAGGGTTCGTCGCGCACGAAGGTTAGCCAGCGGGCCAGCTGCTCGGCGTTTTCCACCGTGGCCGAGAGCATGAGCACTCGCACCCGGGGCGGCAGGTAGATGACCACCTCTTCCCAGACCACGCCCCGTTCGGGGTCGCCCAGGTAGTGGGCCTCGTCCAGCACCACCAGGCCGGAATCCAGATCCTGGCCGCGGTGCATGGCGTCATAGAGCTGATTGCGCAATATCTCGGTGGTGCCCACGATGAGGGGGGCGTGCAGGTTCTCCTTGCGGTCGCCGGTCAGGATGCCCACGTTCTCCGGGCCAAAAACCTCGCCGAACTCGGCGTACTTGGAGTTGCTCAAGGCCTTCAAGGGGCTGGCGTACCAGGCCCGCTGGTTCTGCTCCAGGGCCTGGCGGATGGCCTGCAAGGCTATCCAGGTCTTGCCGCTGCCCGTGGGGGCGCTTACCACCACGTCGGCGGTAGCCAAGGCCTCCACGGCCTGGGTCTGGAAGGGATCGGGCACGAAGGGCGTGGCCTCGGGCACGCCGATGGAGGCCAGCACGGGCAGGAGCCTGCGGTTGGCCCGAGGCTCGAAGCGGGTCAGGGCGGTGGCTAAGGTGGGGCGATCCCCCTCCTCCCGCGGCTTGCGCGGGCGGGGTGGACGCCGGATGCCGGATCGTTGCTTGCCGCTGGTATTGGTCACGAGCGCTCCTCAGGGGTTGTGCAATGTTAGCGCACCAGCAGGCGGCTTACAAGCGGGCCCCGCGCGATAAGCGCCCTGAACGACAAGCTGACATGCATATGAATCTGAGGTGGCCCAAAAGGAGAAGGGGGTTGGTCTCCCCCCGCCCCGTCATGCACAGGGCGGGGGGACACCGGGCGTCACCGTCCCTGGCGACTGGCAAGGGGAAAGACGCTTCCCTGCGTCTTTTTGAGGCGGGCCGCCGCCCCGGAGGGACCACTCCGAAGCTTAGGCTCGCCCTGAGCTAAAGCAACCTGTGTGCCATAGGAGGGGATGGCCGGGAATAAAGGCAGAAAACATAACTGCTAAAGCAAGTTAGCCTTACGAGCCGGTTGGGGAGGCTGGGGAGCGCCCGCCGGGGCTGGCGGCAGATTTGTCCTCCCGCCCGGGCCGGCGGCAAGGCAATATCTTCCCGCCCCGGGCGGAAGGCTTGCGGAGGCATGACCCTGGAAGGGCAGGCCGGCAGAGGC
>CAZLSD010000379.1:0-2991 GCA_964561775.1 uncultured Desulfarculus sp. | reverse complement strand
GGGTCAGACAGGCCAGGTCCCGCCGTCCCTCGCCCGCCCCGAAGCAATACTCGCCCAAGGCGTAGAGGTTGGCGTCGTTCTCCAAGGCCACGGCCAGCCCGGTGCGCGCTTCCAGTTCGGCGGCCAGGGGCACGTCATGCCAGCCGGTCAGGTTGGGCGAAAAGCGCACCACCCGCGCCGGCCGGTCGATGACCCCCGGGCTGGCCACGCCCAGGCCCCGAGGCTCCAGGCCTCGCTCCCTGGCCAGGGCGGCCAACTGGTTGACGCCCGCCGCCAGGCGCTCCAGCAGGTCGGTTAGACCAGCCTGGGACTGGGTGGGGAAGCGCCGGCTCTCCAGCACCTGTCCGTCACGCACCAGGGCCAGGCGCACGTTGGTGCCGCCCAGGTCCATGGCCAGCCAGCATTCCATGCCTAGCGGGACCCCTTGGCCTCCCGCACCTCATCCTTTATGCGCTTGACGTGGCCGCGTCCCATGCCCTTGACCTCGCAGCCCAGTTCGAAGTAGCGGCGGATCTGGGCGTCGTCCAGGATGGCGAAGCAGTCCACCACCGCCACCGGACCGCCGCATTTTTCCACCACCCAGTCCGGGTCCAGGTCCAGGTACTCGGAGTGGCGCACGGCCAGCACCACCGCGTCGGCGTCTTGCAGGCTGGCGGCCAGGTCCTGGGAGACGCGCAGGCCGCTCAAGTCCTCCTGATTGCGGAAGAAGCGGCCCCGGCTGTGCCCGGGCGCGGGGTAGGTGTCCTGGTTCTCCAACTCCCACCAGCGCAGCACATAGGGATCGTGCACCTTGACCGCAGCTCCCATCTCGGCCAGTTTGCGCACCGCCAGCTCGCTGCCCGAGTAGCGGGTGTCGCCCACGTCCTCGCGGTAAGCCGCGCCCAGCACCAGCACCTCGCTGGCCGCCACGATGCGCCCCATGTTTCTGAGCGCGTCGCGCACCAGCTCGGCCACGTGCAGGGCGCGGTTGTCGTTGATGTCGATGGCCATGGGAGTCAGCTTGAAGAGTGGGGTCTGGAAACCCATCAGGTGGCGGTAGGCCCACACGCCCAGGCCGCCGTCCTTGGGCAGGCAGTAGCCGCCGATGCCCGGGCCGGGGAACATGATGTTGCTGTGGGTGGGGCGGGCCTTGATGGCCTTGATCACCTTGACTATGTCCACCCCGTTGCTCTCGGCGAACAGGCTCCACTCGTCCATGAAGGCCAACAAGGTCGCGCGGAAGCTATTCTCCACGATCTTGCAGGTCTCGCTCTCCAGGGGCCTGTCCAGCACGGTCAGGGGGAATTCCTTGACGTTCAAGACCTCGGAGAGGAACTTGACCACCTTCTCGCGGCTCTCGGTGTTCACCCCGCTGCACACCCGCCAGAAGTCGCGGATGCTCTTCACATAGTCGCGGCCAGGCATGACCCGCTCGAAGCTGTGGGCCAGCAGGGGCTCGCTCTCGATGCCCCGGGCCTTGAAGGCCTTCTTCATGATGGGGTAGGCCACGAACTCGGTGGTGCCCGGCGGCACCGTGGTCTCGATGAGCACCAGGGCGCTGGCCGTAATCTTCTCGGCGATGACCTTGAGGCTGGACTCCAGGGCGGCCATCTCCACCGTGCCCTGGGTCACGTTGGCCAGGGCCTCCTTGCTGTAGTCGCACTGCACGTCCACCACCACCACGTCGGCGTGGGTCAGGGCCTCATAGGAGAAGCTGGCGGTCAGCGTCTTCTTTTCGTTCACGCAGCGGGCGATGCACTCGTCCACCTCGGGGTCCTCGGCCTTGACCGGGGCCACGCCACGGTTCAAAAGAGGTATCTTCCAATAGCTGCGGGGGCTGGGGCGCTGCATGCCGATGACGAACTTGCCCGGCTTGCCCTGGGCGTCCGCGCTGTCGGCCACCACGGCGGCCATCACCGCGCCCACGAAACCCACCCCCATAACCACCACCACCTCCAGGCCCTTCTCGCGGGCCTGGGCGGCCAGTTGGGCCAGGCGTGCGTTCTCGGCCGCGAACTCGGCCGGACCAGGCAGGGGAAAGACCTCGCCCTCGGGGCTCACCGATACCTGTTTCTCCTCGCTCATGTCGTCCACGCTCCTGGCGCTCTCACCGTGTCATTGATAATAAAAGGGCGCACCAGACCGCTTCGTCAACAGCCCCTGCGCCGGATTAATCACTAATACCCGCTGGCTTACCCCCCGTCAAGGCCAGGCTCCCTACGCGGAGCCCGCGCCCAGGGCCTGGGCCAGTGCCTCATCCAGGGCGGGATAGCTGAACTTAAAGCCCGCCTGGCTCAGCACCCGGGGCAGCACCCGTTGCCCCTGCAACAGCACCGAGCCGAACTCGCCCAGGGCCAGACGCACGGCAAAGCCTGGCGCGGGCAGGAAGGCCGGTTTGCCCAGCGCGCGCCCCAGGGCCTTGGCCAGCTCCCGGTTGGTCACCGCCCCGGGCGCGCAGCAGTTGACCGGACCGGAAATCTGGGCGTGGTCCAGGCAGAAGGCGATGACCCGCACCAAGTCCAGTTGGTGTATCCAGCTGAACCACTGCCGGCCGCTGCCCAAGGGACCGCCCAGGCCCCGGCGGAAAATGGGCAACATCTGCCCCAGGGCCCCGCCCTGGCCGCCCAGCACGATGCCGAAACGGGCGCGCACCACCCGCGCCCCTTGATCGGCGGCGCGAGCCGCCTCGGACTCCCACTGGCGGCAGACCTGGGCCAGGAAATCAGTGCCGGCGGGCGAGTCCTCGCCCAGTTCCTCGTCGCCGTGGAAACCGTAGTAGCCCACCGCGCTGGCGCTTACCAGCACCGCCGGGGTCTTGGCCGTGCGCTGGTGCATGGCTTGTACCAGATTCCGGGTGCCATTGACCCGGCTGGAGCGGATCTGTTCCTTGTACTCGTCGCTCCAGCGGGCGAAGATGGAGGCCCCGGCCAGGTTGACAAAGGCGTCATGGCGGGCCGCCTCCTCCTGCCAGGGGCCTGGGCGGGCGGGATCGCCCTGGCACAGGGCCACCCC
>CAZLSD010000378.1:0-2994 GCA_964561775.1 uncultured Desulfarculus sp. | reverse complement strand
TCGGCCTTGTTGGTGTTGGCCGCCTCCAGGTACCACTCGCTCACGTAGCGATAATTGACCCTGCCGCCCCAGCCCAGGGGAGGCTGCCAGGCCAACTCGGCGTTCACGATGTGGTGGGGTATGGAGGGCAGCTCGTTGCCGTCGCGCCTTACCCCGCCCTGCACGAACTTCAGGTACTCGGTGTCTATGTAGGCATAGTCCAGGTGCAGGCGCAGATGCCGCCAGCAGTGGAAATTGCTCTCCACTTCGATGCCCTGGCGGCGGGTCTCGCCGGCGTTCTCCTGCTTGGTGGGATCGCTAAGCATGGGGATGAAGTCGTCGGTGGTGTCCAGCCGCCAGACGGTGAGGCCATAGTCGCTCCAGCGGTTGGGTTTGACCCGCAGGCCGGTCTCGTACTGGGTGCGGATGGCCGGTTCCAGGTTTTGGGCCATGTAGTCGCCCAGGGCCGGCAGGGTGAAGCCCTTGCCCACGTTGGCGAAGAGGTCCCAGCCTTCATGCACGGTCAGGATCAGGCCGGTCTTGGGGCTGAAGACATCCTGCCCGCCGCGGTCATAGGACGACTTGGCCCGCAGGGTGCTGTCCAGGGAGGCGTCCAGGCGGTCATAGCGGCCGCCCAGCACGAAACGCAGGGGCTTGAATATCTGGTAGTTGAACTCGCCGTAAAGGGAGGCGGTGTCCAGGGCGCCGTCGTCGTTGGTGATCTTGGAACCGTGGTTGCGCCCGCCGCCCACGGTCAGGTTCCACTGCTCGGATATTTCATGCTCGCGCTTGACATCCAGGCCCAGGATGAGCCTGGTCTGCCGCTCCAGCAGCTGGCCCTGATAGTCATAGGCCAGGCCGGCCCCGTAGGCGTCGCGCTGATAAAGGGAATCCGTGCCGTAGTTGGAGCCCTTTTTCATGGTGGGGGTTATGTAGTACTGGTAGCCATATCCCATGTCCGAGCCGTTGAACCAGGTGGTGAATTTGAGCTTGGCGCTCTCATTGAGCTTGTAGTCCAGGCCGCCTTGCACCAAACCCCACTTCATGTAGCCTGAGCCCACGTCCGAGGCCCCCAGGCTGGGTTTTGTGTCATACAGGTTCTGAGGCAGATAGCCCGCCAAGCCCCAGGTGGCGTTGTAGCCGCGCACGCCCACGAAGGCCTCCAGGCGGTCATTGACGTGGTAGGTCCAGCGGCCGGCCGCCACCTGCTTGTCCCATTCCGAGTTGTTCTGGTAGCCGTCGGTGTGCTTGGCCTCCATGGCGTAGACGTGGTCCCAGTCGCCGTCCTTGCGGGCGATGACCGCCACCGCGTCCTGGGTGTTGAAGCTGCCGGCTTGCAGCTTGAAGCGGGTGAAGTCGCCGGCCTTGAAGGTGTTGAAGGCGACCGAGCCCGCGCTGGCGAAGTTGCCGTAGAGCACCGAGGCCGGCCCCTTGACGATCTCCACCCGCTCCACCTCCTCGGGAATGATCATGGAGGAGTCGGCGTGGCGCAGGTCGTTGAGCAGCACGCCGTCCAGGGCAATTACGCCGTCGCGGGAATGGCCGATGTTGCCGAAGCCTCGCATCTTGAGGCCGGAACTGCCGCCGCCCCAGGTGTAGTGGCTTACGTGCACGCCAGGCGACAGCTTGATCATGTCTATGACCTCGCTGTAGACCCGGTCCACGATCTGGGCATTGTCCAGCACCGTGGCGCTGGTGGCCTCGATGCCGGTGAAGGTGTCGCCCTTGCCGCGCACCACCACCTCCTCCAGCTTGGCGGGAGAGGCCTCCTGTTCTTGTCCGGTGGTGGCGGCCTGCTTCTCCTCCGCCGCCCAGAGCAAAGGCGCGGCCATGACGATCAGCCCCATGGCCAGCGCCATGACCAGTGGGGCCGCCGCCTTCCTTGGGACGGCAATCTTTGTCAACCAGCTAAGCAAATCCATCCTTTTTTCCTTTTCTACTGGCCGGATTGACTGGAGGCGAACCTGGCGGGAGAATAGGCCTGCGGGAGGCCTATGGCCTCTGGCGCCTGGGGTGGCGGCCGCTCCGCCCGGCCAAGGTACGGCGGCCGCCACCCCAACTTTCGCCGAATATTCCGCCCCGCCCCCCGTTCCCAAGACGGGCCGGAAACGCCAAAAGGCCGCCCCGGGAAAACCCGGAAGCGGCCTTCGTTGCCTTATTCTTTAGTGCTGAACGGCCTGTTTCCCTCCACCCGGTTTCAACCGATGACTGAAAATCGCTGGGAAACAGTGGCCCTTTGTTAGCACGGCCGCTCCAGCCTGTCAATCATGCCAACGCGCGGGACCGTAAAAATTTGCTCCCCCGTGCCGCCACCAGGCTGACCCGGGCGGACTGGCGGCGCGCTTCCTGCTGGGCTCCCTGATTTCGTGGGACCTGCCCTATCGCGCCCAGCAGGCCATCACTCTGTCCATCACCGAGGACTGAGTGATTTTCAAGTAGCCTGGCCTGCTTGCCGGTCTGGATGGCGCGGGGTTCTCCCATGAGCCAGGCAGGCCGGCCAAGAAATTAATCTTGCCGCCGGCGCAGTTCCCATAGGGCGGACAGCGGCAACATCATCTGGAAAATCAATATATCCTATTTGACTAGCACCTGGGATTATTGAATAATCTGGCGCAAGTCATCCAACTTCAAGGCGGCGGGCCCATGCGTTCGTTCTTTGGCTTCACCTGAAATCTTGTCTCGGAATCTACCCGGGTTAGGTAGACGGGAAAGCCAACGCCGATTTCGCCTTTCGCTGGTTACCCAAAAAATCTCGCCTGACTCAACCTGACCTGCCGGGTGGCGCCGAGTTGCGGACCCACGAACTTGTCCCGTGTCCTGGGGGGAATATCAGCCTGCCAGCGATTGCCGGTCCCCCGTGGAAAAAATCCGGCGCGTTCCCTGAGCACACCTTGGCCCCATGGGAGTTATGTCATGAGCACCACCCAGCAGACTTTATTTCTAAACGGCAAAGAGGTCGCGTTTTCGCCCGGGCAGACCATATTGGAGGTGGCCCAGGCCAACGGGGTGTACATC
>CAZLSD010000377.1:0-2997 GCA_964561775.1 uncultured Desulfarculus sp. | reverse complement strand
CCGGCCGTGAGCCACGGCTGGCATAACGGGTCGGGGGAAGCTCTCGTTCTTCGCGCGAGGCCGGCTCCCGGTGTGGGCCACGGCTGGCGCGGCGCTTGCGCGGTTCAGCCGCCGGCCACCCTTGCCGCGCGTGCAAGCGGCGTGACAGCCGGCCGTCACGAATCCCGCAGCGGTACTTTTGGCTTTTTTGGCCCCTGTTTTCTTTCAACCTAGGCGCGACAACCCATGGATCAGCTCTATTTCTACATGGACCCCGTGCTCATCCAGCCCTACCGCTGGCTGAGCGACCCGGTCTGGGCCTGGTGGCTGGGCACGGTTCTGGTCACCGCCCTGGCCATCCTGGTGGGCGAGCTGACCGTGGCCCTGGGCAAAAAGCTCAACCGGCGCATCCTGGCCGCCAGTTCCGGCGAGGCCCGGGAGATGGAGCGCAAGTCCATGCAGGCCTTGCGCGCCGGGGACAAGGCCGCCTACAAGGCGCTCAACCGCCAGGCCAACGAGGCCTTCGGCCAGAGCTTCTTCCAAAAGGCCGCCCTGGGCGCCTCCAGCCTGTGGTCGGCCTTCATGGTGGCGGGCTGGGTGGAGGCCCGTTTCGCCGGGCTGGGGGAGATACCCCTGCCCGGCGTCGGTGCCTCGGTCTCCTGGGTGCAGGCCTATATAGCCTCCTACCTGGCGCTGCGTCTTGGCCTGGCCGGGGTGCGGCGGCTGCGGGGCAAGGTAAATTCCCACAATATGTAGGTTTTTAGCGGACCCCCCGCTTTCAAGGGCATAATGCCCTTGACAATATGCGTTTTTTGCCATAAGCAAGTGCAATCCGGAGGAGAGAGTTTTGACCCCGGTCCCGCCCAAGCAGGGCGGGATATTTTCTCTTGAAGGAGCGTTAAGCAATGAAGAAAGTGTCTCTGTTGGCCCCCGGGCCCACCCCGGTGCCGCCGCGCACCCTGCTGGCCATGGCCCAGCCCCTCATCCACCACCGCTCTGCCGATTTCCAGGATGTTATCGGTCAGGTGCGTGCTGGACTCCAAGGCATCTTCCAGACCAAGAACGACGTTCTGGTCTTTTGTAGCAGCGGTACCGGCGCTTTAGAGAGCGCGGTGTCCAACCTGCTCTCTCCTGGCGACAAGGCCATCACTATCAACGGCGGCAAGTTCGGCGAGCGCTGGACCCTGTTGCTCAAGGCCTACGGCTGCCAGCCGGTGGAGATCCAGGTGCCCTGGGGCCAGGCGGTGAAACCCGCTCAGGTGGCCGAGCTGCTAAAAGCCGACCCCAGCATCAAGGCCGTCTACGTGCAGGCCCTGGAGACCAGCACCGGCGTGGACCATCCCATCCGCGAGCTGGCCCAGGTCACCAAGGACACCAAGGCCGTGCTGGTGGTGGACGCGGTCAGCGCCATGGGCGCCTACCCCATCAAGACCGACGAGTGGGGCCTGGACGTGGTGCTCTCCGGCTCCCAGAAGGCCCTCATGCTGCCCCCGGGCCTGGCCTTTGCCGCCATCGGCCCCAAGGCCAAGGAAATGATGAAGACCAGCACCCTGCCCAAGTTCTATTTTTCCTGGCCCAAGGAGCTGAAAAGCCAGGGCGAGAACAAGGGCGCCTTCACCTCTCCCGTGACCCTCTTCATGGGTATGCTTGATATCATCAAGTATATCGATGAGTTGGGCATGGAGACCCTTTACAAGGAGACCCAGATTAAGTCCCAGGCCTTCAAGGCCGCGGTCAAGGCCTGGGGGCTCGGCCTCTTCAGCCAGGACAACCCCTCCCCGGCGCTCACCGCCGTGGCCTGCCCCGAGGGCATCGACGGCCAGAAGGTGGTGAAGTGGCTCAAGGATAAGTACGGCATCTTCATCGCCGGCGGCCAGGACCAGGCCAAGGGCAAGATCATCCGGGTGGCCCACATGGGTTACATCAACGAGTTCGACACCCTGCAGGCCATCAGCGCCATCGAGATGGCCTTGAAGGGCCTGGGCTACTCCTTTGAGATGGGCTCCGGCGTGGCCGCGGCCCAGAAGATTTTCGGGGAGGCGTAAAAATGAAGGTTCTCATCTCCGACCCTCTGGCCAACGAGGGCGTGCAGATATTCAAGGACGAGGGCTTTGAGGTGGTGGTAAGCACCGGCTTGAAACCCGAGGAGCTCAAGCAGGCCATCAAGGGCGTGCACGGGCTGGTCATCCGCAGCGCCACCAAGGTCACGGCTGATCTGCTGGAAGCCGCCGACGCGCTCAAGGTGGTGGGGCGGGCCGGCACCGGCCTGGACAACGTGGACATACCGGCGGCCACGGCCAAGGGCGTCATCGTCATGAACACCCCCGGCCAGAACAGCAACGCCGCCGCCGAGTTGGCCATGGGCCACATCTTCGCCCTGTCGCGGCACATCGCCCGCGGCCACCGTGGCATCAAGGACGGCAAGTGGGAGAAGAAGCAGCTCCGTGGCCGCGAGGTCAAGGGCAAGACCCTGGGCGTTTTGGGCATGGGCAACATCGGGCGCATCCTGGCCGAGCTGGGCAAGGGCGTCAAGATGAACGTAATCGGCTTCGATCCCTATCTCTCCGCCGATGACATCAAGGCCCGTGGAGCCGAGCCGGTCAGCCTGGAGGAGCTCATCGCCCGCTCCGACTACCTGTCCATCCACGTGCCCAAGACCAAGGAGACCGCCGGCCTGTTCAACGCGGCCAACATCGCCAAGATGAAGGACGGCGCCTACCTCATCAACTGCGCCCGCGGCGGCATCGTGGACGAAGTGGCCCTTTGCGACGCCCTGGCCAGCGGCAAGCTCTCCGGCGCGGCCCTGGACGTCTTCGAGGTGGAGCCCCTGCCCGCCGACAGCCGCATCATGTACGCCGACGACGTGGTCTGCACCCCCCACCTGGGCGCCAACACCCACGAGGCCCAGATCAACGTGGCGGTGGCCGTGGCCAAGCAGATGAGCAAGTTCCTGAAAGGCGGCCCGGCCGACTACGCGGTCAACGCCTAGCCCATAGCCCCGGCTGAACAAGCCCCGCG
>CAZLSD010000376.1:0-3001 GCA_964561775.1 uncultured Desulfarculus sp. | reverse complement strand
CGCACCGGGAACTTGTCGCCCCCCGCGATGAACTCACCCTCCGGGATCAGCATCAGAAGCGTTCCATCCTTCTCGTTCTTTATCAGCGGGTAGGGCTGGCCGTCGGCGCGGCGGGCCAGGGCGTCTGCCATGGCGTCTCTCCCTCTCTCAGGTGTGCTGCCGCACGTTCTCGGCCACGCTTATCTCCTGCTCGTCGAACTCCGGGGTGTGCTCGCGGTTGGTCACCTGGCCGCCCAGGGCCTTTTCCAGGCCCTCGGTCAGGGCCAGGCACTTTTGCCCCTTGACCCCGCGCACCTCGATCTTAACCGTGCCGTCGGGCTGCACATACACGTCAATCTCCTGGGTCTCCATGGCTCGGCCTCCTTTAGACCATGCGGCGCACGGTGATGTGGATGGTGCGGTCGGCCAGGACCTCCTCCTCCACGATGGTGAAGTCCTGCTGCTCCAGTTGCTCGCGGGCGGCGTGATAGGCATAGCGCTGGTTGAGGTTCTGCACCAGCTGCTCCTGGTTGACGTCCTTGATGCCGTACCAGTCGGCCACCAGGTCATAGGCCCCGCCCTGTTTGCGGAAGCCCATGTCATAGCCAGGGTTCTTGGTGGGCACCTTGATCTCCACCCGGGCCGTCTGGCCGTTGTAGCCCCGGATGTCCACCTCGCCCTCCTGATAGGCCAGCTCCAGGTCGGTCAGGGCCTTCTTGAGAAACTCCTTCTCCACCAGCTTGGTCTGGATGGTGGTGAAATGGGACATGGCTCTTGCTCCTTGCTCAGGTTAGCTCGATCACCGGATAGTCGCGCATCAGCTCCTTGCCGGTGTGGTTGTCGAAGACGGTCATGCAAAGGCGCTTGTTGCCGTCTATGGTGAAGCGCACCGGGAAGCGGGCCTCGCCCTTCTTGGCCGGGGGATCGGCCTTGATGAAGGTGGGGCTTTTCTGGTTGACCCAGAAGTGGCGCAGCACGCTGGAGGATGCCTTGTTCTCCACCCGGGCGCAGCCGTTGGGATCGAAGACCAGGACCACGCCCGAGGAGCCGGAGGTGGGGCCGCCGCATATGCTGTCGTTGCTGCCCACCTCGTAGATGTTGATGCCCAGGACTTCCTGGTTGTCGTGGGTGGCCTTCAAGGTCATCTCCTTGACCGGCTTGGGGGTGGGATAGGGGGTGTACTTCTTGACCAGGACCTTGTAGTCCACGTCGCCCTTGGCCTGGCTGAAGAAGCGCAGGGAGTAGTCGTGCTGGATCTTGTCCACCAGCGCCACCTTGCCGCTGATGAAGGCCGCCCCGCCCAGGGCCACGGCGTCCAGGGGCCGGTGATAGCGCACCAGCTCGGTCCCGAAGAGGCCGCGCAGCTCCTTGCGCACGCTGGGGATGAGGCTGGAGCCCCCCACCAGCAGCACCGCCTTCAGGTGCTCCTCCTCGATGCCGTAGTTCTCCGCCTCCCGCATGGCGCGCTTGATGGTCTTGCGCAGATTCCGGTAGAGGTTGTTTTCCTCGCAGAGACGCTCGAACATCTTGCGCGTGTATTCCGCCCCCACCACCGCCCCGGTGTCGGGATCGCTGACCAAAATCTCGGCGCTGTCGTTGAAGCTCAGGCTCTCCTTGGCCGCCTCCACTTCGGTCAGCAGCAGGTTGGAGATGCCCAGCACGTCCTCCGGCGTCTTGCCGCAGCGCTTGAGCAGGTCCTGGAAGAGCCAGGTGTCTATGACGCTGCCCCCCAGGTCGGCCCCGGCCTTGCCCACCACCCGGCAGTGCTTGCCGCCCTCGGCCTCCTCCTCCATGCGCACAACGGCCACGTCCAGGGTGCCGCCGCCGAAGTCCACCACCATGTAGGCGTCGTTGTCCTGAATCTGCATGCCATAGCCCAGGGCGGCGGCGGAGGCCTCGTCCAGCAAGCGATAGCGGGTGATGCCCGCCTCCTGGCACACGTCGCCTATCCATTTCTGGTAGTGCTCATAGCCTTCCACCGGCACGGTGAAGCCCACCTCCTCGCCGTCCAGGTTGATGGCTTGGGCGGCGTAGGTCAGCACGCGCAGGAGGAAGTCGCGTCCGGCCTGCAGGTTGTCTATGCGCTGGTCGCCTATCATGCGCGGCATGGGATGGTTGTTGGAGATGTCGCGTTTCATCCAGCGGAAGGTGGCCGGCGAGGCGTTCAGGGACTTCTCCTCCACCTGGCGGCCGATCCACACCGAGTGGCCCTGGTAGCTGATGAGCGAGGGCACGTGGGGGGCCTCGATAATGTGGGTGTTGTCCGCCTCCTCCACGGTGACGCGCTTGATGAACGATACATCGGGGATGACCAGGGGCTTGGCCTGGCCGCTGGCCCCGTCCCAGACGGCGGCTCGGGTGTTGCACGTGCCAAAATCTATGGCCAGTCTGCCCGCCATTGCCCTTAGCTCCTTTCCACCATCGCCTTGCGAACGACCTTGTTGTTGAAGCGGTAACCGATGAACTTGACCGTGACCATTTCCCCCGGCTCGATCTGGCTCTTGGCGCTCAGGGGCTTGGCCGTCTCGCTGTCAAAGGCCATCTGGCCGCCGGTCTGGCCGATGGCCTGCAGCCCGGCGCTCTCCAGGGTCTGGGCGAAGTTCTTGGCCAGGGCCATGACGTCGCGGCCGGCTATCTCCTTGCCCCCCTCCAGGAGCGCCTGCTGGGTGCGCAACTGGGATAGCGGCCCGGCCAGGGACGTGAAGATGTCCTCCAGGCGGCCGGCCACGGTGTCCGTCACCAGGGCGGCCTGTTGCTCCTCTTGGGCGGCCAGGCGCTGGCGCTGGCGGGCCAGTTCGTCCTGGGCCTTTTGCAGGTCCAGGTTCAGGCCCCCCACCTGGCTTTGCAGGCTCAGGACCGCCTCGTCGGGCGGGGGGCCTTGTTCCTGTTGGGGCGCTTGGCCGCACAGGGCTTGCCAGGCGGCGGATAGGCGTTGGCCGAGGCTCATGGGTTCACCTCCGTTTTCTCAAAAAAATTTCGGGCGCTCGGCTAAAGCCTCGCGCTAAGAGCAAAGGGTAAAAGG
>CAZLSD010000375.1:0-3022 GCA_964561775.1 uncultured Desulfarculus sp. | reverse complement strand
AGGGGGGTTTGGGGGGCCGCCGGGCCCCAAGCCTGGCGCAGGCAGGCTTGGGAGAGGCGGGAAACCCTTTTTGCGCTGCAAAAAGGGTTTCCCCCCAAGCAACGCTCCCACAAAAGAGACGGCACATGAAAATAGCGGATGGGTTGTACGTATATCCCTGGACCCAGACCCAGGCCAACAACTGCAACGCCTATTTGGTGGGGTTGAGCGCCACCATGCTGATAGACCCCGGGCATGCCCGGCTGTTCCAGCATGTGGAGATGGGACTTTCCAGGGACCGCATCGAGGTCATACCCAAGGTGGTCATGGTGACGCACTGCCATCCCGATCACCTGGAGGCCGGGGTGGCCTTGCAGCGGGCGGGTTTGAAGCTGGCCATGCACCCGGTGGAACTGGAGTTCCTCGAAGGCGAGGGCCGGCAGATGGGGGCTTCCATGGGCATGTCCATGCCCGAGGTGGCGCCGGATCTGTTCTTCGAGCAGGGCGAGCTTACCCTGGGTGGTGAGAGCTTCCAGGTGCTGCACACGCCGGGGCACTCGCCCGGGCACATCTGCCTGTACTGGCCCCGGCACAAAGCGCTCATCGCCGGGGACTTGATCTTCGCCCAGGGCGTGGGGCGGGTGGATTTTCCCGGCGGCAGCGCCGAGCAGCTTCAGGAATCGGTGCTCTTGATGGAGCGCCTGGACCTGGAGTGGCTTTTGCCCGGCCACGGCCCGGTGATCAAGGGCCGGGAGAACATCGCCAAAAACTTCGAGATCATCAAGAAGACCTACTTCGGCATGGTATAGCAAAGACGGGCGGGGTTTATCCCCGCCCGTCTTTAGTTGGCAACATCCCTACGGGAGCAAACGAGACCGGTTTAGTGGAGAGCGCCAACCGACCCGTCATGGGTGTCGAGGCACTCGCCCCCCGCCCCTTTCGCCCTCAGGCCGGGGCCAGGACTCCCCGCAAGGCGGCCAAGGCCTGGCCGCGCATCTGTTCCAGGCGGGCCAGGGACTGCTCCATGCGGGCCTTCAAGTTGGGATGGGCGGCCGGGTTGGGGCGCACCGCCGCGCCGCCCAGGCCCAGGGCCTTGATCTGGGCGGCCATCTCCTGGGCCAGCTCCTGGTTCAGCTTGTCCTCGGCCGAGCCTTCCATGGAAAGGATGGCCATGAGCTGCTGCCCGGCCTGTTCGGCGGGGCTGCCCTGGCTAAGGGCGATGAGCGCGGGCAGGCCTTGCAGGCGTCCCTGTTCGATCTCGCCCAGCAGAGCCTCGGCCGCCGCGGCCTTGGCGCCGGGGCGCTTGTCCGGGGGCAGTTTGTCCAGGGCCTCCAGCAGGCCTTGCGGCTCCAATTCCCCGGCGGCGGCGCGCCGTCCCAGGGGCCGGCCCAGACGCTTGCCCTCCTCGGCGGCCAATTCGGCCTGGCTGGCCCCGCCCAAGGCGGCGGCCCGCTCCATGGCTATCTGGATGCTGGACTTGATCTCGGCCATGCTTGTCTCTCCCGGCTGGCAACCTGACTCCGCGTTGAATGCCCTAGTATAGGCCAGAGCGCCTTCGCTAACAACAAGGCGGGGCCACCCCCCATGGGGGCAGGCCCCGCCTTGACTATCGCATGCGGAGGCGGGAGGTCTACTCCTCCTCTTCCTCTTCCATCTCGTCCAGCACGATGCCGAAGGCTTCCCACTGGGCCGCGGCCTCGGCCTCGCCCTTGGCGATCTCTTCCTCGCTCCAAGGCTCGATGATGATGGACTCGGCCAGGAGCTCCCACAGATACATGGTCTCGATGGGGAGTTCGTATTCCTTGGTCAGGCCCTTCATGATCTGGTCGCGGCAGTTGTGGCAAGGCGCGACCACCAGTTCGGCCCCAGACTTCAATATCTGGTCGGCCTTCTTGCGCCCGTAGTAGAGGCGCTCCTCGTTATAGGGCATGGCCCAGGCGCCGCCGCCCGCGCCGCAGCAGTAGTTGTTCTCGCGGGAGGAATAGGTATCCACCCAGTTCTCGCAAATCTGGTCCACGATCCAGCGGATCTCGTCGTAGTAGCCGTGGCCGAAGGCCTTCTCGGACTTGCGGCCATAGTTGCAGGGATCGTGCACGGTGACCAGCTTGTCGGCGAACTTCTGCCGGTCGATCTTGACCCGGCCTTCCTTGATGTATTCCATCATGAGTTCGAAGACGTTCATGACCTTGAACTCGGTGAAGGCCTCGGGGAACCACTTGGTGAGACTAAGCCTAGTCCCATAATATGCGTGGCCTCACTCGGGTAAGAGCAAGACCTCGGCTTTAACCTTGCGGGCGTTCTCCAGCACCCGCCTGGCCTGCTCCTTCATGGTCTCGTCGTCGCCGCTGAACAGGCCCCAGGTCACGCCTTCCCAGTTCTCGGAGCTGACCGTCCAAGATTCCTTGGCCGCGTAGTAAATCTTCCACCAGAAGCGCATGTCCTCGGGCTCGCCGAAGGGCTCCTTGGAATTGACGGTCTGGATGACCCGCGCGCCCACCTTGTCCACCGGCACGTAGAAGCCCGGGCAGCACTCGTCCATCTCCTCATGGCCGACCTCGCCCAGCAACTGGAGGAAGTCGTCCTTGGGGATGCCCAGGTTGTTGCCCCGCTTCAAGGACATCATGGCGCCCTTGTGGATGGGGCCAGGCACGCTGTCGCGCTCGCGCATGCCGCGGGCGGTGCGCATCATGGCCAAAATTTCCACGCCCATGGGGCAGGCACGTTCGCAGCGACCGCACAGGGTGCAGACCCAGGGGAACCTGGAGTTGATCAGCTCGTCATCCAGGCCCAGGGCCGCCATGCGCACGGCCTTGCGGGGGTCCATGCCGTCCACGCCCGTGACCGGACAACCGCCCGCGCAGGTGCCGCAGGTCAGGCAAACGTCCGCGAATTTGGGGTTGATTCTGAGCTTGCCCTCGCGCTTGCCCAGCTTCACCGGTTCTTGACTCATAACTTGCTCCTCACGCTAGAGGCTAGTTGGCAAAAAGGGCCTAGTATTCCCTGGGCAGCTTGTCCAGCTGGGCCTTGGTGAAGACGGGGCCGT
>CAZLSD010000374.1:0-3029 GCA_964561775.1 uncultured Desulfarculus sp. | reverse complement strand
GGCGCGGCGCATGGTGGTAGTATTCCCCTGGCGCCGCGCCTTTTAAAGGATTCAGGAGGACGATGCCTCGCGCCGACGGCCAGATAATCGACCCCGCGTCGAGCCAGGACACGCCCCTGGGGTTAGCTCCAGCCAGGTTCCTGGATCTGCTTCACTCGCCAACTCTGCGCAACCCCTTGCTCTTTGGCGGCGCCTACTTCCTCCTGGCCTGGCTGGGCCGCACCCTGGCCATGGAGCACTCCCCCTTCACCTCCTTCTGGCTGCCGGCCGGGCTCTTCGTGGCGGCCTTGCTGCAAACCCCCACCCGCCATTGGCCTGGCCTGGTGGCGGCCGCCCTGGCGGCCAACCTGGGCTTCGACCTGCTGGATGGCAAGCCCTTGCTGGCGGGCACGATCTTCGCCAGCTGCAACGCCTTGGAAGCCCTGTGCGGGGCCTGGCTGACGCGGCGTCTGCTGGCCCAGAGCCCCAGCCTACAGACCCTGCGCGAGGTGCTGGGGCTGGCCCTCTGCGCCGGGATCATCGGCCCGGCCCTGGGCGCCAGCCTGAGCGCCGCCGCGGCCAGTCTGTTCCTAAAAACGCCCGACTTGGCGCAACACTGGCTGACCTGGTGGAGCGGCGATCTGGTGGGCATCTTCACCATGGCCCCGCCCCTGTTGGCCTGGCGCTCCCCCCAGGAAAAGACCGCTTCGGCCGGCCATCCCTTTCGCGGCCTGGAGGCGGTCCTGATCCTGGCGGTGGCAACCCTGGGCTCGCTGGTCATCTTCTCGGGCTGGGGCGGCTGGCTGCTTTCCCACAAATACCTGGCCACGCCCCTGCTTCTGTGGCCGGCCTTCCGCTTCGGCCCCTGGCTCACCTCCCTGGCCTTCGTGATCATAGCCTTGACCGCCTCTTGCTTTGGCTGGCTGGGGCCGGCCCAGCCCCTGTTCCACCTCTCCGACTCGCCGGGGGAACGGGTGGTGGCCTTGCAGATATTCATGGCCTCCATGTCCTTGCTGGGCCTGAGCGCCGCCGCGGTGGTGGCCGAGCGCAAAAAGGCCCAGGACCTGGCCTTGCGGGAGCAGACCCGCCTGCAGGAGGTGTTCGACAACGCCACCGACGCCATCTTCATCCACGACCAGGATGGTCGTCTGCTGGAGGTCAACCGGGCGGCCTGCCTGCGCCTGGGCCAGACGCGCTCCCAGTTGCTGGAAATGAATATGAGGGATATCGAGCCCCCCGCGCAGGCGCGCACGGTGGGCGGACGCATCCGCGACACCGCCCGCCTGGGCAGCCTGCTCTGCGAGTCGGCCCAGTTGACCAGCCGGGGGGATATCATCCCCGTGGAGCTGCACAGCCGCCTGTTCACCTATGGCGAGCAGACCGCCGTGCTCACGGCGGCCCGGGACATCAGCGAGCGCAAGCAAGCCCGCGAGGCCATGCGCACCCTGATGGAGGGCACGGTGGGCGGCACCGGCCCCCAGTTCTTCAGCCACCTGGTGCGCCAGGTGGCCCAGTGGCTGGGCTGCGAGATGGTCATGGTGGGGCGTCTCAAAGAGGGAACCCGGGTGGAGGTGCTGGCCTTGTGGCTGGACGGCGCCCTGCGCGAGGGCTTCAGCTATGACCTGGCTGGCGCGCCCTGCCAAGAGACCCTGCAAGGCGGCTTCTGCCATTATCCCGAAAACGTCGCCGAGCTTTTTCCCCAGGACCAGGAACTCAAGAGCCTGGAGGGACAAGGCTACGCGGGCGTCTGCCTGTGGGACCGCCAGGGGCGGCCCCTGGGCATCCTGGCCGCCGTATCCCGCCGCCGCCTGGATCTGCCGCCCAGGGCGGAGGAGGTGCTCTCCATCCTGGCCAACCGCAGCGCGGCCGAGGTGGATCGCCTGCGCCAGGAAGAGGCCCTGGCCGCCAGCGAGGAACGCCTGCGCTCGCTCTACGATTCCATGACCGAACTGGTGGCGGTGCACGAAATCGTCTTCGACGGCCAGGGCCGGGCCGTGGACTACCGATTCCTGGACTGCAACCCCGCCTTCTGCGCGGGAACCGGCCTGTCTCGCCAGGAAGTCGTGGGGGCCTTGGCCTCGCGGGTCTTCCCCACTCCCCAGCCTCCCTACCTGGAGATATACGCCCAGGTGGCGCAAAGCGGACAGCCTGTCCATTTCGAAGTCTATTTCGAGCCCTATGACAAACATTTCCGCGTGTCGGCCTTCTGCCCCGCCCCGGGGCGCTTCGCCACGGTCAGCACCGACATCACTGGCGAGAAACAGGCCAAGGCCGAACGGGCCAGCCTGGAGGAGCGTCTGCGCCAGGCCCAGAAGATGGAGGCCATCGGCGCCATGGCCGGTGGCATCGCCCATGACTTCAACAACATCCTGGGCGCGGTCATGGGCTATGCCGAGCTGGCCGTCCAGGACCTGCACGCCGGGCAAGGCGAAGCCGCCCGCGACGATTTGGCCCAGATACTCAAGGCCGGGGAGAGGGCGCGGGACCTGGTCAGGCAGATACTGACCTTCAGCCGCCGCAAGGAAAGCGCGCCCAAGCCGCTGCGCCTGGGGCCGGTGCTGCGGGAAACCCTCTCTCTGCTGCGGGCCACCACCCCCAGCACCATCTCGATCCAGGAAGACTTCTCCGACCAACAGCTTTTGGCGCTGGCCGATCCCACCCAGATGCAGCAGGTTCTCATGAACCTGTGCACCAACGCCGTGCAGGCCCTGGGCCAGCGTCATGGCTCGCTGCGGGTCGGCCTGGAGCCCGTCGAGATTGCGCCCTCCGACCACGATCAGTTTCCCGAGCTGGCCCCCGGCCCCCATGTGCGCCTGAGCGTGACCGACGACGGCCCCGGCATGGATGAACACGTGCGCGACCGCATCTTCGAGCCATTCTTCACCACCAAAGCCGTGGGCCAGGGCACCGGGCTGGGGCTATCGGTGGTGCACGGCATCGTGCAGAGCCACGGCGGCGCGGTGCGGGTCATCAGCAGTCCGGGCCGGGGCGCCACCTTCCTGGTCCTCTTGCCGCGGATCAGCCCCCACCAGGAAGAGGCCCCCCAGGCC
>CAZLSD010000373.1:0-3045 GCA_964561775.1 uncultured Desulfarculus sp. | reverse complement strand
TGAGCCGCGGACGGCCTGGTTGGCCTCCGCCTTGCCGGCGAGGCGCTCAGTGGGAGCGGGCTCGGATCAATTCCAGGGTGTGCTCCAGGCAGTCCTCCGTCTGGACGGGTGGGCCGGGCAGGATTTTGTGGGGGGCCAGGCCCTGGCCGTCGAAGGCCTGGCCGCGCGGGGTCAGAAGCTTGGCGTAGGTTATCAACAGGCAGGAGCCGTCGGACAGCTCGTTTAGCCGCTGGGTAAGGCCCTTGCCGAAGGTGCGCTCGCCCAGGGAGACGGCCCGGCCGTTTTGGGTCAAGGCTGCGATGAAAACCTCGGCGGCGCTGGCCGTGAGCCCGTCCTGCCATAAATAAATGGGGCTTTTCAGGTCCAGGGGCTGTTGTCTGGCCTGGCGGGCGGAGGTTCCCCGCCGGCCTTGCAGGTAGCCCAGGATGCTGTCCTCGGCCAGGAACAGCCCGGCGGCCTCCAGGCTGGCGTTCAGGTCTCCGCCGCCGTTACCCCGCAGGTCCAGCACCTTGGCCGTCCCGGCCGGCAGGCCGGCCCATATGACGCGCAGCTCCGCCGCCGTGCCGTTGGTGAAGCGCGGGATGCTCACCACCTCCACCCCGGCCAGGGCCGTCTTGAACACCGACGCCTGGCCCAGATGACGCCGTTCAAGGACCAGTTCGCGGGGCGCTTGCCCCTGGGTCTGCACCACAAGCCGCACCTGGCTGCCCGCCGGGCCGCGCACCTTGGCCCCCAGGGCCAGCACAGGCTGGTCCTGGCGCGGCACGCCGTCCACCGCGCCCAGCACATCGCCATAGCGGATGCCCGCCTTCTCGGCGGGGCTGCCGGGATGGGGCAGGCAGATGACCCGCCCCTGGCGATCCTCCATGATCTCCATGCCCACCCCGGCGTAAGCTTCACGCTGGGCCTGGAGCAAAGCCGCGTATTCCCCGGGGGAAAGATAATCAGAGTAGGGGTCCAGCTGGCGCAGATAGAACTTGAGCGCCTGTTGCACCATGCGGCGCGGCGGGTCGGGAGCCAGGGCCTGCTCCTGTATCCTGCTCATGGCTTCCTGAAAAAGCTGCGTCTCATCCTGGCTGGATGATGGACGCGGCTCCAGCCGGACCTGGGCCGCCCCTGCCGGCGGCCACAGGCCCAACATGGCCACGACCACCCCCAGGGCCAGCGTCCGCAGCCCCCACCCGCGCATGGGGTCTCCCATGTCCGCTACATCCTGGACAGGGCTTCTGATTCCTGCAGAAGCTGGTCCACCTGCTTCTTGAGCTGCTCGATCTCCTGGCGGCGGGCCTGTTCCTCCTGGCTCTGGCTGGACTGGCTGGCTTGGGCTATCCGCTTTTTCAGGGCGTTGACCTTGGCCTGAAGACGGCCGCGCTCCTTCTGCTTGGCGGCGGTCTTGGCCTGGGTGGCCATTATCCGCTTCTCTATGCCCGCCGTCTCCTTGTCCAGCGCGGCCAACTGCGCGGCCGCGGCCTCGTGCTGCTTGCGCTTTTCCGCCAGGTCGGCCTGCAAGCCTCCCGTGCGCTGCTGCTCCTCGGCGGTCTGCTGCTTGGTCTGGCTTAAGGAACCCTCGCGCTCGGCCAGACGGCGCTGATAGGCCTGCTCGTCATAATTGAACAACCCCCCCCGACGCGGATCGTCGGTGGGAGCGGAGAGGCAGCCCGAAAGGCCCAGCAGCCAGGCCAGGCCCACCGCGCAGAAAATGGCTCTATTTTTCACGCCGCACCTCTTTTCTTGACTTGAAAGCGCCTGCCTGGGCGTTGAAAAGGGCCTTCCCTGGCCCTGCTTTTCTTCAACGGCCCGGCTACACCGTCATGCGGGCGGACATGGAGGCCAGGGACCTGGTGTGGGCCTCCATCTGCTCGACCTGCTTTATCAGCGCCTGCTTTTCCTGGTCCAACTGCTCCAGGCGCGCCTTCTGCTGATCGCCTTCCACCTGCTCCGCCACCTTTTGCTGGCTTTCCAGCTCGAACTTGACCCGGGCCAGGCGATCCTGGGCCTGCTTGAGCTGCTGGTCAACCTTTTGCTTGACGGTGAGCAGTTGCTCCTTTTCGATCTTCTTGCTCTGGTAGGCGGTAAGCATGGATTCGGTCTCCGCCTCCAGGGTCTGGACTTCCTTTTCCAGCGATGCGTTGTACTGGGCGGCCTCCTGGTTCACCTTCTTGGCCTCGGCCAGGCAGGCGTCCAGCCAGTCTTCCTGTTGGGCGTATTCCTTCTTCTTGGAGGCCACGTGATCGCCATAGACATAACCGGCGCCGGCCCCCAGCAGGGCTCCTGCCGCCATGATGCCCACCAGGTGGCGCGTATTGCCGGTGGCCACCGCCAGCAAGCCACCCAGGATGGCCCCGCCCACCGCGCCGATGGCCGCGCCCTCGGCCTGGGTGCGCTGGGTGTCGTCTTGAATATGGGCGCAGCCGGCGCTCAGGGTGAAGACCAGCACCATCAGCAAAGCCACGAACCGTTTCATGCCCATCCCTCCCTTTTGCTAAGTATCAGCCTTACTTTTCCATTTGCAGGGGCAGGGAAAGAGTGTCCCCGTCCGCAAAGGCCACGGTCAGCGTGAAGCCGGTCTTGCCCCCGGCGAAGGCGTTGTTGTCCTGCAGCCAGAGGTCGAACAGATTGGACTCGCTTTGCAGGGTTATGGATAAGCTGCCGTCCGGCCTGTTCAAGAAATCATTGCCGCGCTTGACCGCCATCAGCCATATGTCGTTGCCGGGCAGAGTGTCCCAGTCCGCCGCCTGGCCGCGGGTGCTTTTTAGGCTCAAGCTGGAAATGGTCTTGTTGGGCAGATTGAGGGACAGCCTGACGTGCACGTCGGGCGAGCCGTCACCCTTGAGTTCCTCGCTGCGCCCCACGTAGTCGCCTGCCCCCCTTTTGTTCACCAGCCAGGCGCGGTTTTCCACCTGGGCGGGCTTGGCCGGGGCCGCGGGCTGCTCCACCACCGGCGTAGGCGTCGGCGCGGGCGGGGTCTGCTCTAGCACCGGGGTGGGCGTCGGCGCGGGCGCGGTCTGCTCCACCACCTGGGCGGGCTTGGCCGGGGTCGCGGGC
>CAZLSD010000372.1:0-3060 GCA_964561775.1 uncultured Desulfarculus sp. | reverse complement strand
GAACCTCGGCAAGCCCCCGCTCCCAAAAGCCACGGTCGGCTTGTATCTTGTTGGGGAGGTCAATGGTCGTGGTTCCCCATCCCATATAGCTTCTCCAAAGGGCCTCAATTGGCCCGTTCGCTAGCGGGCAGCGCCAAGAAGTAGTCCTTCTTGCCGCCCAACAACTTGCGCCAAATGGGCATGCGCCAACCTCCAGGGGTCAAGCGCCCCGCCAACAATAGCCGGGCGGATTGCTCCGCCGGGCTATTGTTCCATTATTCAGCCTCGCAGGGAAACCCAATTTCGCAAGCATGGCAGCCAAGGCGCGCGCCTCACTCCACCTTGGCCAGGCGGCCGTGCTCGAAGGTCACCCGCTTGAGCTTGTTGCCCATGGTCCACCTGCCCTTGGCCAGGACGATGCCGGTTATGGCCAGGGCCATGGACGCCAGGGCGGTGACCCAGGGGAAGCCCACCACCTGCCCCAGAAAACCTCCGCCGTGGATTACCAGGCTGACCAGCAGGCCCAGGCTGACGAAGGGCAGGTACACGTTGCGCGGGTGGTCGCGATAGGGCCGTTCCAGGGCTGCACGCTGCTTACGCAGTTCCTCGGAGATGTGCTGAGAGGTGCCGCCGAAGCGCGTGTGGCAACCGGGACAGGGGTTGAAGTAGCTGGGCGAAGAATGTCCGCAGCGTGGGCACTGGTAGGTGGCATAGGTGCTCTCCACATGGTTGAAGCTGAAGGTGTGCTTGGGCCAGCCCACGGCCACCTGCATCATGGTGGCAGCGGGCAGGCTGAGCGCCGCCAATCCCCCCACATAGGCCAGGAACCACAGGACCAGGTGCCAGGGCTGGGCCAGGAGCTGGGCCGTGTGCAAGCCGGGCAGATAGGTGGTGGTGGCGTACCACAGGGGCAAGCTGGTCACCGGCAGGGCCAACAGCCCCAGGAGCATGCACAAGGGCCCCTTCTGGCTGAATCGGGCCGCCAGATAGAGGACCACCGACAGGGCCAGGAAGTAGAGGGCGAACCGCTTGAAGGGCGATCCCCCCAGACCGAATAAACCCTCCAGGGGCCAGGTGACCTTGGTGGCGTAGAGGAGGTCGGCTTCTAGGCGCTGGAAGCGCTGGGCGGCCAGGACCTTCTCGATCTCCGCCACCCGGGGGTGGTTCTTTAGCCCGGGGTAGATGGCCAGCAACTGGGCCACCTGACCGCGTAGGGCCTGCACCCCGGCCAGCTCCTGCTCGGCCCGTTCCCGCGAGACCCTGGACCCCGTTGGCTTGCTTTCCGGCGCGCCGGCCGCCTGCAAGAGTTGGCTGCTGCGCGCTGCCTTGTCCAGGGCCTCCAGCCGGGAGATAATCTGGGCCACTTCCTGGCCGGCCTTCTCCTGTTGCTGCTTGACCACTCCGGGGATTTGCTCGGCGTAGTCGGGGTTGGCTTCCATGGCCTCCTGGCCCAGGGCGGCGATGGCCTCCTCCAACTGGGGTTGCAAGCTCGCCGGGTCTCCCCAGCCGCTGCCGCTCACCAACTCCTGGAGGCGCTTTCCCATCTTTGCCTGAAGCCCTTGGGCCACGGTCTCCCAGGGGGCCTTGTTGCCCCAGCCCTCGGCGGCCACCTGGATCTTCTTGTCCTTGAGCTGGTTCGACAGCTGGGCGCGCAGGACCAAATCCAAATCCTGGTAGCGGTACTTTTCATCGGCCAGCCTGGCGGCCATTTCCCGCATGGGGCCATCGAGCGAGGCCAGCAAGCTTTCCATCTCCTGCTTGGTCAGGGCCTCCTTCTTCAGGGCCTCCTTCTTCAGGGCCTCCACCCGCTCCTTGACCAGCTTGGCCAGGGCCTCGTTGACCCTGACCTTGATAAGGGCATCGGCATAATCCAGGTGGCTTGCCTTGGGCGTCTCTAGGCCCAGGGCCTTGAGCCTGGCCGGCCAAAGGTGGCGCAGCAAAGGCTTGTCCGGGCTGATATCGGCGGCCACCATCTTTTCCACCGCGTAGCGGGCGGAAAGCTCGTCGCGGCCTTCCTGGTGGAAGACCATGAAGGCCCATTTCCCTTGCTGGACCATGCCCGCCAGCGCCCCCAAGAATACGGAACCAACCCCCAAGAACAATAAGAAGTTTCCCAGCTTGCCGCCAAAGCCCTCACCCTTGAAGGTACCCACCAAGTAGACGATGGTGCCGGCGAGAAGAAACAAGGTCAGCAGTAGCAATCCGATGAATTTGGCTATTTCCCAGAAGTAGTCCATGATTGAACCTCCCCGCGCGCGCTATCGCTTTGTCAGTGAAGGACTAAGTTTGGAGGCGGCCCTCCTCCCTTGGACCGCCCCCAACCTCTGCCCGGCCAGATTCATATGCCAGGCCTGTCCTAGTTGTGCTCGGGCAACGGGAGGGCCGCCGCCATCGGCTCGGACGCGGCTTCCTGGGCGGGCCGGGGGGCGCGGCGGGCCATCACCCCCAGCACGCAGGTGGCGATCAGGTCCATGCTCACGAACAGGCCCACGTGGTCGCCAGGGTCCAGGCGCAGGCCCAGGGCCAGGATCAGGCTGAGGGTGATGACGAGGCCAATGGGCAGCATGGCCATGGACTTCCAACCCTTGCGCCAGGCCGCCACGGTCAGGATCACTTCGAGTATGAACAACATGGCTTCTTCTCCTTCTTGGGGTTTGCTTTCTCTTGCCCGCGGTATTGGGCAAGGGTTGTGCCAACCCGGCAAGCCGGAAGAAGCCAACAATATTTGACTAGCTATTTAAGTTTGTTATGAACAGCGACCCTGACCAAGGCCGAGAGAAATGGCCCAACGGCGGCCTTGGCAAATGCAAGATTTTCGGACAGGCAAACAGGAAGGCCTGGCGCCTGATGTCAGAAAGTGCGGGCGTTTGGGGGCCAGTTAGGCTTTTTAAATATATGTCTGGTAGTTATCCCGCCAGCCACGGCGTCGTAAAATAAGACACCTTAGGGCCAAGAACGGATGCCCGCCCCGGGAAGGGGTACGGCGCTTGGGTATTTTTAAAAAAACTTTTCGGGCGCTCGGCTAACGCCTCGCGCCAAGAGCAAAGGGTAAAAGGGTAAAAGAACAAAGCATTACAAGAG
>CAZLSD010000371.1:0-3072 GCA_964561775.1 uncultured Desulfarculus sp. | reverse complement strand
GCCTCTATCTCGGCGGCCACCGCCCCGGCCATGGCGCTGAGCGAGGAGGCCCTGAGCCGGGCCGTGCGGGAGGCCGTCTCCGCGGCTCTGCCCGCGCCAGAGGCCCAGGCCATCTTCGAGCGGGTCACTCGCGAGGCGGTCGCCCGCCTGGTGGCCGAACTGGCGCCCAAGCTGGTGGCCGAGGCGGTGGCCGCCGAGATAGAGGCCATCAAGCAGGCCGCGCAAGAAGACGTAGTAGACTAGATCGCCGGCCCGGCGGGCCGGTTGGTGGCGGGGCCTGCCCCCGCCTTTTGTTTTGCCCCCCTTGGTCTAGAGGCCGGAGCGCCGGCCGGGAGAAAGAGCCTCCATGGACAGCCACACCCTGGAAAAGACCTATGAGCCGCAGCAGGTGGAGGCCCGCTGGTACGCCTACTGGGAGGAGCAGGGGCTCTTCCACGCCGATCCCCTTTCGGACAAACCGGCTTACTCCATCGTCATCCCCCCGCCCAACGTGACCGGCCAGCTGCACATCGGCCACGCCCTGGACAACACCCTGCAAGACATCCTCTGCCGCTTCAAGCGCATGCGCGGCTTCGAGGTCCTGTGGATGCCCGGCACCGACCACGCCGGCATCGCCACCCAGAACGTGGTGGAGCGCGATCTGGCCAAGGAGGGGCTGACCCGCCACGACCTGGGGCGGGACAAGTTCATCGAGCGGGTCTGGCAGTGGCGCAAGGAATACGGCGGCAAGATCATAAACCAGCTCAAGCGCCTGGGCGCGTCCTGCGACTGGCAGCGCGAGCGCTTCACCATGGACGAGGGGCTTAGCCGGGCGGTGCGCGAGGTCTTCGTGCGCCTCTACGAGGAAGGCCTCATCTACCAGGGCGACTACATCATCAACTGGTGCCCGCGCTGCCACACCGCCCTAAGCGACCTGGAGAGCGAGCACGAGGAGGTCAAGGGCGGGCTCTACCACATCCGCTACCCCTTCAAGAACGGCAAGGGCTTCCTCACCGTGGCCACCACCCGCCCCGAGACCATGCTGGGCGACACCGCGGTGGCCATCAACCCCGAGGACCCCCGCTATCAGGACCTGGCCGACGACACCCTGATCCTGCCCCTGGTGGGGCGGGAGCTGCCCATCATCAAGGACGCTTACGTCAGCCTGGAGTTCGGCACCGGTGCGCTCAAGGTCACTCCGGCCCACGACCCCCACGACTTCGATCTGGGGCGCACCCACAACCTGCCCGCCATCCGCATCATGGACGATGACGGCCGCATCAATGAGCTGGGCGGGGCCTATGCCGGCCTGGACCGCTTCGAGGCGCGCAAGAAGGTCCTGGCCGACCTGGATGCCCTGGGGCTTTTGGAGAAGCAGGCCGAGCACATCCACGCCGTGGGGCACTGCTACCGCTGCCGCACCATGGTGGAGCCGATCTTAAGCAAACAGTGGTTCGTGGCCGTCACCCCCCTGGCCAACCAGGCCTTGAAGGCCGTGCAGCAGGGGCGCACCCGTATCGTGCCCAGCCAGTGGACCAAGACCTACTACGAGTGGATGACCGGCATCCGCGACTGGTGCATCAGCCGCCAGATATGGTGGGGGCACCGCATCCCGGCCTGGTACTGCTCCTGCGGCCAGGTCATCGTCAGCCGCGCCAACCCCACCACCTGCCCCAAGTGCGGCGGAAGCGAACTCCGCCAAGAGACCGACGTGCTGGACACCTGGTTCAGCAGCGGCCTGTGGCCCTTTTCCACCATGGGCTGGCCGGACCAGACCCCCGAGCTCAAGAAGTTCTACCCCACCTCCTGCCTGGTCACCGGATTTGACATCCTGTTCTTCTGGGTGGCCCGCATGATGATGCTGGGCATCAAGTTCATGGACCAGGTGCCCTTCCACGACGTGTGCATCCACGCCCTGGTGCGCGACGCCCAGGGGCAGAAGATGTCCAAGTCCAAGGGCAACGTCATGGACCCCCTGCTCATCATGGACCAGTACGGCACCGACGCCTTCCGCTACACCCTGGCCGCCTTCGCCGCCCAGGGGCGCGACATCAAGATGAGCGAGGAGCGCATCGGCGGCTACCGCAACTTCGTTAACAAAATCTGGAACGCGGCCCGTTTCACCCTCATGAACCTGGAAGGGGACAGCCAGGCCGGGGCCGATCTGCCCGCCACCCTGGAGGACCGCTGGATATTGAGCCGGGTGGCCCGCGCCGCCGAGGAGGCCGCCCAGGCCATCGAGGAGTACCGCTTCAACGACGCGGCCAGCGCCATCTATCAGTTCGCCTGGCACGAGTTCTGCGATTGGTACCTGGAGATGGTCAAGGCCCCTCTCTACAACCAAGACGACCCGGCCCGCCAGGCCGCCGCCCGGCGCACCCTGGCCCAGGTCTTCTCGCGCCTGGTGCGCATGCTGCACCCGCTCATGCCCTTCATCACCGAGGAGCTGTGGCAGCGCCTGCCCGGGGCTGAAGGCAGCGTCATGACCGCCGCCTGGCCGGCGGCCCAGCCCGGCGAGATAGACGACGCGGTCGAGGCCGAGATGGAGCTGGTCATGGGCGTCATCGGCGCGGTGCGCAACATCCGCGGCGAGATGGGGCTGCCTCCGGGCAAGGAGGTCCCGGTGGTCTTGACCGCCGACGACTCCCAGGCCCAGGCCATTCTGGCTCCCCACGCCGGCCGCATCATGGGCCTGGCCCGGGTCACCAGCCTTGAGTGGGCCGCTCCCGGCCAGCCCCCGGCCAAGTCGGCCAGTTCCGCCTTGAAGGGGCTCACCGTCTTCGTGCCCCTGGCCGGGCTCATCGACTTCGCCGACGAGGAGCAGCGCCTGCTCAAGGAGATGGCCAAGCTGGACAAGGAGACCGCCGCCAGCCGCAAGAAGCTCATCAACGAGGGCTTCTTGGCCAAGGCCCCCCAGGACGTGGTGGACAAGGAAAAGGCCAAGGTGGCCGAGGCCGACTCCAAGCTGGCCCGCCTGCAAGACAGCCTGGCCCGCGTGCGCGCCTTCCTGGGCTAGGCGGCGGGCCGCCGCAGGCATAGCGGGTCGGGGGGTGTTGCGGCCCGTCCGGGCGGGTTGGGCTCCCGGTGAGGGGC
>CAZLSD010000370.1:0-3076 GCA_964561775.1 uncultured Desulfarculus sp. | reverse complement strand
GCCCGCCCCTTGCCACCCACCGGGCCTTGTGATAAGGTTCATCGGCCCAAAATACGCACGCCTGTCTACGCGGCGCCTGGTGCCGGCCATATCAGGCCGGTGGGCGCGCGCGGTCGACGCAGGCGGAGGAAAAACAACCAGGAGGATAGACGATGGCTTATGTCACCATGCGCCAGCTGTTGGAGTCTGGCGTGCACTTCGGACACCAGACCCGCCGTTGGAACCCCAAGATGAAGCCTTACATCTTCGGGGCCAAGAACGGCATCTACATCATCGACCTGCAAAAAACCGTGCGCATGTTCCGCGACGCCTACGACTTCGTGGTCAACTCGGTGGTCAGAGGCGGCGACGTGCTCTTCGTGGGCACCAAGAAGCAGGCCGCCGACATCATCCAGGAAGAAAGCGCCCGCTGCGGCATGTATTTCGTGAACAACCGCTGGTTGGGCGGCATGCTCACCAACTTCATCACCATCAAGAAGTCCATCGAGCGCTACAAGTACCTGGAAGGCCTGTTCACCGACGGCACCATCAGCAAGTTCCCCAAGAAGGAATCCCTGTCCATGGCCCACGAGCTGGAGAAACTCCAGCGCAACCTGGGCGGCATCAAGGACATGGGCCGCCTGCCCGCGGCCATCTTCGTGGTGGACGTGAAGAAGGAGCACATCGCGGTGACCGAGGCCAAGCGCCTGGGCATCCCCACCGTGGCCATCGTGGACACCAACTGCGACCCCGACGGCATCGACTACATCATCCCCGGCAACGACGACGCCATCCGGGCCATCCGCCTGGTCACGGCCAAGGTGGCCGACGCGGTCAACGAGGGCCTGGCCCTGCGCGAGAGCCGGGGCGCCCGCGACGAGCGCCCGGAGATCGAGATTCCCCAGGACATGCCCGAACTGGTGGTGGGGCGCGAGGAAGCCGGTCCCGAGGTGGTCTTCAAGCGCCGCAGCGAAAAGGCCGAGGCCGCCGAGTAGTGTTGGGCCGGCCCGGGCCGCCGGTCCGGGGACTTAAAGCCGGTTTTTTGGGGCGCCTAGCGCGCGCCCACAGGATATAGAAGGAGAATTACGATGGATATTACAGCCGCCATGGTCAAAGAGCTGCGCGAGAAGACCAACGCCGGCATGATGGACTGCAAGAAAGCCCTGGGCGAGTGCGGGGGCGACATGGCCAAGGCCACCGACTGGCTGCGCCAGAAGGGCCTGGCCGTGGCCACCAAGCGCGCCGACCGCGTGGCCAGCGAGGGCCAGGTCATGTGCTATATCCACGCCGGCGGCAAGCTGGGCGTGATGGTGGAGGTGAACAGCGAGACGGACTTCACGGGCAAGACCCCGGAGTTCACCCAGTTCGCCAAGGACGTGGCCATGCAGATCGCCGCGGCCAACCCCATCTGCATCAGCGAAGAGCAGATGCCCGCCGACGTGCTGGAGCGCGAGCGCCAGATTTACCTGGGCCAGGTCAAGGACTCGGGCAAGCCCGAGAAGATATGGGAAAAGATCATCGAGGGCAAGGTCAAGAAGTTCATGACCGAGACCGTGCTTTTGAAACAGGCCTTCGTCAAGGACCCGGACAAGACCATCGAGGATCTCTTGAACGAGATGCGGGCCAAGACCGGCGAGAACCTGCAAATCAAACGCTTCGCCCGTTTCCAACTGGGCGAACAGGTATAGCGCGACGCGCGGGGCGGCCTGGCAAGAGGCCGCCCCGCTCTTCTTTCCAAGGATAGCTCCCAACCATCTCGTCCCGCCCGGAGCAGCCCATGCCTTCCGCCGCCTACCAACGCGTGCTACTCAAGGTCTCCGGCGAGGCCCTCATGGGCCAGGACTCCTTCGGCATCAACGCCGGCGTGCTCTCCTTCGTGGCCGGGGAACTGAAAAGCGCCCTGGCCCTGGGCGCCCAGATCGGCCTGGTGCTGGGCGGTGGCAACATCTTCCGCGGGGTCAGCGAGAGCGCCAAGGGCATGGACCGGGTGCAGGCCGACAACATGGGCATGCTCAGCACGGTCATCAATTCCCTGGCCCTACAGGACGCCATGGAGAGCCGGGGCGTGCCCACCCGGGTCATGACCGCCATCCAGATGCCCCAGGTGGCCGAGCCCTTCATCCGCCGCCGGGCGGTGCGCCACCTGGAAAAGGGCCGCCTGGTCATCTTCGCCGGCGGCACCGGCTCCCCCTATTTCAGCACCGACACCGCCGCCGCCCTGCGCGCCCAGGAGATAGGCGCCCAGGTGCTGTGCAAGGCCACCAAGGTGGACGGGGTATACGACTGCGATCCCATGAAGAACCCCCAGGCCTGCAAGTTCGAGCGCCTGACCTACGACGAGGTCCTTTCCCGCCATCTGGGGGTCATGGACCTGACGGCCATAAGCCTGGCCGGCGACAACCGGCTGCCCATCATCGTCTTCGACCTCATGACCCCCGGCAACATCGGCCGGGTCATCATGGGCGAGGCGGTGGGCTCGCGCGTGGAGGTATGAAGCGATGATCGAGGACGTGAAGAAGGAAGCCAAGGATCTGATGGAGAAGGCCCTGGAGGCCTTGAAGCGCGACTTCACCCGCGTGCGCACGGGCAGGGCCTCGCTCAGCCTGCTGGACGGCGTGCGGGCCGACTATTATGGCGCGCCCACGCCCTTGTCCCAGATGGCCAGCCTCTCGGTGCCCGAGGCCCGCCTCATCATGATCCAGCCCTGGGACCCCAAGAGCTGCGAGGCCATCGAGAAGGCCATCTTAAAGAGCGACCTGGGGCTGACCCCCCAGTCCGACGGCAAGGCGGTGCGCATCTCCATCCCCGCGCTGACCGGCGAGCGGCGCAAGGAGCTGGCCAAGGTCACCCGCAAGATGGCCGAGGAGACCAAGGTGGCCGTGCGCAACGCCCGCCGCGATGCCAACGAGATGCTCAAGGAGTACAAGAAGGAAGGCGAGATCAGCGAGGACGACGCCCGCCGCGGCCAAGAGGCCGTGCAGAAGCTGACCGACGAGTACATCACCAAGGTGGACGCGGCCCTGGCCGACAAGGAGAAGGAGATCACCGAGTTCTAGGGGAGCCCCCTGGCCCGGTGAGATATTCCGCCATGAGCCCC
>CAZLSD010000369.1:0-3119 GCA_964561775.1 uncultured Desulfarculus sp. | reverse complement strand
TTTTTCGGGAGGGGGTTTGGGGGAACCCCTTTTTTCAAAAAGGGGTTCCCCCAATCTCTATCCCAACCCGCGGAGGCGTGTGATGGACTTCGAGCTATCCATGGAGCAGGAGATACTGCGCAAGACGGTGCGGGATTTTGCCGAGAAGGAGATAGCGCCTAAGGCGCGGGAGTTGGACGAGCGGGAGGAGTTCAGTCTTCAGACCATGGCCGCCATGGGCGAGCTGGGTTTGTTCGGCATGGTGGTTAGCGAGGAGTATGGCGGGCAGGGCATGGATTACATCTCCTACATCATCGCGGTGGAGGAGATAGCCCGGGTGGACGGCAGCCACGCGGCCACGGTGGCGGCGGGCAATTCCCTGGGCATCGGGCCGCTGTATTACTATGGCAGCGAGGAGCAGAAAAGGAAGTATTTGCCTGATTTGTGCGCGGGCAAGGCGCTTTGGGGCTTTGGACTCACCGAGCCCAACGCGGGCTCGGACGCGGGCGGCGCGGCCACCACGGCGGTCTTGGACGGCAACGAGTGGGTCATCAACGGATCCAAGATTTTCATCACCAACGCCAGCACGGAGATCAGCCGGGGGGTGACGGTGATGGCCAAGACCGGGGCGCGGGGGGACGGACGCAAGGAACTGTCCTGCATCCTGGTGGAGAACGGCACGCCGGGTTTCGAGGCCAGGCCCATGCACGGCAAGCTTATGTGGCGGGGCTCCAACACCAGCGAGCTGTACTTCGAGGACTGCCGGGTGCCCAAGGACAATTTGCTGGGCGGCCGCGGCAAGGGTTTCCATCAGATGCTGGAGACCCTGGACGCCGGGCGCTTGTCCATCGGGGCCATGGGCGTGGGCGGGGCCCAGGGGGCCTATGAGCTGGCCCTGCGCTATGGCAAGGAGCGGGTGCAGTTCGGCCGGCCCATCGGCACCTTCCAGATCAACGCCTTCAAGCTGGCCGACATGGCCATGGAGATCGAGGCGGCCAGGCTGCTCTTGTATCAGGCCTGCTGGCAAAAGGACCAGCACAAGTCCTTCAGCAAGTCCGCGGCCATGGGCAAGCTCTACGCCTCGGAGGTGATGGGGCGGGTGGTCAACGAGGCGGTGCAGATCCACGGCGGCTACGGCCTGATGAAGGAATACAACGTGGAGCGCTTCTACCGCGACCAAAAGCTCTTGACCATCGGCGAGGGCACCAGCGAGATACAGCGCCTGGTCATCGCCCGTCTTATCGGGGCCATTTGAGCGACCAGGGCGGTCAGGCTGGTTTCAAGTAAATAGCTTCACAATAGCTACGGCATAGGGCTTCACAATTGACCTGGGCGGTGACTTTGTTACATAGTAATGCAATCTGCGCCGCGCCCACCCCGTTAGGTTGGTGTTTTCATGCCGTCTTCAACCAGTTTGGGCGGATATTCACGCTGGGAGGGCCTGGAGCCGCCCAGCGTGGTGGTGGTTGACGACGAACCAACGGTGGTTGAGATATTCACCCAATATCTCAACCTGTTGGGCCTTAGGGCGTGTGGTTTCACCAGCCCCCGGCCAGCCCTGGATCACCTGCGCAAACACTCTTCCCAATTGCTGATAACCGATTTCATGATGCCGGATATCAACGGCCTGGAGCTGGTCAAGGCGGCCAAGGCCGCCAGGCCTCGGCTCAAGGTGCTTCTGGTAAGCGGTCTCAATCCGCAATACTGGCCGCTGGCCCAGGAGGAAACCATGCGGCAGGTGGACGCCTTCCTGATCAAACCCATGCCCATGCAAACCTTGCTGGACTGCTGCAAGCGTCTGTTGGCCGAGGCGGAAGCGGAAGAAGACGATTAAGCTTGGGGGCTCAAGCCTCCCAAAAAGCAGGCCCTGGCCGGTTAGGCCAGGGCCGTATTTTTTTTGGGCGGAGGCTGTCAGCGGCCGGAGGCGAAGATGACCGCCAGGATCACCGCGGGGGCGTCGCCGTGGGGGCGCAGCAGGTGGGGCACCAGGGAGTCGTAGTATATGCTGTCGCCGGCGCTGAGCAGTTCGCGGGCCTCGCCCACGATGGCTTCCATCTGCCCCGAGAGCACGAAGATGAACTCCTCGCCATCGTGGCTGGAAGGGGGCGCATCCTCGGCGGCTGGTTGCAGCGTGACCAGGAAGGGCTCCATGGAGCGGTTCTTCTTCTGGGGGGCCAGGGCCTCGTAGGTATAGCCGTAGGCCGAGCCGCGCTGGGAGGCGTAGCGGCTCATGCGCTGGCGGTCGCCCACGCGCACCACGGTGTAGGGCCTGTCCTCGCCGCCCGCGATCAAGGTTCCCAGTTTCATGCCCAGGGCCTTGCCCAGCTTGATGAGCACCCCCAGGGGCGGGCTGGCGGCGTCGCTCTCGATCTCGGCCAGGGCCTCCTCGCTCAGGCCGGTGCGCTGGGCCAGGTCGGTCAGGCTAAGCCCCGCCTCCTCGCGAAGTTCACGCACCCTTTGCCCCACAGGCAGGTCCGAGGAGGGTTGGGCCAGGGGAGCCATGGCCGCCACCTTGGCCACCCCGCGCAGGAAGTCCTCCTCCTGGCTGCTGGTGTGGGTGAACTGGTCCATGCGCTGCATCAGATCGTGGTGGCCGTTGTCCAGGTCTTTGGCCATGGTGGCGACTCCTGATACGGGCAAGAGGGTTAAAGACCCCTAGGCCCCTTCCCGCACGAATTTGGCTCCCCGCTCCAGGGCGGCGGCGTTGGCGGGAATGAGCTTGTGATAGCGCTCATCCAGGGCCTTGGGCAGGGATTTAACCACCTGCGCCACGGTCAGCGCGCCAGTGGCCTGCATCAGGGCTCCCAAAAGGACCATGTTGGCCAGGCGGGGGTTGCCCACCTGGGCCGCCAGATCCAGGGAAGGCACGTGCAGCACCTGGCGGGCGCGGGTGCTGACGTACTGGGCCTCCACCAGGCTGGAGTTGACCACCAGCAGGCCCTTTTTCTGCACCCGGGGGCCGAACTTTTCGGCGCTGGGCCGGTTCATGACGATGGCGCTGACCGGCTCGTGGATGATGGGCGAGCCCACCGGGCGGTCGCTGATGACCACGGTGCAGTTGGCGGTGCCGCCGCGCATCTCCACGCCGTAGACCGGCATGTAGGTGACTTGCTTGCCCGCCTCCATGGCCGCCGAGGCCA
>CAZLSD010000368.1:0-3138 GCA_964561775.1 uncultured Desulfarculus sp. | reverse complement strand
CACTCGTCCTTGCCGTCGCTGCTGGTGATGAGCACGCGCACCGCCGCGGCGGTGCCGTCGGCCCCGCTGAGCACGCGCACCTTGTAGTCCACCAGACCCATCTCGGCCAGGCGGGGGAAGAAGCGGGTCAGGGCCTTGCGCAGGGCCTGGTCCAGGGCGTGCACGGGGCCTTGGCCCAGGGCCGCAGTGTGGGCGAACTCATCCCCCACCCGCACCTGCACCGTGGCCTCGGCCTGGGGGTCGGCCTCCTCGCTGGGCTTGACGTCGCTGACGCGGAAGGCCACCAGGTCGAACCAGCGCCGCTCCCGGCCAATGACCCGGTTCATGAGCAGTTCAAAGCTGGCCTCGGCCCCCTCGTACTGATAGCCCAGGCTCTCGCGCTCCTTGAGCAGGGTCAGTATCTCCTTGGCCTGGGCGTCGCCGGCCTTCAGGGTGATGCCGAACTGCTTGGCCTTGTGCAGGATGGCGGCCTTGCCCGCCAGGTCGCTGACCATGAGGCGGCGCTGGTTGCCCACCGCCTCGGGCACGGTGTGCTCATAGAGGCTGGGGTCTTTTTCCACCGCGCTGATGTGCAGCCCGCCCTTGTGGCTGAAGGCGCTCAGGCCCACGTAGGGCTGATAGCGCAGGGGGGGCAGGTTCAGGAGCTCCTGCACGAAGCGGCTGACGTGGGTCAACTGGGCCAGGCGTTTGGGCGGCAAACAGCGGTAGCCCATCTTCAATTCCAGCGCCGGGATGATGGAGCAGAGATCGGCGTTGCCGCAGCGCTCGCCCAGGCCGTTGATGGTGCCCTGGACCTGGCGCGCCCCGGCGGCCACCGCGGCCAGGGAGTTGGCCACGGCCAGACCGGCGTCGTTGTGGCAGTGGATGCCCAGGCCCACGCTGGGGAACAGCTCGCGCACGCGGGCGGTGTGCCAGCCCACGAACTCGGGCAGGGACCCGCCATTGGTGTCGCACAGGCCCAGCGACAAGGCCCCGCCGCTGACCGCGGCTTTCAGCACCTCCAGGGGATAGTCGGGGTCGTGGCCGCAGCCGTCAAAGAAGTGCTCGGCGTCCAGGATGACCTTGACCCCCTGCTGGGTGAGCCAGGCCACCGAGCCGCGCACGATCTCCAGGTTGCGCTTCAAGGAAATGCCCAGTTGCCCCTGCACGTGGCGGGGGCAGGACTTGCCCACCACCGCCACCCAGGGCGTGTTAGCCTCCATGAGGGCGGCCAGGTTGGCGTCGCCCTCGGCCTGGCGGGAGGGGTGATGGGTGGAGCCGAAGGCCACCAACTGGGCGCGCTTGAGCTTGAGCGAGCCGGCCCGGGCGAAGAATTCCTTGTCGCGGGGGTTGGAGCCGGGCCAGCCGCCCTCGATGAAGGAGACCCCCAGGTCGTCCAGCTTCTGGGCCACCTTGAGCATGTCGTTCACCGAGATGGAGACGCCCTCGCCCTGGGCTCCGTCGCGCAGGGTGGTGTCGTATATCTCGACCCGGGCCAGTTTGGAAGAGGGCATGATTTAGAAATGCTCCCATTGCAGGGGATCGAAGGCCGCCACGTCGGCCACCAGGGTGCGCCCCAGCACATCCGCCAGGCGGTCGGGGGTGATGCCGTGCTGGGGGCGCAGGATGACCAGGTCGTCGCGGGTGACGCTCTGCCCGGCCTTTAGATCGCGGGCGGCGTAGAGGCTGCGGCGTTGCAGGACGCGGGTCTGGGACTCCTCGGCGGCCACCCGCTTCACCCCGTCGCCCATGGCCCGCTCCAGCTGGCGGATGGCGTCGGCCATGGCCTTGAAGTCGGCTCCGTCCATGGCGAAGGGGTGGTCCGGGCCGGGGCGGGTCTTGTCGTCGGTGAAGTGCTTCTCTATCACGCAGCCGCCCAAGGCCACCGCGGCCAGGGGCACGGTGTGGCCGGGGGTGTGGTCGCTATAGCCATAGGGCGCGTCGAAGATGCGTCCCAGGTTGACCATGGCGTTTAAGTTGGCGTTGTCAAAGCTGCTGGGGTAGTTGGTCACGCACTGCATGAGCAACAGTTCCTGGCAGCCCGCGGCTTCAAGGGTGCGCACGGCCAGGTCCACCTCGGCCAGGGTGCAGGCCCCGGTCCCCATCATGATGGGCAGGCCCTTGGCTGCCTGGTACTCAAGCATCTCCAGCCAGGTCACGTCCCCGCTGCCGATCTTCAAGGCGGGCGCGCCCATGCTCACCAACAGATCCACGCCCTGAAGGTCATAGGGGCTGCTGAAGAAGATGGTCCCGGCCTGCTCGCAATAGCGGGCCAGCTTCTCGTGCCAGTCCCGGGGCAGGCTGGCCTCGCTGTAGACCGTGTACACGTCCTTGTTCCACTTGGCCTGGAAACCGCTTTTCAGGCCCTCGAAGGCCTTGCGGTTGATGATCTTGTCCGGCAAAAAGCTTTGGAACTTGACCGCGTCCGCTCCGCAGGCGATGGCCAGGTCGATGAGGCGGTAGGCCCTGTCCAGGTCGCGGTCGAAGTTGCTGCCCACCTCGGCGATCAATAAGGCCGGGCAGCCCTGGCCCACCAAGCGCTTACCCACCATGAACCGCTTTTTCATGCTCTGCCTCCAAAACGGCGGAAATCCGCCAGGCTGCCATCCGCCTCCATGGCCCGGAAGGCCGCTATTTCTTCCTCCAGGCTGGGTTGCCCGATCCCCAAAGCCGCGCAGAAGCGGCGGCTGTCCATGGTGGGGTCGCTGGGCCGGGGGGCCTTGAGCTGGGCCTGGGCCTGCAAGGTGGCCCGCACCATATCTTCCTCCGCGCCAAAGGCCCGGGCCAGGGCGCGGGCAAAATCGTATTTGCTCAATCCCCCGGCTGAACCAATATTGTATACCCCGCTCAAGCCCCCACGCACCGCGCGCAGGATCATATCCGCCAACGTAGCCGTGAAAACCGGGTTGAAGCGCACGTCGGTGAAGCCGGGCAGCTCCTGCCCCGCCTTGAGCCGCGAGAGCATCCACTCGGCCAGGGAGGAGCGCCCCGGGTCCTGGTTGTAGCCGAACAGGCAGGTGCGCAGGATCAGCGCCTGAGGATGGGCCTCCAAGGCCGCCCGTTCGCCGGCCAGCTTGCTTTGGGCATAGACGCTCAGATCGCCGCCGGCCTGGTCCTCGGCATGGGGGCCTTGCCCCCGGGCATAGACCGCGTCGGTGG
>CAZLSD010000367.1:0-3143 GCA_964561775.1 uncultured Desulfarculus sp. | reverse complement strand
CGCGGCATGCGGGTGGTGCATCCCGGTCCCGACGCCCTGGAGCGCCTGCTGGAATACCAGGCCCTGGGACACAGCTTCATCTACCTGCAAAGCCTGCTGCAACTGCCGGGCCAGGACCTGGGCCTGGTCTTTCTGGGCGGGCGCTACCTGTGCACCTATGCCCGCGCCCCCCGCGACCTGATGACCTCCGGCGAGCAGCCCCGCCAGAACGGACGCTATCTGCCCTACGAGCCCGCGCCCCCGGTCATCGAGCTGGCCACCCGCGCCCAGGCGCTGTTTGGCCTGGACTTCACCTGCGTGGACATCGTGGAGACCAGCCAAGGCCCCCTGGTGCTGGAGGTCTCGGCCTTCGGGGGATTCCGGGGCGTCTGGGAGGCCCACGGCATCGACGCCGCCGGGCTGTATGTTGACCACGTGCTGGAGAGGCTGGCGGCATGATGAAGGCGATCCCCACCCTGCACGGCCTGGCCGAGAGCCTGCTGGCCGGCAAACGCCTGGAGCACTCCCTGTGCTTGCGCTTCGGCTCCTGCGCCATCCGGCTGGCCACCAACTCCCCCCAACTGGTGGAAAACCTGCGGCGCTATTTCCGCGATTTCCTGGCCCCCGAGGGGCCGGTGGAGATGGAAATCCTGGCTTGCGAGAGCGCGCCGCTCCAACTGGATCTGCCCCTGACGCCCAAGCCGCCCGACCCGGGCAAGCAGCGCGTCAAGGAGGAATACCTGGAGCTGCCGGGCGGACGCCTGGTGCGCAAGCGGCTCACCGGCATGGTCTTCGCCTTCGGACCCAGCCTGCACCTGGCGGTGGGGCCCTGCCTGGCCAACGACAACCAGGTGGTCAACTTCATCAACAGCCGCCACATCCAATGGCTGCTGGACCAGGGCTATCTGCTGGCCCACGCCGCCGGGGTGCGCGGAGAGCCGGGCGGCCTGGCCCTGGCCGGTTTTTCCGGCATGGGCAAATCCACCCTGGCCCTGCACCTGGTCAGCCACGGGCTGGACTTCGTCTCCAACGACCGCCTGCTCATAAGGCGCGGCCAAAAGCGCCTGGAGATGCAGGGGGTGGCCAAGCTGCCCCGCATCAACCCCGGCACCGCCCTGAACAATCCCCACCTGCTGCCGGTGATCCCGGAGGAGGAGCGGGACCAGTACAGCAGCCTGAGCCCCCAGGAGCTGTGGCGGCTGGAGCGCAAGTACGACGCCTATCTGGACGACTGCTATGGCCCCGGCCGCTTCCGCCTGACCTCGCCCATGCGGGGCCTGGTCATCCTCAACTGGCGGGGGCTGGGCGGCCCGGCCCGTCTGGAGCAGGTGGACCTGTCCACGCGCCACGACCTGCTCTCCGCCTTCATGAAATCGCCGGGGCTTTTTTATCTCTCACCCCAGGGGGAGCCGGCCGACTTCTCTCCCCTCTCATACGTGCAGGCCCTGGCCGGCTGCCCCGTTTTCGAACTGAGCGGCGAGCCCGACTTCGCCGCCGCCTCCCGCCTGTGCCTGGAGGCTCTGCGGGAAACCGGGGCGCAATATTTCCCCCGGGTGGTGGCATGAGCCCCGCCGCCTGTCTGGCCCTGACCCGCCGCGTCCAGCTTCCCGACCCCCTGCGCCTGGAGCGCTGCCTGCGCGCCCCCGAGGTGGGGCCGCGCCTGCTCTTCTTCAGCGGGGGCTCGGCCCTCTACCATCTCAGCCGCGAGCTGATCCGCTACACCCACAACTCCATCCACGTCATCACCACCTTCGACTCCGGCGGCAGCTCGGCCGGCCTACGCCAGGCCCTGCGCATGCCGGCGGTGGGGGACATCCGCAACCGCCTCATGGCCCTGGCCGATCACAGCGTGCGCGGCAACCCCGAGGTGGCGCGGCTCTTCGCCCACCGCCTGCCCGCCCAGGATACCCCGGCCAGGCTGGAGCGCGGCCTGCGCGAGATGGTAAGCGGTCGCCATCCCCTGGTGGCGGCGGTGGCCGACCCCATGCGCAAGATCATCCGCAACCACCTGCGCTACGCCGCGGAGGGCCTGCCGCCGGATTTCGACCTGCGCGGAGCCAGCATCGGCAATCTGGTGCTCACCGGCGGCTATCTCAACAACGGACGCCACCTGGACCCGGTGATCTTCTTGTTCTCCAAGCTGGCCGAGGTGCGCGGGGTGGTGCGTCCGGTGCTTAACGACAACCTGCACCTGGCCGCCCGCCTGGAGAACGGCCAGACCCTGGTGGGGCAACACCTGCTCACCGGCCGCCAGGCCCCGCCCCTGACCTCGCCGGTGGCCGAGCTTTTTCTTAGCCGGCGGCGCGCCCGCCCCCAGCCCGTGGCCGCTCCCATCCGGGAAAAACTGCGCGCCCTGGTGGGCCAAGCCGAGCTGATCTGTTTTCCCATGGGCAGCTTCTACACCAGCCTGCTGGCCAACCTGCTGCCCGAGGGGGTCTGCCAGGCCATCGCCCAGGCCCCTTGCCCCAAGGTCTTCATACCCAACCCCGCCGGCGACCCCGAGCAACTGGGCCTGGACCTGGCCGGCGCGCTGGATCGCCTGCTGGAGTATTTGCGGCGGGGCTGCGGCCAGGAGGTCAAGCAGGATAACCTGCTCAACCTGGTGCTGGTGGACAGCCGGGCCGAGTATCCCGGCGGCCGGCCGGATTTGGCAAACTTGCGCGGCCGGGGCCTGGAAGTGGCCGATGTTCCTTTGCTGGAAGCTGAAGGACAGCGCGGGTTCCATCCCCAACGTCTGGTGGAAGCCCTGGTGTCCCTCATCTGATCACTTGAAAACGACAAGAAACGAGGAGTTGTCATGAGCGGCAAGGAAATCGAGATCAAGGGCAGCCTGAAGGTCGAAGAAGCGGCCGCCTACCTGCGCAGCCTGGCCGACTGCCTGCAAGCCGGCAAGCTGGTGCTGCAAAAGGGCGGCGAGTACGTCTCGCTGTCGCCGGTGGGACAGCTTGACCTGGAGCTGGAGTCCAGCGTCAAGAAGGGTCGCGAGAAGATCAGCCTGGAGCTTTCCTGGCGCACCGACCTGTGCGAGCCCCAGCAGCTGGGCCTCACCATCTCCAGCCAGGAGCCCCCCCAGCCCGAGCCGGCCCAGCCCGAGGCCGCCGCCTTCCAGTTCCGGGCGACGAACCGCTGGGACTCGTCCCGGCCGCCATGGAGGCGGGGACGTC
>CAZLSD010000366.1:0-3157 GCA_964561775.1 uncultured Desulfarculus sp. | reverse complement strand
GGCCAAGCTTTTCGCCAACTTGCCAAAAATAATTTTTGGCAAGTTGGGTTGAAAAAGGCCATGGATGGACTTTTTCAACACCCTGCTAGAGGACAAGGAGGTCCCCATGTCCAACGTCAATGCGGTTTCCAACAACCTCATAGCCGCCTCCTACGTCTCCGGCCAGGCCGCCAGCCAGTCCAGCGACGAGAGCTTCTCCAGCGTGCTGAGCAGCCAGCTCGCCAGCGACGAGAGCGCCGCGGAGACCAGCGGCGACGGCTCGGAGGAGTTGCTCCTGACCAGCTACAGCTCTGGCCAGCAAGCCGCCTACGAGGTGGACCTCTACCAGTATCAGGGCTGGCCCGCCGCCGCCGGCCAAGAGTGGACCCCCACCAACATGTCCTTCTATGACGAGGCGACCGGCCAGTGGACCGAGGACAACATCCCTCACCGTATCAATGAAAACGGCGAGTTGGAGTACCAGTGGGAGGGTGAGTGGTATCTGGACACCGCCGTGCGCCACCGGGTGGCCACCAGCGATAGCGAAACCGAGGGGGATAGCGGCGCCGAGGGGCAGGTGACCATCAGCCTGGACGCCAACGGCCCCTTCACCGACGAGGAGTACTACAACGCCACCCTGGGGGATTGGCGGCTCTTCAACCTGCCCTACCGTGAGACCGAGTACGGCGAGCGCGAATATTACTGGGGCGACCAGTGGTGGCAGGCCACCTGGGAATACCGCCAGGGCTCCGAATCGGCCTGACGCTCCCCTTTGGCCCATCACCGCCCCCCTGCCCCAGGCCGGGGGGTTTTTTAGTGGCCGCCCAAGCCTGGCGAGCGCCCCCCGGCGGGCCTGGCGGCTCCATCTTTATCCCAAGCTCACGATGAGGTATGCTTTTGGGCGGCCTCAACGGAGCAACCCATGAGACTCAGCGATCCTCCAGCCTGCCAGCTTTCCGCCCACGAGCTTCTGGCCTGCCTGGAACTGGGCAAGGCCCTGACCTCCCAGTTGGAGCAGGAGCGCCTGCTGGAGACGGTGATGGAGCGCGTCTCCCAACTGACGCCGGCGGACAACTGGTCGCTCTTCGTGCTGGACCCCGTGGAACAGAACCTGCGCTTCGCCGTCACCGTGGGGCTGGACCTGGCGTTGGTCAAGGACCTGCGCTTGGACCCCAGTCAAGGCGTGGTGGGACGGGCGGTCTCCCAGTTGCAAACCCAGGTGGTGCCCCAGGCCAGCCAGTGCCCCTACTTCGACGCGCGGGTGGACCAACTGACCGGCTTCACCACCCGCTCCCTGGTCTGCCTGCCCCTGGTCTTCGCCGGGCGGGCCGTGGGGGCCTTGGAGGTGGTCAACCCCCCCAACGTGGAAACCCAGACCCTGGACCTGCTCTGCCTGGTGGCCGACTTCGTGGCCATCGCCGTGGAGAACACCCAGCGCTACCAGGCCATAAAGTATCTCTCCTATCACGACGACCTGACCGGGCTGCGCAACACCCGCTATTTTTATCGCATCTTGCAGGACCTTTTCGCCCTGGGCCGGCCCCTGTCGCTGATTTTCATGGATATGGACAACTTCAAGGGCGTGGTGGACACCCACGGACATTTGCTGGGCAGCCAGGCCCTGCGCCAGGTGGCGGCCAGCCTGCAAGAGTGCCTGGCCCCTCCGGCCTTTGGGGTGGCCTATGGCGGAGACGAGTTCGTGGTGGTGCTGCCAGGGCTCAGCAAGGAAGCCGCCCAGGAAAAGATCACGGAAATCCAGGCGGTCATGGCCAACACTCCCTATCTGGCCGCGGAGACCGGCGGCCTGAGGCTGAGCGCCAGCTTCGGGCTGGCCTGCGCGCCCCAGGACGCCCAGGACTTGAGAACCCTGCTGGCCCTGGCCGACCAGGCCTTGTTCAGGATGAAGGGGCAGCGCAAGGCCATGGCGGCCTGCGGGAGGCAAGGCTCATGAGCGACGAACCGGAGAGCACGGCTTTGCCCCGCCTGGTCAGCGAGGAACTGGAGGAGCACCTGGCGCGCCTGGCCTTTTGGCAGGGGCGGGACTTGGTGGGCCTGGCCACCGGCACCTTGGCGCGCCTGGACAAGGCCACCCTGGGCCTGCGCGGGCTCATCTTTCTGGCCGGAGCCCCCAACGAGGGCAAGACCGCCCTGGCCCTGCAACTGGGCCTGGACGTGGTGCGCGCCAACCCGGACGTGTGCTTTCTATTCCTCTCTCTGGAGATGGCCCGCGCCGACATGGTGAACCGCCTGGTCTGCAACCTGGCCCGCCTGGACTGGAAGGACTTGGTGCTGGGACGCCCCGGCGGCCTGGGCGCGGAACAGACCAAGGACCTGGAGCTGGCCCGGACCACCCTGGCCGACATAGGCCAGCGCATGCTCATCCTGGACGCGGAGAACTTCGGCCACCCCAACGTGGAAAAGACCCTGGCCGCCCTGGCCCGCCTGAAGGAGCGCAGCGGCTGCCAGCGGGCGCTGATCCTGGTGGACTACTTGCAAGTATGGCCGCTGCCCTCGGCCCAGGACCCGATCTGGGGAGCCGACCACGATTCCGACCCGGACATGTGGCGGGTGGGGGCCATGAAGGCCCTGCGCGACGGCAGCGGGGACGCCGTGCTGGCCATCAGCGAGGTGCGCCGCCCAGCGGAGGGCCAGGCCTGGGCCAGCGGACTGGCCGACGTGGCCGGCTCCTCGCGGGCCATCTACACCCCGGATATCGTGCTGATGCTGCAAACCCTGCCCGAGGAGGAGGCACTGCGCCTCATCGGAGGCAATCCCCAGGCCGCCCGCCAGCAGATGCGCTCCCTGGGCCTGGCCTTCAACCGCCTGGTCATCGCCAAGGGCCGGGACGGCGTGGTGCGCGACACCCTCAACCTGACCTTTTTCCACCGCCAATCCCGCTTCGCCGACGGCTTCAAGGTCTTCTCGGTTTAAAGGCCGGCTCGGGAACGGTTTATTCTCCACCGTCGCGGCAGCGCGCGGCGAATAATTTATGGAGAAGAAGCCGTGCTCCGAGCCTGATCCCCTTCGCCGCCGCTTTACCGGTGCGGATGCCGCCGCCATTGGCCTTCGGCCCTTGGTTCTTTTTGCGTCCCGTTCCCTCCTTTTACGGCAGGGCAATGAAGCCATGCTCCGGGCCGGATCCCCTTGGCCATCGCTGCGGCAAGGCGCAGGTTGCGGC
>CAZLSD010000365.1:0-3158 GCA_964561775.1 uncultured Desulfarculus sp. | reverse complement strand
CGGAGCACGGCTTCTTCTCTATGAGCTTTAGCGGTCTGGGGGCGTAGTTCTGGCGGGAAGGCCTCCTCCCGCTCCGCGCGATGGCGGAGCGGGAGGAGGCAGGGGAGCGGCATTGTTAGCGGCGGTCAAGGTACTGGGAGCCGCAGGTGGGGACCTGGCTGGTGATGTCGGGCTGGGTGGCCCAGTACTGGCTGCCCTGGTAGTGCTCGTTCACCAGGCCGCCGGCGGTGCTGGAGCGGGGCACGCCGATCTGGAAGTTGCCGGGCGCGGTGGCTTGGACGCGGCCGCCCTTGGCTCCTTGGGTCATGACGGGCTGGTTCCACTCGTCGAAGACGGGCACGTCGCCGGCGAAAGCGGGGGCGGCCAAGAGAGCCAGGGCCAGGGTGGAAGCGGCCAGATTGCGGATGCGGGCCATTGTAACCTCTCCTTTTTATACGGTTAAGTCATTTACTTGGGGTTGCTCGTCGCTCTTGTCCAGGTAATAAGCAACCAGCGTGCCAGCCGAGGCTTATCTTGTAAAATGTAGTTATATCAACATAGTAAGCTGTGCAGAGTTTGCGGGCTCCCAGCTCGGCAATTCCAAAATGGACTGCACGCATCCAAATTGGAATTTATATGGCAAAGTGGAATGAAAGGGTAGGAGACGTACGCGCCATGAAAACATGGACCATGGGCGGGCTTGGCCTGGAGAGGCCAGGGCCGGGCATCGCGGCAAGGGCGGCCAAAAAGGGCATCCCTCCCGCCGCGCCAGGCGGCAGGGGGGATGCAGGGGAAGGCAGGGAGACGAGAGAGGCTAGCGGTCCATGTACTGGGAGCCGCAGAGAGGAGTCTGGCGGCTCACCTCGGGCTGCACCACCCAGTGCTCGCTGCCCTTGAGCTGGGCGGCCACGTCACCGCCAGCGGTGGACGAGGCGGGCACGCCGATCTGGAAGTTGGCCGGCGTGGTGGCCTGGGTGGCTCCGCCCTTGGCGCCCTGGGTCATGATGGGCTGGTTCCACTCGTCAAAGGCCGGCACGTCGGCGGCGAAAGCGGGGGCGGCCAGCAGGGCCAGGGCCAGGGTCGCGGCGGCGATGTTGCGGAAGTTCGTCATTTTGTCCTCTCCTTGTTTATCTGGTTCAGCCGTTTGCTTGTGATTGCTCAATGCTCTTGCCCAGGTATTTAGCAACCGGCGTGCCATGTAGGAGATATGATGTTTTAAATAGTTAAAACAATATGTTGTCCGCAAGGCTCCCGCTTGGGCCATAAGGCATGTATTCCAAATTGGACTGATTGCTTCAAAAATGGAGCGCTGGGGCTACAAGCTGCCCCGGCGGCCGCGAAACCAGGCCAGACCCACCACCTTGCGCTGGCGCAGGCGCTTGCGCAGCAGAAACACCAGGGCCTCCCGCGCGGTGCGCAAGAGGGCCACGTCCTCCCGGTCCAGATGGGCGGCCCCTCCGCACTCCTCCTGCCATTGCCGCCACAACTGCTTGACACGCCAGACCAAAATATACCCGGCCAGACCAGAGCCCAGGAGGCCCCACCACAGCCCCAGCCCGTGGCCCTCTTTGCCGGCCGCAGGCGCGCCATATTCCGCCTGGAATGACAAGCCCAGGTCCGGGCCGGGCGCTTGGGCCTCGCGCAGGGGCAGGCAGCCCAGCAGGCAGCTGGCCAGGAGCGCCGGCAGGAGCCAGCGCCAGAGGCGCGCCACCTTCATATACCCGCTAAAGACAAAACAAGCCCCTTGACTATTATCCGTTATGGGCATATGCTGCGCCTGTCCTGGCCGTGCGGGCCATCATGGCCCGTAAACTAACAGCATATGACCAGCTAAGAAAGGAGCAACTGCGCATGAGCCCCCAGCCAGACCCCCGCCAACTCATTCCCGACTGGATGCACGAGGTTCAGTCCAATTCCCTGCCCGAGGTCTATCAGGAGATGGCCGAGGTAATCGGGGTGGAGAACACCGTCATCCTGGCCCAGAGCTTCGCCGGCACCAGCGTCTATTTCCCCAAGCTGGAGCGGGCCCTGCTCAGCCTGCGCAACCAGGCCATCCGGCGCGAGTTCGACGGCGCCAACATCAAGGCGCTCTCCCGGCGCTGGAACCTCTCCGCCCGCCACGTGCGCCAGATCGTCAACCCTCCCCGCGCGGGCCGTGCCTAGCCGCCCGCGATTCCAACGCCTTCCCGTCTCTGCCCAACCCTCGCTCCCCGCCGGAAACAACCCAAGGAAACGCTTCCGCCCCGCCTCTTCCCCGCGCGCACTTCGCGCGCCCCCTCCTTTGCCGCGTCCCCCTCCGCCCTCTAGAGTCGCCCTCGTGACCCTAGGCGGGCGGACCAACGCCCTCCGGCAACCCAAGGAGCTAGCCATGAACCTATTGCGCACCAAAACCTTCTGGGCCGGCGTCGCGGCCCTGGTCACCGCCGCCGGGGCCTACCTGACCGGCGAGTCCGGTTTTCTGGGCGCGGCCCAGATGGCCGTCTCCGGCCTGGTGGCCATCTTCCTGCGCCAGGGCCTCTTGAAGCTGCCCCAGGACTCGGACCAGTAAGCCGGTCCATGGGCGAGGACGAACTCAAGCTGGCCCTGGAGAACCTGCGCGGGCAGCTGCGCCGCCTGGACACCGTGCTCAAGATGAGCATGGCCGAGCAGCGCCGCCTAAACGCCGACCTGGGCGCGGGGCTGATGCGCGGCCAGGCCCAGGCCGAGGCCCTGGACAGCCGACTGGGGCGTCTGGAATCCCGCCTGGCCACCTACACCGGCGGACTCTTCACCTTGTGGCTCCTCTTCCAGGTCGTGCAGACCCTTTTGAGGTAAGGCATGGACAAGACATCCCAGCTCATCGCCAAGGGCCTTCTCCAGGAAAAACGTGAGCGCATTTCCGCGCTCGAAATAAAAATCGACCGCCTCATCAAGGATTTGAACTACTACCTCTACAACCTGGACGGCATCGAGGCCATGCGGGTGGACCACGCCCAGCAGGCCATGGAGGAACTGGTCACCGCCGTGCGCGAATACCGCAGCCTGGCCGCCGAGCTGGGCGAGAGCGCCAACTGATGCCCCGCGCCGCCAAGAAATCCCCCACCGTTACCGCCCCTTCCCCCCGTCTGGGCGACCCCCGGGGCGCGGCCCAGGCCCTGCGCCAGCTCCTGGCCTCCCGCGTGCAGACCACCTTGGCCCTG
>CAZLSD010000364.1:0-3194 GCA_964561775.1 uncultured Desulfarculus sp. | reverse complement strand
TGGTGTGGGGCACGTAGACCTGGCACCAGCCCTCGGCCACGCCCGAGGCTTGCACGGCCTGGGCCACCGGGCGGGTGATGTCCAGGGCCTGGGCGTGGGCCTGGGTGCGCACCTCTATGGTCTGCATGAAAGCGCCCTCCCTTTTGCTTCCTCTATATATTCCACTGCCAAGGATATCAGGCCAAGCCGGTTTTTTCGTCAGACGCGCCCCTTGACCGCAACCCTGCCCAGCCCGTAATCTCAGGGCCAAGTATCTCTTGCCCAAGGAGCCGCCATGACCCAAGCCCCGGTGCTATATCTGCTGGACGCCAGCTCCTACATCCACCGGGCCTTCCACGCCCTGCCCAGCCTGACCACCAGCCAGGGCGTGCCCACCGGCGCGGTCTACGGCTTCATCCAGATGCTGCTCAAGGTGATTAAGGAGGCCAAGCCCCGCTATCTGGCCGTGGTCTATGACGCCAAGGGCCCCACCTTCCGGCATCATCTCTACCCGCCCTACAAGGCCAACCGCCCGCCCCTGGACCCGGCCTTGAAGGCCCAGTTCCCCCTGGTGCGCCAACTGGTCACCGCCCTGGAGCTGCCCGCCCTGGAGATGGAGGGCTTCGAGGCCGACGACCTGATGGCCACGCTCACCGTCCAGGCCCGCGCCCAGGGTTTCGACGTGGTGCTGGTCAGCGGCGACAAGGACCTGCTCCAGCTCTTGGGCGACGGCGTGACCATGTGGGACACCATGAAGGAGGTCCACCTGGGGCATGAGGACGTGGCCGCCAAGCTGGGGGTGACGCCGGAGCAGGCGGTGGACTTCCAGGCCTTGACCGGCGACAGCAGCGACAACGTGCCCGGCGTGCCCGGCATCGGCCCCAAGACCGCCGCCGCGCTGCTCAAGGACCACCACGATCTGGACCGGCTTTTGGCCGAGACGGCATCCCTCAAGAAGGGCAAGGTGCGCGACAACCTGGTCAACTTCCGCGAGCAGGCCCTGCTCTCCCGCCAGCTGGTGCGCCTGGCCACCGACGCCCCGGTCAGCTTCGATGCGGAGGCCTTCTCGGTGCGCGCCCCGGAGCCGGCCGTGCTCACCCCGCTTTTGGCCAAGCTGGAGTTCTCCCGCCTGCTCAAGGAATTCGCCGCGCCCTCCCCGGCCGCCTCGGCGGGCTATGTCACCGTCACTAGCCTGGAGCAACTAGGGCCCTACCTGGAGGCCGCCCGCCAGGCCAAGCGCCTGAGCTTCGACACCGAGACCACCTCCATCGACCCCATGGCCGCCGAGCTGGTGGGCATCGCCCTGGCCGTCACGCCGGGGCAGGCCTGCTACATCCCCCTGGCCCATGACCTGGACCTGGGGCAAAAGCAGGCCGACCGCGAGCAGGTGCTAAACGCCCTGGCCCCGGTGCTGGCCGACCCGGCCATCGCCAAGATAGGCCAGAACCTCAAATACGACCTGACCGTGCTGAAACGCGCCGGGCTGAGCGTGGCCGGGGTGGACTTCGACACCATGGTGGCCTCCTATCTGCTCAACCCCGGCCAGACCTCCCACGGCCTGGCCGCCATCGCCGCCCAATACCTGGGACGCTCGGTGATTTCCTATGAGGAGGCCACCGGGGGCAAGGACAAGGGCTTTGCCCAGGCCCCCCTGGACAAGGCCACCACCTACGCCGCCGAGGACGCCGACGTGGCCTTGATGGCCGCGCTCAAGCTGGAGCCCATGCTCAAACAGGCCGGCCTGGACAAGCTCTTCCGCGATCTGGAAATGCCCCTGGTACCCCTGCTCAGCCGCCTGGAGATGAACGGGGTGGGCCTGGATCTGGCGGGCCTGGCCGAGTTGGACAAGGAACTGGCCGGCCAGATGCTCCAGATCGAGGCCGAGTGCTTTCGCCTGGCCGGGCACGAGTTCAACCTCAACTCGCCCCAGCAACTGGGCCAGGTGCTCTTCGAGGAACTGGGTCTGGCCACGGTCAAGAAGACCAAGAAGAAGACCGCCTACTCCACGGACATGGCCGTGCTGAGCCAGTTGGCCCTGGAGCACCCCCTGCCCGCCCAGGTGCTGGCTTACCGCACCCTGGCCAAGCTCCAGTCCACCTACGTGGAGACCCTGCCCACCCTGGTCAACCCGGCCACGGGGCGGGTGCACACCAGCTTCAACCAGGCCGTCACCGCCACGGGACGCCTCTCCTCCAGCGACCCCAACCTGCAAAACATCCCCGTGCGCAACGAACTGGGCGGCCGCATCCGCCAGTGCTTCATCCCCCGCCCCGGCTTCCACCTGGTCAGCGCCGACTACTCCCAGATCGAGCTAAGGGTGCTGGCCCATTTGAGCGCCGACGACTGCCTGGTCTCCGACCTGACCAGCGGCCTGGACGTGCACACCCAGACCGCCAGCCGCCTCTTCGACGTGTTCCCCGCCCTGGTCACTCCCGAGATGCGCCGCCGGGCCAAGACCGTAAACTTCGGCGTGCTCTATGGCATGAGCGCCTTCCGCCTGGCCCGGGAGCAGAACATCGACCGCCGCGAGGCCCAGGAGATCATCAGCCGCTACCTGGGGCGCTATCCCGGCATCGCCGCCTTCCAGCAGGCCAACCTGGTCCAGGCCCGCGAGCACGGCTTCGTGACCACCATCCTGGGCCGCCGCCGCTATCTGCCCTCCATCAACGCCAGTGATCGCATCACCCGCGAGGGGGCCGAGCGCATGGCCCTGAACACCCCCATCCAGGGCTCGGCCGCCGACATCATCAAGCTGGCCATGCTGCGCGTGCAAGAACTGCTGGACGCCCACTTCCCCCAGGCCCTCATGATCCTCCAGGTCCACGACGAACTGGTCTTCGAATGCCCCCAAGAGCAAACCCCAGCCTTCGCCGACCAAATCAAATCCGCCATGGAAAACGTCATCCAACTCAAGGTGCCCTTGGTGGTCGAGGTAGGCCACGGCCAAAACTGGTCAGAGGCGCATTAGGAGAAGAGCTGGGGGAGAACCTTTTTTGCAGCGTCAATTACCTGTCAGCAAAGCCATCCATGGCTTTGCTGACACCTCGGCCGGGCAAAAGCGTGGTTTTGCCCGGCCTCACGGGCGCTGACGCGCCCGGGCGGGCCGTCCCTGGCCCGCCGGTTCTCCCCCAGACCCCCTCTCCAAAAAACGCGATGGGTGATACCAATCTCACATCAAACATACAGTTTTTCTCCGCTGAAAAAGACGGGCGGGG
>CAZLSD010000363.1:0-3202 GCA_964561775.1 uncultured Desulfarculus sp. | reverse complement strand
CGAAATGGAGGACTAACATGAGCGAGCCCATCAACAACCGCTACGAATTCGTGTTCTTCTTCGACGTGGAGAACGGCAACCCCAACGGCGACCCCGACGCCGGCAACCTGCCTCGCCTGGACCCCGAGACCTCCCTGGGCCTGGTCACTGACGTGTGCCTGAAGCGCAAGGTTCGCAACTACGTGCTGATGAAGGAGGAGGAGCGGGAAGGCTTCAAGATATACGTCAAGGAGAAGGCGGTGCTCAACCGCCAGCACGAACTGGCCTACCTCGCCAACCCCGACATCAAGAAACCCGAGCCCAAAAAGCTGCCCAAGGAGGAGGCCGAGGCCAAGCGCGTCACCGCCTGGATGTGCGCCAACTTCTTCGACGTGCGCACCTTTGGCGCGGTGATGACCACCGAGGTCAACTGCGGCCAGGTGCGCGGGCCGGTGCAGTTCAACTTCGCCCGCAGCCTGGAGCCCATCGTGCCCCTGGAGGTGGGCATCACCCGCATGGCCGTCACCAACGAGCGCGACCTGGAAAAGGAGCGCACCATCGGCCGCAAGCACATCGTGCCCTATGCCCTCTACCGCGCCGAGGGCTACATCTCCGCGCCCCTGGCCGAGAAGACCGGCTTCGGCGGCGATGACCTGGACCTGCTCTGGGAGGCCTTGGCCAACATGTTCGAGCACGATCACTCCGCCGCCCGGGGCAAGATGGCCGCCCGCCGGCTCTACGTCTTCAAGCACGCCAGCAAGCTGGGCAACGCCCCTTCCCACAAGCTTTTCGACCTGATCACCTGGCAGCGCGGCGAAGACAAAACCGGGCCGGCCCGCGCCTTTGGCGACTACCGGATCAGCGTGGCCCGCGACCGGCTCCCCCAGGGAGTTGAGCTGGAGGAGATGCTCTAGGCCATGTACGCCGAGGACCGGTTGATACCCATCAGCGCCTTGCAGCACTGGATATTCTGTCCGCGCCAGTGCGGATTGATCCACCTGGAAAGGCTGTGGGAAGAGAACCGCCTCACCGCCCAAGGACGTCTGCTGCACGAAAAGGCCCACCAGGCCGGAGGAGAGAGCCGGGGCCAGGTCCGCATCGAGCGAGGCCTGGCCCTGCGCTCCCTCTCCCTGGGCCTGACCGGGGTGGCCGACGTGGTGGAGTTCCACCGCCAGGCCCGGGGCTGGCTTGCCTATCCGGTGGAGTACAAACGCGGCCGCCCCAAGGAGCACGACGCCGACCGCATCCAGCTCACCGCCCAGGCCATTTGCCTGGAGGAGATGCTCTCTTGCCACATTCCCAGCGGAGCTTTGTTCTATGGCGCCAGCCGCCGCCGCGAGGAAGTGGAGTTGTCCCCTCAACTGCGCCAGGCCGTGCAACGCGCAGCCCTGGAGGTGCACGCCATGCTGGATAGCGGTATCACGCCACCTCCCAGGTCCGGGCCGCATTGCCAGAACTGCTCCTTGCGCGCGCAGTGCCTGCCCGAGTTGGTGGAAAAAAACCGCTCGGCTGCGAACTTTTTGCGTCGTCAGGTGCAACGGGCCTTGGAGGAGCCATGAAACGCTTGTTAAACACCCTGTTCGTGACCAGGGATGATGCCCAAGTCAGCAAGGACGGCGAAAGCATTCTGGTCAAGGCCGGCGGCGAGACCCTTTTGCGCATGCCCGTTCATTTACTGGGAGGCGTGGTCTGCCTGGGCCGGGTTTTCGTCACTCCCCAGGCCCTGGCCCACTGTGCAGAAAACGGGGCGGCCGTCAGCTTCCTTAGCCCCAACGGCCGCTTCCTGGCCCGGGTGCAGGGGCCGGTATCGGGCAACGTGCTCCTGCGCCGCCAGCAATACCGCGTGGCTGATGACCAGGCCGGTTGCGTCAACATCGCCCGCTCCGTATTGACGGGCAAGATCATGAACTGCCGCACCGTGCTGCGCCGCGCGGCCCGCTCCGACCGCCCCGACGACGCGGCCCAGACGCTCGGCCTGGCCGCCGATGCCATGACCTCCATCTTGCAAAGGCTGGACTCGGGCCATGACCTGGACAGCCTGCGCGGCCTGGAGGGAGAGGCGGGAGCGGCCTATTTCGGAGCTTTTGGACACATGCTGGCCAGCCAGGAGAAGGCTCTCGCCTTTTGCCAACGCAGCCGCAGGCCGCCCCTGGACCCGGTCAACGCCATGCTCTCCTTTGTCTACACCCTGCTGGCCCACGATGTGTCGGCAGCCTGCCAATCCGTGGGCCTGGACCCCCAAGTCGGGTTTTTGCACCGCGACAGGCCAGGTCGTCCCAGCCTGGCCTTGGACTTGATGGAAGAGCTGCGGCCGGTGCTGGCCGACCGCCTGGTGGCCACCTTGATCAACCGGCGGCAGGTGTCGGCCAAGGATTTCCAGACCAGCGGCAGCGGAGCGGTCACCATGAGCGACGCCTGCCGCAAGCAGGTCATAGTCGCCTATCAGGAGCGCAAGAAACAGGAGGTCCAGCACGCCTTCTTGGGGGAAAAGCTGGAATTGGGTCTGGCGCCCCATGTACAGGCCTTGTTGCTGGCCCGCCACCTGAGGGGGGATTTGGATGCCTACGTTCCCTATCTGCATAAGGGCTGAGCCATGATGGTCCTGGTTTGCTATGACGTGGCCACCGACTCGCCAGCTGGGCAGCGCCGCCTGCGCCGGGTGGCCAAGCAATGCGAAAATTATGGGCAGCGGGTGCAAAACTCCGTGTTTGAATGCCTGTTGGACCCGGCGCAGTGGACGGTCTTACGTGACAAGCTTTTGAGGGAATCCGATTTGGAATACGACAGCCTGCGCTTTTATTTCCTGGGCCAGAACTGGCGCCGCCGGGTGGAGCACCACGGTGTCAAGCTGGCTCTGGACCCACAAGGACCGTTGATCGTGTAATCGCGGACTTCAAGCGCACATGAAAAATACGCCAGGTCGGCGATGGTCCTATGATGCGGTTTTTGTGGGGGAAACTAAGGATGGCCGCTAGTTGGTCCTTCCAGTTCAAGAGCGCCTATAGGGGGTCGGCGGAACTTGAGGATTTACCTCTTTGGTTTAGCTAGGTTAGGATGGGTACTGTCGCCCCCCGCGCGGGGGCGTGGATTGAAACAAGGTGGAAGCCTACCGCAAGGCGGCGTCCATGGCGTCGCCCCCCGCGCGGGGGCGTGGATTGAAACCAGGTCGTCGCGGCGGGTGTAGAAGGAATCGTCCAGTCGCCCCCCGCGCGGGGGCGTGGAT
>CAZLSD010000362.1:0-3212 GCA_964561775.1 uncultured Desulfarculus sp. | reverse complement strand
TGCTGCCCGCCACAGCCGCCAGGCTGGTCCCGGCCACGAACTCGGTATTGACGGTGTCCCGGTTGGCTCCCTGCCCCAGCAGCACATCGTGCCCGTCTGCGTCGGTGAGGGTGATGTCGTAGTTGTCCGAGGGCGCGGCCACCCCATCGGGAATGGTGGCCAAGCCCAGGAGGCTGCCGTCGTATGCGTAGGTGGTGGTCTTGCTGGCGCTGCCGTCCGCAGCCGAGGTCCAAGCAAAGACCAGCTTCTTCACGCTGCCCACGTTCTTCTCGGTCAGGGTAACGCTGGCGGCCATGGTTTAGCCTCTCCCTGCCTAGCTGTCCGCGGACGGCTTCAGGATGCCCTGCGCCCCGGCGGCGTTGCTGACGTAGACCTCGGAGTAGGCCATGGCCGCGCCGGCCGGGCCCACGGTGTCCTTGGCCTGCAGGATGCGCAGGTCGTGCATCATGCCAGTGGTGGAGGCGTGGACGCTGGCGCTGAGGCCAGCGGCCGCGTCCACGTTGGTGATGACGCCAGGGCCGATCTCGATCTGCGTGCTGGCCGCGGCCAAGGCATCGATGGGCGCGCCGCTGAAGTCGCCAAAGATACGGAAGCTGCGGAGGTAGCTGAAGTTGGAGGCCCCGGCGAAAAACACGCACTGACTGTCGTCGCCGCCGGCCGCGCCATAGAAGTCCAGGCCGTCGATGCCCACGTCGTGGCAGGCGGCGGCGATGCTGATGGCGATCAGGAATTCCTTGGTGCTGGCCCCCTCCTCGAAGCGGCAGCCCAGCAGGCGGAAGCCGTCGGCGCTGGCCCCCAGGGTGATGCCGGCGGTGATGCCGCCGGTGTAGTCGCTGTAGAACTGGAGATTCTGCAACAGCACGTTGGCGGCGGTGACGCTAATGGTGGCGGCGGCAGCGGTGCTGAAGGTGAACTTGGGCCGCAGCGCCCCGCTGCCCAGGCCGATGACCTGGACGCCGGCCACGTCCAGCACGCAGGAGGAGGCCCCCACGATGCTCTCGGCGTGGCCGGGCATCAGGTAGATGCGGTCGCCCTTGTTGGCCGTGCACAGGCCCACGGCATAGTCCAGGGTGGCGAAAGGGGCGTCCGGGTTGCGGCCATATCCGGCGCCGTCGGTACCGGTGCCGGAGTGGACCCAGAAAATGTTGCCGGTGGTGAGCCCGTTGTTGACCACGGCGAACATCCCGCCGGGCTGTTTGCGTCCAAAGAGTTCGGTCTTGCCAGCCATTTCAGGGTTCCTTTCTACCTGGTTGGGCTAGTCGGTGATCACCGTGGGCACGCTGCCCTGGTACTTCATCTCGCACAGGGCCACGATGGAACAGAAGTTGGTGGCCTGGCTGGAGTCGTCCACCAGCACGTTGATGCAGTCGAAGTCGTTGTCGGTGTCCAACAAAGCCGGGTCCACCTGGAAGACCACCAACTTGTTCTTGACCGTGGCGGCCACGTTGTAGGTGACGGCAGCGGTCTGCTGAGTCAGGGCGTCGCTGGCCGCCACGTCCTCGTTGGCCCAGATGGGCATCACCTTGCCCATGACCTTGGCGCCCGTGCCGGCCACCGCCGTGGCCTGCATCACGTCGATGCCGGTGGCGTGGCCCACGGCCTGGGTCAGGGAGACCAGGAGGTAGCAGCGGTTGATGTTTTTGAGGCAGAGGTAGTCGCTGGAGATGCCGCCGTTGGTGGTGGCGGGCTGCTGGAGCACCACCGGCATCAGGCCCTCGGGCAGGAAGCTCTTTCCCATGATTATTGCTCCTTACTGCGCGCGGGGGCCTTAAGCCCGGGCGGCCAGGGTGATGAAGGGGCTCACGGAGTTGGAGCCCTTGTAGGGAGTCAGCGCGGTCTTCCACTTGGGCGCGCCGTTGTTGCGGGTGATGAAGCGGAAAGCCTGCTCGTCGTAGAGGAAGCGCACGTGGATGCTGGTGTCGGCGGCCACCCCTCCCTTTTCGATCAGCACGTACTGGGAGAAGTCGGCCAGGACTATGTCTCCCTCGTCGCCCAGGGTGGCGCACTGCTCCAGCACCTGGATGGGACGGCCGAAGAGAGTGCCATAGGGCGCGGAGACCAGGCCCGCCGGGGGCATGAAGAGGGGCACGCCGCCGGTACCCACGGCCAGGTGCAGCTGGAACAACTGGGTCCAGCAGTCCTGGTTGATGAACCACTCCGCGCCAGCCATGGAGCGGGACCACAGGCGGGAGTACATGGCCATGACGTTCTCGGCCACGATGGTGTCCGCGGCCTGGCCGGTTTCCTTGGTCACGCTGACCTTGGCCGAGGAATTCAAGATGCCCAGGCACTGGCCCACGCCGGTGCCTCGGATGATCTCGTCGTCCATCTTGAAGCCCATCTCCTCGGCATAGGCCTGGCGGATGATGGCCTCCAGGGCTGGGGCGTCCTGCAGGCTGCGCCCGGTGGCGTAGCACAGGGCCATCATCTCCTCCAGGCGCAACTCCCACTTGTCGAAGTCGGGCTTGGTGGCGGTGACGGTGTCGGCCTCGGCCTTGCGGTAGACCTGCACGCCTCCCCAGCGGGAGCCGGTGGCACGGCTGGACTGCTTGACCAGGGGAGCTTCCAGGCTGTCGGAGGTGGGGCCGATGGGCACGCGCATGCACCGGCGGGAGAGCACGCCGGTATCGTGGGCCAGGGCCATCATGCTGGTGGTGAAATCGGTCTGCACCAGGAACCCGGCGTCGGACCCCACGCTGACACCCAGGCCGGTGGCCGCGGCCTGGATGTGGCGCAGGCGGCTCAGGGCCTCGGGATCGGGGTCGGAGTTGCTTACCGCGATGACGGCCTGAAGCTGCTCGCCCAGGCAGGCGAATGGGCGCTCGGCCCCCAGGTCGCGCATGGCCTCGATGCGGGGCGTGTCGGCGGCATTGCCCAGGCTCTGCTGCTCGCCCAGCAGGCGCTCGCGGGCCGCGATGGCGGAGTTGATCTGGGCCAGGGCCGTCTCGTTCTCCTTGAGGGCCGTCTCCTGCTCAGGGGTCATGGGGGATGCGGAATCACTCACGCTGTCCAGCAGGGCCAAGCCTTTGGCCACCAGGGCCGCCTTGTTCTGCCGGAGCTCTGCCAACTTCTTCATGGCTTGCCTCCTAGGATTGGCTCTGGCCCAGGGCCAGGCGGTAAAGGCGCAGGCGCGCCTCTTGCGCCTGCGCCAGATGCGCTTGCTCGTCGTGTCCTTCACCGGCCGGGATGGCCGGGGTGGTGGCTTCTTCGCT
>CAZLSD010000361.1:0-3219 GCA_964561775.1 uncultured Desulfarculus sp. | reverse complement strand
GGTAGTAGTCGGCGTTCTTTCCCAGGTAGGCCCGCCCCCCGGCGCGCAGATCAGCCCCGAGGAGTGGCGGGCCTACCTGGGAAAGAACGCCGACTACTACCTGGGCCAGTTCGCCCGCTTCGGCCTGGCCGGGGTGGACAACTTCGTGGCCACCTGGCACTGGCCAGCCCTCTTCACCACCGCGGTCTGGTTCCTCTACCGCAAGCTCTACCTCTGGTTCGCCCTGGCCCTGGTGGGCTTTTTCATCCCCTACCTCAACTTCGCGGTCTGGCTGGCCTGCCCGCTCTGCGCCAACTTCATCTATTACACCGAGGCCAAGAAGCAGATACTGGCCGTCAAGCAGGCCAACCCCGGCCAAAACATCCTGCCGCTGCTGGCCCAGCTGGGCGGGGTGCACGCCTGGGTGCCCCCGGTGGCCATCGCCGTCAGCGTCATCTACTTCTTCTTCATCTTCCTCATCATGGCCTGGCTGGGGGTGAAGCTGGTGGGCCTGTTCCTGGGCCCGCTGCTGGGCATGCTGCTCATGATGAGCGGCCAGCACATCTAGGGAAGAACCGCCTTGCCCAGCCCCGCTTTCCCTCCGCCCGCGGCCTATGCCCGCGCCGCCGCCCGCCTCAAACGCTGGCTAAAAGCCTGCGTGCTCTGCCCCCGCGCCTGCCGGGCCGACCGCCTGGCCGGCCAGCGCGGCTTCTGCCGGGCCGGGTTAAGCGCCCCGGTCAACCTGGCCCAGCTCCACCACGGCGAGGAGCCGCCCATCAGCGGCAGCCGGGGCTCGGGCACGGTCTTCTTCGCCGGCTGCACCCTGGCCTGCCGCTTCTGCCAGAACTTCAGCATCAGCCAACAGGGCTGGGGCCAGGAGATGGACGCCGAGGAGCTGGCCCAGGTCTTCCTGGACTTGGCCGACCAGGGCGCCCACAACCTCAACCTGGTCACCCCCACCCCCCACCTGGTGGTCATCCTGGAGGCCCTGGCCCTGGCCCGGGAAAGGGGCTGCGCCCTGCCCGTGGTCTACAACACCAGCGGCTATGAGCGGGCCGCCGCCATCCGCCTCCTGGCCGGGCTGGTGGAGATATACCTGCCCGACTACAAGTACACTGACGACGCCGTGGCCACGCGCCTTTCCGGGGCGGGCAACTACGCCCTCCACTGCCGCGAGGCCCTGCGCGAGATGTTCGAGCAGGTGGGCCACCTGGAGCTGGACCAGGACGGCGTGGCCGTACGCGGCGTGCTGGTGCGCCACCTGGTGCTGCCCCACGGCCTATCGCAAACCCCGGAGGTCATGGCCGACCTGGCGCGCCTGGGCGGGCGCGGGGTCTGGGTCAGCCTCATGTCCCAGTACACCCCCCTGTACAAAGCCAGCCAAACCCCCGGCCTGGAGCGCCCCTTGCTGGCCTACGAATATGAGGCCGCCCTGGCCGGCCTGGACAACGCCGGCCTGGAAAACGGCTTCATCCAGGGCCTGGCCTCCGCCGACGGCAAGTACGTGCCCGGCTTTGTCCTTTGACCGTGTGCCACGGCGAGAGCCTCGCCGCCCAATGCGGGTCGGGGCGAGTGCCTCGCCTCCCAGCACGGGTCGGGGGAAGCTCTGGTTCTTCGGGCGGGATCGGCTCCCGGTGAGGGCGGATGGCTTGGCAAGAAAAAGACAAGAGCATTGGCCAGGTCGCTCGCGCTGGGAAGCGCTCACTCCCCCAAGAGCAGGATTCCCGCCCGCCGGGCGAGCGCCTCGCCGCCCATGCCCAGCCGGCTGGCGCGGCTGCTTGCGCGCAAACGCTGATGCCCACCCTTGGCGCCAGTGCAAGCGGCGTGACAGCCGGCGGTCATGAATCCTGCAAAGGTACTTTCAGGAGATTTCTCCCCAGGTCCGACCTTGATGAATGACGCAACCCCCACCGACGTGCTCTGCTCCCCCGGCCTGGGGCTTGGCTGCCTGGCCTGCTGCCCGCCCATCCGTCCACCGGGCTATGACCACGCCGACTACAAAGGATCGCTGCGGCGTCTCTTGAGCGAGAACCGGCAGGCCTGGCTGGCCGGCCAGCTGCCGGCCAAGCCCGAGCTGGGTTTCTGGTGCGCGGGCCTGGGGTTCCTGGACGCGGCGGGCCGCCGGGCGGGCTGCCTCTATCACCCGGCCAACAATGGCGGACGCGACTTGCGCGAGAGCACCGGCTATGCGGACAAGTGCCGGCGCGAGTGGTGCCCGGCGGCCCGGGCCTGGCGGGCGCTGGAGCTCGAAGCGCGCGCGGCGCTCTTGGGCCTGTGCGCCGGGCTGGACAGCCTGGACTTTGGCAGCCCGCGCAAGAATCCCCTCATGCGGCTCTTGGCCCTGGGGCCGGTGGTGTCTGGGGCGGCGGCCAGGCTGGGGCTTGGCTCCCTGGAGCGGATGGGGGCCTGGCCCTGGCTTGCGAGCGCGCCGCCGGCCTGGGGCTGGCTCCTGGGGTTGCTGCTGACGGCGCGCGGCGCGGACCTGCTGGAGCGCCCCGGCCTGGGGCTGATGCTGGAGCGCGGAGCGGCGGAACTGGCGCGCGGCTTGGGGCCTTCTCCGCCCCTGGAGCAGGGGCAGCCCTGGGCCGGTCTGTGCGATGAATGGGAGGCCCGGTTCTGGCGGGAATCGAGCGGCCGGCGCAGGGCGCGTGGCGAGGATTTGGAAAAATGGCGGGGCCTGGCCGTGACTGTTGTCGAAGGCATGTGATTACAGGTAACATGAGGCAGAACTAAAACTATATGGCGAGGAGCGAGAGCATGGCGAATACCTGCATCAACTACGAGCGGATTCTGCTGCCCCTGGATCTGTCCTCCTATTCCGAGGCCACCTTCACCCACGCCCTGTCCCTGGCGTTGGCCTACAAGGCCGAGCTGCTCATCATCAACGTGATCAACTCGCGCGGCCTGGACGCCCTGGACCAGCTGGCGGCCGAGGGATACGCGGTGAGCCGGGACAAGTACGTGGAGTCGGTCAAGACCGACCGCCTGGCCCAATTCCAGAAGGAGTATCTCTCCCGGGTGGGCGAGGTGCGCGCGCGGGTCATCTTCCGGGTGGGCCTGCCCTACGAGGAGATACTGAAGACCATCGTGGAGGAGAACGCCTCCATGATCGTCATGGGCACCAAGGGACGCAGCAACCTGACCGGCACCCTCTTCGGCACCACGGCGGAGAAGGTCTTCCGCCGCGCCACCTGCCCGGTGCTCTCGGTGCGCGGCCCCGAGCACTGCCGCCTGCCCTAA
>CAZLSD010000360.1:0-3245 GCA_964561775.1 uncultured Desulfarculus sp. | reverse complement strand
CACGTCGGCCGAATCCACGCGCAGCTTGGCGTAGCCGGCCTCGGCCTGGCTGGCCTTGGCCTCGGCCTGCTGGAGGGCGCGTTTTAGCCCCTCGTTCTCCTTGCGCGTCTCTTCCAGGCGCGCGGAGAGATCCTTGCCCTGGGGGCCCAGGTCGCGCAGGCGCACCACCGCCGGAGGCTCTTCCACGAAGTAGCGGGAGATGGCCCAGCCTTCCTTGCCGCCGGCGGTGCGCAGCCTTATCCAGCCATCGGTATTGGATTCCAGGACCGTGACCACCTCGCCGGTGCTTATGTGTTCCAGAATCTTGGCCTCGTTGGCCGGGTTGGCGCGCACGATCACCTGCATGCGGTCGGAGACATACATGGACTTTTCGGCCCGGACCGCACCCACGGCCAGCAGGGTGAGGCAGAGGGCCCAGGCCAAACATACGGGCAAGCGCATCTAAACCGGCTCCGTGAAAGGTTATTTGCGGTTGGAGGGAAATTAGCAGAGGCGGGGTGGGTTGTCAACGCGCCCCGGAGCGCGCCGGACGCAGGCATATTGACCTTTGTCTTGGGCAATGTTATTACCCTTATGATACCAGCCAATTTGGCTTGCCTACCATTTAACAGGGGTACGCCCGGGTTGACCGCATGATCAAGGGCCATGTCCTCATCGTGGACGACGAGCCGTCCAACCTGGAACTGCTGGACGAGCTTTTCCAGCAGCAGGGAGCCACGGCCAGCAAGGCCAGCAACGGCCAGGAGGCCCTGCGCCTGGCCGCCGAGCGCAAGCCGGACCTGGTGCTGTTGGACGTGATGATGCCCGGCATGAACGGCTACGAGGTCTGCCGGCGTCTCAAGATGGACGAGAACACCCGCCGCATCCCGGTGATCATGGTCACCGGCCTGGGCGCCCTGGAGGACAAGCTGGAGGGGCTGGAGGCCGGGGCCGACGACTTCCTGGCCAAACCGGTCAACGCCGCCGAACTGCTGACCCGCTCGCGCTCGCTGCTACGGGTCAAGGAACTGGGCGACGAACTGGAAAACGCCAATTTCCGCCTGGCCGACGTGGCCTCCTTCACCAATACGCTGCTCAAGGAGTTCGACCCCTACCAGTTCCAGGTGGACCACTCCATGCGCCGGCTCATGGAGTTCCTGCTGGACCCCAAGAGCGGCGACAGAACCCGGCCCCAGCGGGTGGTGCTCCTGGGCGGCACGCCCCAAGGCGCCTACCGGGGCTGGCTCTATCACCACGAACAAGGCGTGGTCAGCTTCCGTCCCCTGCCCGCGGACCTGGAGCCGGCCCTGCTGGCCCCCATCTTCTCTGGCCGCACGGTGGTCTTCTGCAACCAGGACGAACCCGAGTTCCCCGCCATCGCTCGCAGCGCCCTGTGGGGCAAGCTGGCCGGCGCGCCGCCCCAGCGCAACCTGGTGGCCTATCACTCCTCCGAGGTCACGGTGCTGGCCCTGGACTTTGGCAAGCAGGTGACCAAGTACGAGGCCCAGGTGCTCTCGGCCCTGGTGGTCACCATCCACATGTTCCTCAAAACCATCAGCTCCCAGGTGCAGGAGGTGGAGAGCGCCTTCCTCTACACCATCGGGGCCCTGGCCCGGGCGGCGGAAAGCCACGACGAGGACACCGGCGACCACATCCTAAGGGTCAGCCGCTATGCCGAGTTGATCGCCGGCGGCCTGGGCTGCGAAAAGAACTTCGTGCGCACGCTTAGCTACTCGGCCCAGATGCACGACGTGGGCAAATTGCACATCCACCCGGACATCCTGCGCAAGCCCGGCGCGCTGGACGCCATGGAGTGGGCCCAGGTCAAGCTGCACACCGTGTTTGGCGCGCGCATCCTGGGCGAGGACCCCCGCCTGGCCATGGCCCGCGAGGTGGCGCTGACCCACCACGAGCACTACGACGGCTCGGGCTATCCCCAGGGCCTGGCCGGCGAGGAGATACCGCTTTCCGGGCGCATCAGCATGCTGGCCGATGTCTACGACGCCCTGCGCTCGGCCCGCCCCTACAAGCCGGCCTTTGACCACGAACGTGCGGTGCAGATCATCACCCAGGGCGACAACCGCCTCAAACCCCACTGGTTCGACCCCCGCGTCCACGAGGCCTTCGGCGATCTGCACCAGGAAATGGCCCGCATATACAAGGAATGCATGGATTAACCCCCCGGAGCCCTGTCCGGGGGCAGCTAAGCGTCTTGCCCGCTACCGGATATACAGATTTGCCAACGCAGCAAAGGAGGAAGGGCTTTCATGAGCGAGATTAAAACTATCGGCGTGGTCGGCGCCGGCACCATGGGTAACGGCATCGCCCAGTTGGCCGCCCAGATGGGCGCCAACGTCATCATGCGCGACATCAAGGACGACTTCGTGCAGCGCGGCCTGTCGGCCATCGACAAGTTCCTGGCCAAGGGCGTGGAACGGGGCAAGCTGAAGGAAGACCAGAAGACCGCCATCCAAAAACGCATCATCGGCACCACCGACATGGGCAAGATGGCCGAGTGCGACTTCGTCATCGAGGCGGTCATCGAGGACCTGGACCTCAAGAAGGCGGTCTTCTCCGAGTTGGACACCGTCTGCCGTCCCGAGGTCATCCTGGCCACCAACACCAGCTCCATGTCCATCACCTTGATCGCCGCCGCCACCAAGCGTCCCGACAAGATCGTGGGCATGCACTTCTTCAACCCGGTGCCCCTGATGAAGCTGGTGGAGATCATCCGCGGCTACTCCACCAGTGACGAGGCCGTGGCCATCACCACCGCGCTGGCCCAGAAGATGGGCAAGGAAACCGTGGAGGTCAAGGTCGACAGCCCCGGCTTCATCGTCAACCGCCTGATGATCCCCCACATGATCGAGGCGGTCAAGTTGGTGGAAGAGGGCGTGGCCAGCAAGGAAGACGTCGACAAGGCCATCAAGCTGGGCCTGAACTACCCCATGGGCCCCTTCGAGCTGATGGACTTCACCGGCATCGACATCTGCAAGTTCGTGGCCGACTACTTCTTCCTGGAGCTCAACAAGGAGCTCAAGTGGGCATCCCCCACCACCTTGAAGAACCAGGTGCGCTCCGGCAACCTGGGCCGCAAGAGCAAAAAGGGCTGGTACGACTACAACAAGTAGCGCCCAGCAAGCCCAGCCGAAAGCGGGCGGGGGTAAACCCCGCCCCTACATCAAGAAATCAAATCTTAAATGTAGGGGCGGGGTTTACCCCCGCCCGTCTTTTCCCAACCCAAGCCCCATGCCGGACCTGAATCC
>CAZLSD010000359.1:0-3247 GCA_964561775.1 uncultured Desulfarculus sp. | reverse complement strand
CCCTGGAGGTCATGGAGCGGGACGCCAAACGCATGCGCGGAAATAGGCCCTTTGTCTTCACCAACCTCAAGACCGGCCAGGGCCTGGACCAGGTGCTGGAATTCATCCTTCGCGAGGGCCTGCTGACCCCGCGCGCCTAGCCAGCCTCGGGCATGGCCAGCGGCGGGGGCTCAACTTGGGGCGGGGCGCTGGGCAGGTATTCCTCCACCAGGGGGAAGTCGCCCAACTCCTTGGAGAAGGCCGCCTTGAGGAAGGAGTTGACCCACCAGAAGATGTCCTGGCGGCGCACCGAGGCGCGCAGACGGCGCATGCGCTGCTGGCGTTCGCCGCGCTTAAGGTGCAGCGCCTGGTATATGGCCTCGGCCATGCCGATGCGATCATGGGGGTTGACCAGCATGGCCCAGCGATGGAGCTGGGCCGCGCTGCCGGCGAACTCGCTCAAGACCAGCACCCCCTGCTCGTCGGACTTGGAGGCGCAATACTCCTTGGCCACCAGGTTCATGCCATCGCGCAATGGCGTGACCAGGGCGATGTCGGCGGAACGGTAATAGGCCAGCAACTCGCTGCGATCCAGGCTGCGGAACATGTAGTGGATGGGCACCCAGCCCGAGGAGGTGAACTGGCCGTTGATGGCGCTCACCTGGCGCTCGATGTCCTTCTTTAGCCCCATGTATTCGGGGATGTCGGCCCGGCTGGGCACCACCACCTGCACCAGCGCCACCCGCCCCATCATCTCAGGATGGCGCAGGAACATCTCCTTGTAGGCTTCCAGGCGCTCGGGTATGCCCTTGGTGTAGTCCAGGCGGTCCAACCCCAGGATCATCTGCTGCTGGGGCAGGTCGTCGCTCAACCGCTGGGCGCGGCCGGAGACGGCGGGCGTGGCCGCGCGGTCGGCGAACTCGTTGAAGTCGATGCTGATGGGGAAGACCCCCACCCGCACCTGGCGGGCGCCGTTTTTGACCATGACCACCTGGCCCTTGCCATGGGGGGCCAGGTCCTTGTGCAGGGCGCGCACGCAGCCCAGGAAATTGCGCCGGTCGCGCGAGGTCTGGAAGCCTAGCAAGTCATAGGCCAAAAGCGAGCGCAGGATGTGGAAGCGCCAAGGCAGCTTGAGAAAGTTGTCCAAGGGCGGGAAGGGGATGTGCAGGAAGAATCCGATATTCTGGCTCACCCCCATGCCGCGCAGGTTTTGCGCCACATCCATCAGGTGGTAGTCGTGTACCCAGATGTAGTCCTGGGGATGCAGGTTCTTGACGATGACCTGGCAATATTTGCGGTTGACCGCCTGGTAACGATCCCAATAGACAGGGTTGAAGTTGCAGCGCGAGGGCAGATCGTGAAACAGGGGCCAGATTATCTCGTTGGCGAAGCCTTGATAAAAATCCCGGAGGTCGTCTTCGTCCAGGGGGACCGGCTCAAGACGGTAACCTGCCTCGCGGGCCGCGGGAGCCAACAGGGCGGGCAGGTTCAGGTCTTCCCTCTCCGTCACGCCTGGCCAGCCGATCCAAAGCCCGCCGCGGTTGCGCAGCACCGGCGCCAAGGCGGTGACCAGGCCACCGGAGCCAGGCTCCAGGCTATAGCCGCTCTGGGGCTTGGGGCGCACCACATAGGGCAGGCGGTTGGAGACGATTACCAGATGATAGGGCGAACTCCGCTGGGGGTCCAAGGTTTGCCGCGTCATGATTGCCGCCTTTCTTGCCAAGCTTGCCCGGGGCCTTTCTGGCCCGCGTCTTACCGGGGTTGGTCCGGGGGCGCGCCGGCCAGTTCCCGTCCCGTCCGCAGCCAGACCTCCAGGAACTCCAGCAATTCCCCTGGCGGGCGCAGCCAGAGCGAGGCCGCGCTGGGGCGCGGCTCATCGCGGACCAACACCCCCAGGCCATGTCCCTTGACGGCCTGGAAGGCGTCCTCGTCGGTAAGGTCGTCACCCAGATAGGCCAGGCAGGCGTCCGGGCCTTCCTCGCCCAGAATGGTTTCCACGGCCTGGCCCTTGTGGACGCCCGCGGCGCGCAGCTCCAGGCCGCCGTCGAAATCCAGGGGCTCCAGAGCGGCCTGGGAGCTCAAACGGCGAAACTGGGCGCGCGCCAGGCGGCGCATGCGCTGGGCCTGGTCCGGGTCCAATCCCCGCCAATGCAGGGCCACGCTGAAGGGCTTCTGTTCCACCTGCGCGCCCCAGCCCATGCCCGAGGCCCAGGCGGCCGCCTGGCTCAAAGCTTGGCGCGCGCGCGGGTCCAGGCGCTTTTTCTGCTCTGCCCCATTGGTTAGCAGGCGCTGGGCCCCATGGCAGCCCCAGACCTCCAGCAGCTCAGCCGGCCGTAGCAAAAACAGCACCTCGGCCACGGTACGGCCGCTGACCACCACCACACGGTTCCTGGCATCCTGGGCGATGGCGTTGAGCAGACGGCGCACCCCGGGATAGGGCACGGCGCGCCGGCGTTGGGCGCGGAAGGGAGCCAGGGTGCCGTCGTAATCCAAAAGCAGGATCCGGCGGCGGGCCGTGGCCAGATGTTCATAAAAACCTTGCGGGGATTGTCGGGGATCAAGCATCTCCATAGGTTTGATCCCTCCTTACAGCTCGATGTAGTCCCCGCCGTGGGTGACCAGGCCCAGCATCACCGTGAGGTATTCGCGCAGGTGCCGGGTGAGCAGGAAATTTTCGCGCACGAACTCACGGGCGGTTTGCCCCATGCTCTCCAGGCGGTCGCGGTGCTGGAGCAGATAGCGGGAGCGCAGGGCCGCGCCTTCGGGGGTGCTGACCAAAAATCCGGTGTAGTGGTCCACCACCTGCAAGCGGATGCCGCCGGTGTCGCCGCCGATGACCGGCTTGCCCTTCCACATGGCCTCGGTCACGGTCAGGCCGAAGCCTTCCTTGATGGACTTCTGCAAAACGATGTCAGCGCCCCTTTGCAGGGCGTTGATGGCGCGGTGGCCGTCGGGGGGCAGCAGCAGGACGTTGATCTCCGGATCGCCGTTGGCCGCGTTGCGCACGTCGTGGAGCACCATCTCGCCCTCGGGGTCGTCGCTGGCCCCGCTGCCGGCCAGCACCAGCTGCACTCCGGGGACATATTTTTTCACCAGCTTGTAGGACTTGATCACCCCCAGGGGATCCTTGAAGCGGTCGAAACGCGACACCTGCAGCATGCAGGGGCGTTCCATGTCCAGGTTGAAGGCCTGGAACACGCTTTTGACTTCCTCCGGCGGCAGATCGATGTTCTTCTCGCTCAAGGGATCGATGCTGGGAGGAATGAGG
>CAZLSD010000358.1:0-3252 GCA_964561775.1 uncultured Desulfarculus sp. | reverse complement strand
ACCAGGCGCTCGCCCTGGGCCAGGTCGATCAGGGTCACGCCCTGGGTGTTGCGGCCGATGACGCTGATGCCGGCCACCTTGGTGCGCACGATGAGCCCCTGGTCCGAGGAGAGCATGATCTCGTCGGTGTCCTCCACCACCAGCACCCCCACCACCGCGCCGTTGCGGTCGCTGGTCTTGATGGTGATGACGCCCTTGCCGCCCCGGTTTTGCAGGGGGTACTCGTCCAGGCGGGTGCGCTTGCCAAAGCCGTTCTCGGTGACGGTGAGGATGGAGGGCGCGCCGGCCAGGGCCTCCATGGCCACCACGGCGTCGTCCTTTTCCAGGCTGACGCCGCGCACCCCGGAGGCCGTGCGTCCCATGGAGCGGACCTGATCCTCGGCGAAGCGGATGGCCTGGCCCTGGCGGGTGGCCAGGAAGACCTCCATGGAGCCGTCGGAGAGGCGGGCGTTGACCAGGCGGTCGCCCTCACTGAGGCCTAAGGCGATGATGCCCCCGGCGCGCGGGCGCGAGAAGTCCATCAGCTCGGTCTTCTTGATGACCCCGCTCTCAGTGACCATGAGCACGTAGCGGCCCTCGCTGAACTCGCGCACGGCCAGCACCGTGGCCACCTTCTCGGAGGGCAGCAGGTTCAGGAAGTTGACGATGGCCTTGCCCTTGCTGGTGCGCCCGGCCTGGGGCAGCTCGTGAACCTTGATCCAGTAGAGCCGGCCCAGGCTGGTGAAGACCAGCAGATAGCTGTGGGTGGAGGCCACGAAGAGGGACTCAACGAAGTCTTCCTCGCGGGTTGACATGCCCCGCTTGCCCTTGCCGCCCCGTCGCTGGGCCCGGTAGAGGCTGATGGGGGCGCGCTTGATGTAGCCCAAGTGGCTGAGCGTCACCACCATGTCCTCTTCGGCGATCATGTCCTCCAGGTCGATGTCCTCGGCCGCGGCCACGATCTCGGTGCGGCGGGGATCGGCGTGGGCCTCGGCCAGGGCCAGGGTCTCGCTGCGGATGATGTTCCTGACCAGCTCCTCCGAGCCCAGGATGGCGCGCAGGCGGGCGATTTCCTTGATTATCTCCCGGTATTCCGCAAGGATCTTGTCCCGCTCCAGGCCGGTCAGCCTTTGCAGGCGCATCTCCAGGATGGCCTGGGCCTGCAACTCGCTGAGCTGGAGCTGGGCCATCAGCTCGGCCTTGGCCTCGGCCGGGGTCTTGGCCGCCCGCACGATCTGGATGGTGCGGTCCAGGTTCTCCAGGGCGATCTTGAGGCCTTCCAGGATATGGGCGCGGGCTTCGGCCTTCTTCAGCTCATAGGCGGTGCGCTTTAAAATGATCTCGCGGCGGTGGTCTATGAAGTGCAGCAGGACCTGCTTGAGGGTCAAAAGTTCGGGGCGGTTGTTGACGATGGCCAACAGGATCACCCCGAAGGTGGTCTGCATCTGGGTGAATTTGAAGAGCTGGTTCAAGATGATCTGGGGCTGGGCCTCGCGCTTGATCTCGAAGACCACCCGCATGCCGTCGCGGTCGCTCTCGTCGCGGAGGTCGGAAATGCCCTCGATCTTTTTGTCCTTCACCAGTTCGGCCACCCGCTCCAAGAGCCGGGCCTTGTTGACCTGGTAGGGCAGCTCGCTCACGATGATGGAGGTCTTCTTGCCCCGGGCCTGCACCTCGATGCTGGCCCGCGCGCGCAGGGTCAAAGAGCCGCGCCCGGTGGCGTAGGCATCCCGGATGCCCTGGGTGCCCTGGATGAAACCCCGGGTGGGGAAGTCCGGACCAGGAATGAAGCGCATGAGCGCCTCCAGGTCCAGATCGGGATTGTCCAACAGAGCCACCACGGCCTTGGCCACCTCGCCCAGGTTGTGGGGCGGAATGTTGGTGGCCATGCCCACGGCGATGCCCGAGGAGCCGTTGATCAGCAAGTTGGGGACCTTGGTGGGCAGCACCGCCGGCTCGCTCATGGAGCCGTCGTAGTTGTCCACGAACTCCACGGTCTCCTTGTCCAGGTCCTCCAAGAACTGCTGGGTCAGCTTGGCCATGCGCACTTCGGTGTAACGCATGGCCGCGGCGGAGTCGCCGTCCACCGAGCCGAAGTTGCCCTGGCCGTCCACCAGCATGTAGCGCAGAGAGAATTCCTGGGCCATGCGCACCAGGGCGTCGTACACGGCGGAGTCGCCGTGGGGGTGATACTTACCTATGACGTCACCGACCACGCGGGCCGACTTCTTGTAGGGCTTGTTGAAGTCGTTCTTGAGCTCGTGCATGGCGAAGAGGATGCGCCGGTGCACGGGTTTCAGGCCGTCACGCACCTCGGGCAAGGCCCGGCCGATGATGACGCTCATGGCATAATCAAGGTACGAGCGCTTGACCTCGTCCTCTATGAGCACGTCTTCCTTGCGCTGGTCGGGGCTGAGCATCTAACATCCTGTCTGGAAAGCAGAAAAGGCAGTAAGCCCGGGCGTATGCCGCCCAGGCCTCCTCAGAGGAACCATCAAGGGGATTATACCACCAAGGCCCTGATTAGGCGAGTAAAAATAGCCAGAAACCGTTGCCGGGCCGCGCGGGACGCGCCCGCGCTCAGGGCCGGGCCAGGCGCTCGGCCGCCGCCTTGCGGGCGTCTTCCACGATGCGCGCGCTGGCCCGGGCCATGGCCTGGCTCAGCGCCAACGCCTGGGCCGCCGGGCCGGTGTCGGCCAGGAGCTGGCGCTCCTCATAAGTGCGCTGATACAAGAGGCGCTGGGGCGTCTCCCGCTGGCTGATGTCCAAGAGCGTCACGCTGACCCGTAAGACCGCCTCCGGACCCCCAGGACCACGCCGCGCCAAAAACTCCTCCAGCGCCCCCTCCAGCTTGAAACGCAGCAAGGACCCCGCCTGCCAAGGCAGCACCGCCGCGAAAACCCCCGCCGAGCGCAAGTCGCGCGTCAAATAATCCGTCACCAAATCCGCCGGGTTGGCCCGCCAACGGTGATACTCGTGCACCCCCCGCTGGCCCGGACCCGCCTCATACAACATGTCCGTGCTGTTCTGCTCCTGGCTCACACTGAAGCGCGCCACCTTGATCCCCTCGGCCAGCTTGGCCCCGCCCGCCGCCGCCGGCGCGGCATACTCCAAGGTGTACTGCTCCACCGTCACCGCCGGCCTGGACTCAAAGGCCGCGCAGCCGGCGAGGAGGAGGGATAGGAGAAGAAGAAGGAGGAATCTGGGGGAAAACCCTTTTTGCAGCGCAAAAAGGGTTTTCCCCCAGACCCCCTTTCCTAAAAAGGCATGGGG
>CAZLSD010000357.1:0-3253 GCA_964561775.1 uncultured Desulfarculus sp. | reverse complement strand
CATGTAGTGGACACTAGTATCTTCGTGCGTCCGGCGAGCCGCATATCGGCGTATCTGGACTGGTTGCAGATGCTGACGGGGGCGGGTCTGATTTTGTTCATGTGGAGCCACATGGTTTTGGTGGCCAGCGTGAACCTGGGCGTATCGGTGATGAACGCCATCGCCTGGTTTTTCGAGGCCACCTACATGGCGCAGGTGGGCGGTCCCTTGATCGGCGCCACCATGCTTTTGCACTTCGTGCTGGCGGCGCGCAAGATACCGTTTACCAGCAAAGAGCAGGGCGTTTTGTGGCGTCACGCCAAGATGCTCAAGCACAAGGACACCTGGCTGTGGCTGGTGCAGGCTCTGACGGCCATGATCATCTTGATCATGGGCTCGGCGCACATGTGGACGGTGCTGACGGATCTTCCCATCACGGCCCAGAAGAGCGCGGCGCGCATCCAGGGCGGTTTCTGGATGTTTTTCTACCTGGTGCTGCTGCCCATGGTGGAGCTGCACGTGGGCATAGGCTTCTACCGCATCGGGGTGAAGTGGGGCTTCATAGGGCGGGGTGAGCGCAAGAAGTTCCAGCGCGGCGAGAACATCCTGACCATCACCATGATCGTGATAGGGCTGATCACCATTATCCGTTTCGCCACCCTGGCCTTGTGAGGGGAGACTAACCGTGAGCCACGAGACATATGTAAGCGATCTGGTTTGCATCGGGGCGGGGCTGGCAGGCGAGCGGGTGGCCATCGAGGCGGCGGCGGCCGGGTTTACGACCACGCTGCTGTCCTTGGTGCCGCCCAGGCGTTCGCACAGTTGCGCGGCCGAGGGCGGCATGCAGGCGGCCTTGGGCAACTGCGCCATGGGCGAGGGCGACAGCCCGGACGTGCACTTCGCCGACACGGTGAAGGGCTCTGACTGGGGCTGCGACCAGGAGGTGGCGCGCATCTTCGCGGACACCGCACCCATCGCGGTGCGCGAGGCCTCGCACTGGGGCATGCCCTGGAACCGGGTGGAAGCCGGCACGGCCACCTGCTTCAAGGGCGGGGTGTGCTTTGACGTGGAGGAGAAGCAGGACAAGCACGGTCTGATCACGGCGCGGGCCTTTGGCGGCACGGCCAAGTGGCGCACCTGCTACACGGCCGACGGCACCGGCCACACCCTGCTCTACACCCTGGACAACAAGGTGCTTCAGCTGGGCATCAGCGTGCACGACCGGGTGGAGGCGGTTAGCCTGATCCATGACGGCGACCGCTGTCTGGGCTGCGTGGCCCGCTGCTTGAAAACAGGGCAACTGCGGGTTTACCTGGCCAAGGCCACGCTCATCGCCACCGGCGGCTATGGCAAGCTCTACTCGGAGACCACCAACACGGTGATCAACGAGGGCGGCGGCCAGATCGTGGCCCTGGACACTGGCCTGGTGCCCTTTGGCAACCCGGAGGCGGTGCAGTTCCATCCCACGGGGGTGGTGCCCACCAACATCCTGGTGACCGAGGGCTGCCGGGGCGACGGCGGCACGCTCTTGGACGTTAACCAGGAGCGCTTCATGCACGTCTACGAGCCGGACAAGGCCGAACTGGCCAGCCGCGACGTGGTGAGCCGCTGGATGATGCACCACATCAGAGAGGGCAAGGGCGTGCCCAGCCCCTATGGCCCTCACCTGTGGCTGGACATCCGCCATCTAGGCGAGAAGCACATCACCACGCGCCTGCGCGAGGTGTACGACACCTGCCGCCACTTCCTGGGGGTGGACCCCATCCACCAGCTGATTCCCGTGCGGCCTTGCCACCACTATTCCATGGGCGGGGTGCGCACCAACAAGGACGGCCAGGCCTATGGTCTGGCGGGTCTGTTCTCGGCGGGCGAGTCGGCCTGCTGGGACATGCATGGCTTCAACCGCCTGGGCGGCAACTCGCTGGCCGAGACCATCGTGGCCGGCCGGCACATCGGGCGCAAGGTGGTGGAGTACCTGCAAGGGGCCCAGGCCAGCTACCCCACCACCCTGGCCGAGCAGGAGGTGGCCCGCCAGGCCGAGCGCATCCGTAGACTGGTTTCCTGCGCCGACGGCAAGGAAAACGTCTACCAGATCCGCAACGCCATGCAGCTGGCCATGATGGAGGGCGTGGGCATCTTCCGCAACGGGGCTGATCTGCAAAAGGCGCTTGACCAGCTCCAGGAGCTTTACGCCCTTTCCAAGAAGGTGGGCCTCAAAAGCAGCGGCGTCGGGGCCAGCCCGGAGCTGGCCATGGCCATCAAGATCTCGGGCATGCTGCGTCTGGCCATCTGCGTGGCCTATGGCGCTTTGCAGCGCACCGAGAGCCGGGGGGCGCACGCCCGCGAGGACTATCCCGCGCGCAACGACCGCGACTGGCTGACCCGGACCCTGGCCTACTGGCCCAGCGAGTCGGCCGAGCTGCCGGAGCTCAAATACGAGCCGGCCACGCCGGTGTTCCATTTGCCCCCGGGCGATCGCGGCTATGGCAAGTGCGAGATAATCTGCCGCGAAGAGCTGGGCGACTGAAAGGGCAAGGTGAAGCATGTCACGCCAACTGACCTTCAACATATTCCGCTTCAATCCCCAGGACCCGGGCTCGGTTCCGCACACCGACAGCTTCCGTCTGGAAGAGACGCCCAGCCTGACCCTCTACATCGCCCTGAACAAGCTGCGCGAGGAGCAGGACCCCTCGTTGATGTTTGACTTCGCCTGCCGCATGGCCATCTGCGGCTCCTGCGGCATGGTGATAAACGGCCGGCCTGGCCTGGCCTGCCGCACGCTCACCTCGGAGCTGCCCGCCGAGATCACCTTGATGCCGCTGCCGGTCTTCAAGCTGGTGGGGGACCTCTCGGTGGACACCGGCACCTGGTTTAGGGCCACCAACACCAAGATCGAGTCCTGGATTCACACGGACAAGGACTTTGACACGGACGGCCTGGAAGAGCGCATGGAGAACGAGCTGGCCAACAGCATCTTCGAACTGGAGCGCTGCATCGAGTGCGGCTGCTGCGTGGCCTCCTGCGGCACGGCCAACATGCGCCCTGACTTCGTGGGGGCGTTCGCGCTTAACCGCATGGCCCGCTTCATGATGGACCCCCGCGACCGCCGCTCCGAGTCCCAGTACTTCGAGGTGGTGGGCACCGACCAGGGCATCTTCGGCTGCATGGGCCTCTTGGCCTGCGAGGACGTCTGCCCCCGCGGCATCCCCCTCCAGGACCAACTGGGCATCCTGCGCCGCAAAATGGGCTTCATAGGACTGAAGAACATCTTCAA
>CAZLSD010000356.1:0-3279 GCA_964561775.1 uncultured Desulfarculus sp. | reverse complement strand
AACAATGGAGGCAAAATCTCGGCGGCTTCACGTGCGCGATGGTCGATTGCGTGGGAATAAACAGCGGCGGTGACGGCCGGTGTGGCATGGCCCAGGCGCTTGGCCACCACCGGCAAGGGCACGCCGGCATCCAGCAGGTGGGTGGCCACGCAATGGCGCAAGTCGTACATCTTGATGCCTGCGCCGGCCAGGCCTGCGCGTTTGAGGCTGCTCAACCACGCCGTCCGGTATGACTTGATGCGCTGTCCGTCTCCGCGATGCACCATGTACTGAAAGCCCTGGGCGCGATCCGCCTGGAAGCGCTGGCGCGCTTCCTCCACGAAGGGGGCTCCCAGAAAGACTTCCTTGGTCCTGCCGGTTTTTCCCTGGGCCACGATCAGCGTGCGCCTGCTCCAATTCATCGCGATCCACTGCAAGCCGAACACCTCCACCTGGCCCGGCCGAAGAGCCGCGGCGTAGGCTATGGCCATGGCCCATTTGAGCCAGTCCGGGGCCACGGCCAGGATGCGCGCGAAATCTTCCAGGGACGCGTTGAAGGCCTTGGGCGTGGCCTTGAGCTTCTTGGCTCCGGCCCAGGGGTGCACGTGGATCAGGCCCGTATCGAAGCCCCAGGCCAGGGCGGCCGAGATATAGGCCTGGTGCTTGTTAACCGTGCCCGGGCTGGCGCCGGCCGCCAGGCTGCGCTGACGCAGCAGCTCCAGGTCCTGGCGCGACAAGGCATCGGCTGGCCGCTCCATGAGGAACTCGGCCGGGCCTGACGCCAGGTAGCGCAGGGTGCGGCGGGTGTTTGGGTGCAGGTCTCTGGCCTGGATATAGGAGCCCAGCAGCCATTGCAGGGTGGGGGAGGCGTGCTCCGGGGATGGGGATTTGAGCGAGGCGTCGAAATCATGGGCCGCTGCCTCGGCCGCGGCCATGGAGCCATAAGCCCTCAGCCCAAAATATTTGGACCGGTGGGTAGGCCCGTCATAGTAGGACACCACGAATCCGGTTGACCTGGCATGGACAGACACGGCAACTCCTTGGGGCGCATGGGCTGCCCGCTGGCTAACCTAGCCGCCTGCCGCAAATTTGGTCAAATTGTTTTTTACTCATGTGCAGGAGCGGACGGTCTTTGCCTCCCACGGGCGCGCCCACCAGGGCGCGCAGGCGGCGCATCAGGGCGGCGCGGCGCGCTTCCAGGGAGTCGAGCTCCTGGAGCACGCTGCGCAGCTCGTCGGTGGGAGGCTGTTCAGGCATCAGTCTATGACCATGCCCTCGGCGGTTATGTTGTCAGGGTGAACAAACCTGGCCAGGTTGGCGCGCAGGCGTTGGTTGATGGCCACCAGCTGCTCAACTCCGGCGGCCGCCTCCAGCAAGCCAATGTGCTTTACTTCCCCAATCGGTAAGGCTTGCTGCAATATGGCGGCGACCTTTTCCAGCTCTTGCTGGTGTGGGTTGCTCACTGGTGGCGCTCCTTGCTGTCTTGGCCCGGGCACTCGCTACAGTCAATTTCTCCATATTTCCAGCATGGCTCGAAACACCGGCGGTCGCATGACATAACTATCCCTCGACTTTCATGGCATCGGCAGCTTTTGCGATGGCGATAAACCGCTCCGCCTTACGCCTAGCTCGGCGTAATTTCCATGGTCCGAGGAAGCCGCTTGCCGGCCAAACTGACCAGCAAGCAACCTCTTTCCAATGATCTTCATGTGGTGGCGGATAGCTGCGTAATACTTCTATGTAGATTGTATTATTATGCATATTCGTTGTCGTTTGATATTGGTAGCTCACTGGCGGCTTATCTCCTTTGCTCATTTGTGGGCGTGTTTGAACAGCTCCCTCGCTGGCCAACATGTGCCTGGCGACGCAGGCCCAGGACATGCCCTGCCGATAAAGCGCGAGAGCCTGATCGCTCTTGCCGGGCCTGAGTTGTTGCGGCCTTGGCATTAGCGGTGTTCCTTCTCTCGTTCCAGCGCCCAGCAGAACGCCGCGATGACGAGAATGATCACAAGTAGCTTGGTCAACATGTTTGCCTCCTGAATAGCGAGGGCAGCTGGCGATCCTTCCCCGGCCGCACACGCGGCGTAGGCTGCCCTTGCCTGATCCGAACACCCACACCGCCGGGACGTGGCGCTAAATCTTGTTCTCGTCCAGCTTGTGATCGCCGCACCAGTCGGTTTCGAAGACCGCGGGGAAGCCGGCCATGGTGGGGGCGTGGCGGCGGCAGCGGCCAAGCTCCCCCTTGAGCTCTACGCCAGGATCATTGCTGGTGGGCTGCGTTTGCATGGGCATCTTGAGGACCATGTACATGCAGGTGCGGCAGCGCATGCCTTGCGAGCGGTGTTTCCAGTTGTCATGCATGGGTAGCTCCTTTCATGCCGTTCAGGCCGGCGCGGTGATAGATGCAGATCATGAGGTTGGCTCCTCCGGTGTGGGGCCGTAGCCTGGGAGCAGGCCCAGCGCGGCTGTTATTTCGATCAGGGCCAGGGTTTCGATTATGGTGGTGCGCAGGCGGTCGTTGACGGTATGGCGCGCCTCGACCCTGAGGCTGTCGCATCTAGCGCGAAGAGCCTGGCCCAGGCCGTCAAGAGCGGTTGGCGGCGGGGGCGCTTTGGCGGCCCGGGTGGCTGCGGCGGCCTCCCGGCGGGCGGCTGTTTTGGCCCGGCGGGTGGTACGCATGGCCTCATGGTCGTCGGCCAGGCAGGCATCGCAGCGGCCCATGGAGCGGCCGTCGGCGCGTATTTTGATGGGGCGCTCTTGGCAGCGCGGGCATAGAGGCGCCACAGCCTTGGGTTCGTCCGCCGGCGGCGTGGCGGTTGGTTCCGATTTTGTTTCTGTCATGGCCTTGGCCTCCTTGGGATTAGCGGCGTCCGGGCAGTCCTTGCAGTTGATCCAGTCAGGATCGCTGGGCGAGAGCTTGAGGCTCTTCCTGGCCAAGTCCTGGCGCTTGATGCAGGCGTAGGCGGTCATTTTGACCGGGCCTCCCGGCTGACGGCGGCAGATGAAGGACGGCTCAGGCGCGGGCATGGCTAGACCACTATTGGCATGATGACGATGAGCAAGCCGGGATCGCCTTCGCCCCGTATGCGAATGGGTGAGCGGCCATCGCCCAGGTCCAACTGGAGCTCGGCCGACTTGGTCACGGCACAGGCGGAGAGCAGGTAGCGGTAATTGAACCCCCTCTTTTCCGGTCCATCGCAATGGGCTTGGAGCAATTCCTCGCCTTCGCCCGATTCTGAATTTGACGCCTGGACGCGCAGGGAATCCGGTTCGGCCTCCAAGGTGACGAAGTTGCTGGTC
>CAZLSD010000355.1:0-3302 GCA_964561775.1 uncultured Desulfarculus sp. | reverse complement strand
CTCTACGGGAGCAAAAACGGTTCGGAAGACGAAAGCTCCACCCGACCCGTTATGGGAGTCGAGGCGCTCGACGGCGGAATATGGCGCGCGGGCTAGAAGGAGCCCAGGGCCGCCATCTCGCTGCTGGTGAGCACCCGGTCGATGTCCAGGAGGATCTTGACCTTGTCCCCCACCTTGGCCATGCCCAGGATGAAGGCCGTGTCCAGGGCCACCCCGAAGCTGGGGGTGGGCTCCACGTCCGCGCCCTTCACGTCCACCACCTCGTTGACCCGGTCCACCACGATGCCCATCTGGATGGTCTGCCCCTCGCTGGCCACCTCCACCACGATGACGCAGGTGCGGTCGTCGGGTTCCTTGTAGGGCAGGCCGAACTTGAGGCGCAGGTCCACCACCGGGATGACCTTGCCGCGCAGGTTGATGACCCCCAGCACGAAGTCGGGCGTGCGCGGCACCGGCGTGATGTCCATCATGCCGATGATCTCGCGAACACGCAAAATCTCCAGCCCGTACTCCTCGTCGGCCAGGTCGAAGGTGAGGTATTTGCCCGCCACGCGCTCGGCCAGGGTCTGGGAGCCCTCGGGGGCCGGGGTGCCTTGTGCGCTCATCGCTTACCTCCGCCTTGGGGTGCTGGGTGGCTTTTGGGGCAGAAAAACCGTTCTGGGGACCAGCGGCGGCCACGGGTCCGGCTGAAAACCGGCGGTGGCCACGGGTCTGACCCAAGCCCTTTAAGTATGCCAAAGCGGCCGGCGGGGCGCAACCCCCTAGCCAGGGCAGGTTAGAGCGAGAACTCGTAGCGGAAGGCCAGCTCCAGGCGGCGGTCCATCTCGGGCAGCAGGTGGTCGTGCAGGTGCTTGAGCAGGGGGTGGGGGTCGGGCAGTTGCTTGCCCAGCACGGTGGAGGCCAGATGGGCGAAGGCCCCCAGGGGCTCGCCCTTGTCGCCGTCCAGGTACCAGTCCAGGCGGGCCAGCACGTGCTTCAGGGGATCGGAGGGCTGGTCGTAGAGGTGCTGGTAGCTCAAGGAGAAGCAGGGCAGCAAAAGCCCGCGCAGCAGATCGGCCAACTCCTCGCCCCGCTGGTCTTCCTGCCCGTGCAGGCGGGGGTCCACGGCCAGCTTGTCCAGGGCGTAGAGGGCCATGAGCACCGGCAGTTCCTCGGCCAGGGTCTGGGCCAGGGCCTGGCGGGCTTTCTTGCGCAGGCCATGTCCGCCGGCCTCGGCCAGGGTCTGGGCCTGGGCCGCCACGTCGCGGGCCAGCAGGCCATAGATGCGCAGACAGAGCCGGTGCAGGCGCAGGAGATTCTGGGGGTTGGGCGGCAAGGCCCCACTCAAGGGCGGCAGGTGCTCGGGGTAGGGGGTTGAGCTGTTCACGGGCGTCCTCTGTGGGTCATGGGCCAAGCCGTCCATTTATACCCGGCCCGCTTCAGCTTGGCAACCAACTTGACAATCCCTGGAGCCGGGCGCGCCATCGTGCTAGATTGGACAAGCGTCTGCCATCGCGGGGAGGAGGGGCCATGGAAAAGTGGAAGGACCTCTATAAACAGAAGCTGGTCACCGCCCGCAAGGCCCTGAAGGCCGTGCGCCGGGGCGCGCGCGTCTTCGTGGGCACGGCCTGCGCCGAGCCGCGCGCCCTGGTCAAGGCCCTCATGGACCGGGCCGACGACCTGCACGACGTGCAGATACTGCACTTCGTGACCCTCTCCGAGGCGGCCTACACCGAGAGCCGCTTCGACCGCCGCTTCCGCCACAACGCCTTTTTCGTCGGCCCCGCCACCCGCGACGCCGTGGCCGAGGCCCGGGCTGACTACACCCCGGTCTTCACCCACCGCATACCGGCGCTTTTCCGCAGCCGCGAGCTGGAGCTGGACGTGGCGCTCATCCAGGTGAGCCCGCCCGACGAGCACGGCTTCGTCTCCCTGGGCATCGGGGTGGACGTGGTGCGCGCCGCCGCCGAGAGCGCCAGCCACGTCATAGCCCAGGTCAACAAGCACATGCCGCGCACCATGGGCAACTCCTACCTGCACCTGCGCCAGATACACGCCCTGGTGGAGCAGCACGAGCCCCTCCTGGAGTTCCCCTATCCCCCCGCCGATGAGGTGGGCCAGCGCATAGCCGCCAACGTGGCCAAGCTGGTGGAGGACGGCGACTGCCTGCACCTGGGCTATGGCCACATACCCTATGCCGTGCTGAACCACTTGAAGGACAAGCACGACCTGGGCTTCCACACCGAGGTGGTCAGCGACGACTTCATCGACCTGATCGAGGAGGGCGTCATAACCGGCGCGCGCAAGACCCTGCTGCCCGGCCGCATAGTCTGCTCGTTTTGCATAGGCAGCAAGCGCATGTACGACTACGTGGACGGCAACCCCTCCTTCCTGTTCCTGCCCAGCGACCAGGTATATAACCCCCTGGAGATAGCCAAGAACGACCGCATGGTCAGCGTGGGCACCGCCTCGGAGGCCGATCTCACCGGCCAGGTCTCCAGCGAGAGCGCCGGGCATTCCTTCTACTCCGGCCTGGGCGGGCGGCTGGACTTCATCCGCGGCGCGGCCATGAGCAAGGGCGGCCGGGCCATCATCTGCCTGCCCTCCACCACCAAGGACGGCCGCACCAGCCGCATAACCCACAGCCTGGGCAAGGGCGCGGGCGTGGTGGCCACCCGGGGCGACGTGGACTACCTGGTCACCGAGTACGGCATAGCCTATCTGCACGGCAAGAGCATCCGCGAGCGGGTGCTGGCGCTGATCAACATCGCCCACCCCCGTTTCCGCGACCGCCTGCTGGCCAAGGCCAAGGAACGCGGCTATGTCTATCCCGACCAGGTGCTCATCAACGCCGAGCGCGATCTTTATCCCTCGTGGGCCGAGGCCGAGACCAGCCTCAAGGGCAACCTGCCCGTACACATCCGCCCCATCAAGCCCACCGACGAGCTGCTCATCCAGGAGTTGTTCTACTCCCACTCCGAGGAGACCATCTACAACCGCTATTTCCGCCCCGTGCGCGCCCTGCCCCACGCCACGGCCCAGGGCCTGGTAAACGTGGACTACACCAACAACATGGCCCTGGTGGCCGCCACCGGACCCATAGGCAAGGAAAAGATCATCGGGGTGGGCATGTACACCCTGGGCGACCCCTCCGGCCTGGCCGAGGTGGCCTACACCGTACACGACGCCTTCCATGGCCTGGGCCTGGGCGGCATCCTGCAAGACCACCTCACCGCCTACGCCAAGAAAAAGAAGGTTCCAGGCTTCTGGGCGCTCTCCTTCGGCTCCAACAAGGCCATGCTGGCCGTCTTCGGCCGCCTGGG
>CAZLSD010000354.1:0-3303 GCA_964561775.1 uncultured Desulfarculus sp. | reverse complement strand
CCACCAGGGCGCCCTGGTGGGTGGGGCTGGCATGCCCGGTCAGGATGCACAGGCATCGCATGCCCTGGCGCTCCAGGCCATGGCCGATGTCGCGCACGCAGGCGCGCAGGGTGTCGCCGCTGATGCCCAGGGTGCCCGGGTGCTGGGAGCTGCTGCGGCACAGGCCATAGAACAGGGGCGGGACCACGAAGCAGGGGTGCAGGCGGGCCGTCTCCCGGGCCAGGGCCAGGGCGTGCATGGCGTCCAGGCCCAGGGGCAGGTGGCGGCCATGCTCCTCCAAGGCCCCCACGGGCAAGATGGCGCTGGTCACCTCGGCGCGCCGGGCGGCGAACTCCTCCATGGTCATTTCCTGCATGAACATGCCGCTCTCCTTGGCCAGGGCCTTGGGGAAGGTGGCGCGGCCCCTGGCTGAAGATAGTATGGCCCTCCGGCCCGGCCTGTCAAACCGGTATGCCCCTTGCGCCGCCAGGACAATTTGCCTTGACGCCTGGGACGGGCCTGGATAAAAGAGGTTCCAATCACGTTGTAAATTACTAAATAATGTAGAGCGTTATCACATGCCCCTCTTGACCCGGCCTTGCAGCCAGTCCCATGAGCGGGGCCCCCGCCTGCTCGCGGCCTTGGCTCCCGGAGTTTACGCCTCGACCTGACCCGCCGGCCCGGGGCGCGGGCATGAGCAAACCGGCGTGCGGCCTCCAGCCAGGGGCAGCCGGCGGCGGGCCAGACAGAACTTGTCCAAGGAGAGAGCACATGACCTACGAGTTCATCACCGTGGAGAAAAAAGACCACCTGACCATCGTCACCATGAACCGGCCCGAGGCCATGAACGCCATGCATCCCCCGGCCTGCGCCGAGATGAACCAGGCCTTCAACGACTTCGCCGCCGACGGCCAAGCCTGGGTGGCCATCCTGGCCGCCGCCGGCCAAAAGGCCTTCAGCGCGGGCAACGACCTGAAATGGCAGGCCCAGCACGGTCCCCAGGCCGTGCGCCAGGGCCTGGACAGCCTTAACGGCGGCTTCGGGGGCATCACCCGGCGCTTCGACTGCTATAAGCCCTTCATCGCCGCGGTGAACGGCCTGGCCCTGGGCGCGGGCTTCGAGATGGCCCTGGCCTGCGACATCATCGTGGCCGCCGAGAACGCCTCCTTCGGCCTGCCCGAGCCCACGGTGGGGCTGATGGCCGTGCAAGGCGGGGTTCACCGCCTGCCCCGGCAACTGCCCTATCACCTGGCCATGGGCCTGATGATGACCGGTCGCCGCCTGAGCGCCGCCGAGGCCGCCCGCCTGGGGCTGGTCAACGAGGTGGTCCCCCAAGCCGAACTGATGGACAAGGCCCTGGCCTGGGCCAACGCCATCCTGGCTTGCGCGCCCCTGGCCATCCGGGCCAGCAAGGAGGCCGCCGTGCTGGGCATGAGCATGCCGCTAAGCGAGGCCATACCCAAGGTCTTCCCAGCCATGGAGGTCATGCGCGCCTCCCAGGATATCTTGGAAGGCCCCAAGGCCTTCGCCGAAAAACGCAAGCCCAACTGGACCGGCCGCTAGCCTCGGCCCGGCCAAGGCCGCGCCTGCCAGGCGGCTGGCGCGGATCCGCTTCCGCATGACAAGGCTCCCCAGGCGTCATCGCCCGGGGAGCCTATTTTTTCCGCCAACCGCTTTCCACGGCTTGGGGGGGTACAGACCGCGTCCGGCGGCGGAGCCGCCTTTGCTACGGCTCCCGCCAGGGCTTGCCCTGGCGATAGGCCTTGAGGCGCTCTTCGTATTCCCCCTTGAGGCGGGAGACAGACTCCGGGGCGATGAGGGAGATGGCCTTCTGCTGGGTGGCGGCGGCCTGGGAGAACTGGCCAGCCTCGGCCAGGGCCGCGGCCAGGGTGTCCAGGCGGCCGGCGTCGTCGCGCAGTTCCACGCCCCGGCGGGCCAGGGCCACCGCCTCCAGGCCGTCGCGCCAGCTCTGCTCCGGACAGGTGGCCAATATCCAGGCCAGGCCATTAAGCGCCGGCAGGTGGCGGGGGTCCAGTTCCAGGGCGCGGCGGTAGTCGGCCACGGCCTGCTGGTATTGCCCCAGCTTCTTGTGGGAGAGCGCCCGCCCGGCCAGGGCCTGGACATCGCCGGGGTGCAGGGCCAAGGCCCGGTCCAGGTCGGCGATGGCCTGGCCATGCTCCCCCTTGCGCCCCCGGCTCAGGCCGCGCTGGGCCAGGGCCGGGGCATAGTCCGGGGCCAGGGCCAGGATGCGGCTGAAGTCGGCGATGGCCCGCTCGGGCAGGCCGCGCTGGCTCCAGAGCAGCCCGCGCTGATACAGGGCCGGGGCATAGTCTGGCCGCAGGCTCAAAGCCTGGTTGAAGTCGGCCAGGGCCGGATTGAGCTGGCCCTTGAGCAGGTGGACGCGGCCCCGGTTGACGTGCAGGACGGCCTGGCCGGGCATGAGGGCCAGGGCCTGGTCCAGGTCGGCTATGGCCCGGCTCAGCTCGCCCTGGCGGGCCATGGCGGCGGCCCGGTTGTTGTAGGCCAGACCATAATCCGGGCGCAGCTCGATGGCGGCGCTGAAGTCGGCCAGCGCCATCTCCAACTGACCCTTGGCCAGCCAGGCCAAGCCCCGGCTGTTGAGCAGGCCCGCCTTGGTCTTGCCGTCGGGGGCCGCCTGCATGGCCTGGGTGCAGACCTCCAGGGCCTGGTCCAGGTTGCCGCCGGCCAAGGCCTGGTAGCAGGTGGTCTGGGCCAGGCCGGGCCGGGCGGACAGACAGAGAAGCAGCGGCAACAGCCACAGCCAGGCCGCCCACTTGGACGCCTGGCCCTGCTCCGTGGCTTGTCCCTTGCCCTGGCCTGGAGGCATGCTTCCGCCTTTCCCGGCGCGTTACGGTCTGTCCGCGCCTGTACTCTATTGGCACAGCCCGGGGAGGTTCGTCAACCGCGGACGCCCGTCCGCGCCTTTTACTTTTACCCTGGCTTGCAAAAACTAGTGACTTGGTATTATATTTTAGCCGACTCGTTTGTACCTGGAGGCTGTTTGGCGGCTAGGCTGACACGCTTGATCTTGGCCCTGTGCCTGTTGGCCGCGCCGGTCTTGGCCGGGGCGGCTGGCCCGGCTTGGCCAGACAGGGTGACGGCTGCCAGGGTGGCCCCATCCGCCGCCTGCGTCTGTCCCATGGCCTCGGCCTCCGGGGCCTGCGCCTGCGCCGCCACGGACCCGCAAAACCAATGCGGCGGGGATTGCCAGATGCAGGCCGCGCCCGCCGCCCCGGGCCTGCAAGCCCTGCCGCCGGCCCCTCCCCAGACCGAGCAGCCCTGGTCCCAGGCCTGGGATTCCCC
>CAZLSD010000353.1:0-3313 GCA_964561775.1 uncultured Desulfarculus sp. | reverse complement strand
GCGCTTTCGGCCTGCCTGCACGGCAAGGTGGCCAACATGCTCATGCGCGAGCGCCCCGAGGACGCCCAGGCCGCCGCCGAGGAGTTGGCCTCCATCATGGGTCAGGGCAACTTCTTCCTGGAGCTGCAAGACGCTGGGCTGCCCGACCAGAAGAAGGTCAACCCCGGCCTCATCGACCTGGGCCAGCGCCTGGGCCTGGGCTTGGTGGCCACCAACGACTGCCATTTTCTGCGCCGCGAGGACTTCGAGGCCCACGAGACCCTGCTCTGCATCCAGACCGGCAAGACCCTGGCCGATCCGGGGCGCATGCGCATACCCCAGGAGCTGTACTTCAAATCCGGCCAGGAAATGGCCGACCTGTTCGGCCACGTGCCCGAGTCGCTGGCCAACACCGTGGAGATCGCCCAGCGCTGCCAGGCCCTGGTCCCCCTGGGCGAGCTGCGCTTCCCCCGCTTCCCCCTGGAAAACGGGGAAAAGGCCGAGGACCGCCTGGACGCCGAGGCGGCCAAGGGCTTGGAGCGCCGCTTGGCCGAGGAGGCGGCGCGTGGGAACACCTGCGACCGCGAGCTTTATGAAAAGCGCCTGGCCTACGAGCTGGACGTGCTGCACCAGATGGGCTTCGCCGGCTACTTCCTGGTGGTGGCCGACTTCATCAACTGGGCCAAGGACCACTCCATCCCGGTGGGGCCGGGGCGCGGCTCGGCCGCCGGCTCGGTGGTGGCCTGGTCCATGCGCATCACCGACCTGGACCCCATACGCTATGGCCTCATCTTCGAGCGCTTCCTGAATCTGGAACGGCGGTCCATGCCCGACATCGACGTGGACTTCTGTTACGAGCGCCGGGGCGAGGTGCTGCAATACGTCAGCGACAAATACGGCAAGGACCACGTGGCCCAGATCATCACCTATGGGTCCATGCTGGCCCGGGCGGTGATCCGCGACGTGGGCCGGGTCATGGACCTGCCCTACAACGAGGTGGACCAGATCGCCAAGCTGGTGCCGGCCATGTTGGGCATCACCCTGGACAAGGCCGTGGAGTCCGAGCCCCGGCTCAAGGAGCGCATGCAGGCCGACCCCAGGGTGGCCAAGCTGGTGGAGATCGCCAAGGCCCTGGAGGGTCTGCCCCGGCATGCCTCCACCCACGCCGCCGGGGTGGTCATCGGCGACGTGCCCCTGGCCGAGGTGGTGCCGCTCTACCGGGGGTCCAAGGAAGAAACCGTCACCCAGTTCGACATGAAGTGCGTGGAAAAGGCCGGGCTCATCAAGTTCGACTTTTTGGGCCTGCGCAACCTCACGGTAATCGAGTTGGCCGTGCGCATGGTGCGCCAGGGACCGGACCCCAACCTGGTCATCAGCGCCATCCCCATGGACGACCCGGCCTCATATGCCCTGCTGGCCAAGGGCGACACCACCGGCGTGTTCCAATTGGAGTCCTCGGGCATGAAGGAGCTGCTCATCAAGATGCGGCCGGAATGCTTCGAGGACATCATCGCCCTGGTGGCCCTCTACCGTCCCGGCCCCTTGAACAGCGGCATGGTGGACGATTTCGTGGCCCGCAAGCACGGCAAGAAGAAGGTGGCCTATCCCCTGCCCCAGTTGGCCCCCATCCTCAAGGAGACCTACGGGGTCATCGTCTACCAGGAGCAGGTCATGGAGATCGCCCGCGTGCTGGCGGGCTACTCCCTGGGCGAGGGCGACAACCTGCGCCGGGCCATGGGCAAAAAAGACGCCGCGGTCATGTCCGCCCAGCGCGAACGCTTCGCCCAGGGCGCGGCGGACAAGGGCGTGGACCCCAAGAAGGCCGAGGCCATCTTCGATCTGATCAAGGAGTTCGCCGAGTATGGCTTCAACAAGTCCCACTCGGCGGCCTACGCCCTCATCGCCTATCAGACCGCCTACCTGAAGGCCCACTTCCCCTTGCAGTTCATGGCCGCCCTGCTCACCAGCGAGTCGGGCAACTCCGACGCGGTGATGAAGCACATCGCCGAGTGCCGCGACCACGAGCTGACCGTGCTGCCCCCGGACGTGAACCTCTCCCAGCGCGACTTCACGGTGAGCGGCGAGGCCATCCGTTTCGGCCTGGCCGCGGTCAAGAACGTGGGCGAGGGCGCGGTGGAGGCCATGCTGGAGGCCCGCGACAAGGACGGCCCCTTTGCCAGCCTGCACGATTTCTGCGAACGGGTGGACCTGCGCAAGGTCAACCGCCGGGTGCTGGAGAGCCTGATCAAGTGCGGGGCCTTCGACTCCACCGGCGGGCACCGGGCCCAGCTCATGGCCGCCCTGGACGAGGCCCTTGAACAAGGCCAGAAGATGGGACGCGACCGCCAGGAGGGGCAGGTAAACATGTTCGCCCTCTTTGGCGGGCCAGCCCAGCGCGCGGGCGAGGCCCCGGCCCTGCCCGCCGTGCCGGAGTGGCGCGAGGCCGACCTGCTGGCCTACGAGAAGGAGGCCCTGGGCTTCTACATCACCGGCCACCCGCTGACCCGCTTCCGCGAGCAAATGAAGCGCCTGGGCAGCCTGGACACCGTGACCGTGCAGGGGGCCAAGGACAAGATGGAGGTGCGCCTGGTGGGGCTGGCCACCGAGATCAAGGAGAAGATCAACAAGCGCGGCGAGCGCTGGGGCATCGTGCGCCTGGAGGACCTGAAGGGCTCCATCGAGATGCTGGTCTTCTCGGATTGTTACGCCGAGGCCCGGCCCCACCTGGTGGGAGAAGAACCCATCCTGGTCACGGGCACGGTGGAGAGCGACGAGCGGGGCATGAAGCTCAGAGCCAGCAAGGTCGTCCCCCTGGAGGCAGCCGAGCAGAGCCTGACCGCCCGCCTGCGCCTTAGGCTCTCGGCCACGGGCTTGAACCGCGAACGCATGGTGGAGCTCAAGCAAGCCCTTTGCCAGCACCCGGGCACCTGCCGTGTCTCGCTGCACTTGTCCGTGCCGGGCAAGGGCGAGGCCGTGCTGGCTCTGCCCAGCCAGTACCGGGTCAACCCAAGCCCGGAGTTGGTGGACAAGGTGAACAAGATGTTCGGCCACGGCGTGGCCGAACCGGTGATGGTCAACGATTAGGCCGGAGGGTTGAAGTGAAGAGGTTCCTGCTGGTTTTACTCCTGGCCTTGGGCATGCTGGGGGGCTGCGCCAGTCCCAGCCAGTTCGGCAACGTGGAGCAGGAGCTGGTCACCGCCACCGGCATCATGACCTTGGAGGAGGCCCTGGACCGCTGGGGCGCGCCCAACTCCCTGGACGAGGGCGAGTTCTTGACCGTGGCCTTCTGGGAGCGCAAGAAAAAGAGCGGTTTCGTGGTGGAGCGGATGTATCT
>CAZLSD010000352.1:0-3321 GCA_964561775.1 uncultured Desulfarculus sp. | reverse complement strand
AACTGGGCATCCTGCGCCGCAAAATGGGCTTCATAGGACTGAAGAACATCTTCAAACGAAAAGGCTAGACGCCATCAACCCTGGCCGGGCTTGCCCCGGCCTTTTTTTATTTGCCCGCTCAGCCACAGGGCTTGCCTGGCTAGACCGTGCCAGGCTCTCACCTCGCGGCTGGTGATGCCGGAGCGCTCCAGAGTGGTCTTGAAGGGGCGGAAGAAGTGGGCGGGATTTTCGGGGGAGATGGCCCCCATCTCCACCAGGGCCTCTTGCAGGTGCTGCTTGAGCCCCTCCAGTTCCTCCAGGCTGGCCGGCTTGGGGCGCGTGGGCGCTCCCAGGCCCTCCTCGCTGGCTTCCAGCGCTGCCTGGCGCATCTCATAAGCCAGCACCACCACGGCCTGGGCCACGTTGAGGCTGGCGGCCTCGGCTGTGGGGATGGAGCAGGTGAAGCCACAGGCGTCCACCTCCTCGGTGCTCAGCCCCTTGTCCTCGGGGCCAAAGACCAGGGCCACCTTGCCCATCTCGGCCAATTCCAGCATCTGGGGGGCCAGGCGGCGCGGGCTGGAGAGCCGGCCCCGCCGCCGTCCCACCCGGGCGGTGGTGGCCAGGGCGGCCAGGCAGTCGCCCAGGGCCGAGGCCAGGTCGGGATAGACCTGCATGGCCGCCAGCACGGCCTGCCCCCCCGAGCTGGCCAGGCGCGCCATGGGCTCGGGCCACAGGCGCTCGGGCGCCACCAGGCGCAAACCCCCCAGGCCCATGTTGGCGATGGCCCGCGCCGCCGCCCCGATGTTCTCGGGGAACTTGCTGCGCACCAGCACCACCTGGATATTGCTCAGACGTTCCAGCATGCTCATGTCCGTACGAATCGAACAGGGCTCTGTTTGGCGATGCCCGTCACTATTTATCGCCGCTTGCCACGCCGTCCCCACCACACCCCCGCCGCGCCAGCCAGCAGCAGCGCCAGCGCCAGCTGCCCCACCCAGCCTACCTGGCTCAGCCACACCGTGTATTCGCCGCCCTCCATGCCGGCCAGGTAGCGGGGCAGGGGAAAGAGCAGACTGGCCGCGAACAGGCCCAGCAGCAGCCTGGGCAGCCAATACATCAGCCTTCGCCCGCGCGGGGGGCTATCCGGCGTTTCCGGCCCGGGCGGCCTGGACAAAGGCCTCCTCCTCCTCCTCCTCCTGACGGATGGCGGCGATGTCGGCGGAGCGCTCCTCCCTGATAAACATGGACATTCTCCTCAGGGTTTGCGTCAAGCCGCCGTATACTACCGCCGCCAGGCGGCGGGGGCAAGCGCGCCGCCGCCAAATCCCTTGACAAGGACCACGTGATTAGGTATACGGTATACAAAAATGGAGAGAACATGACGCCCGCCAAACACCGCACTCCCAATCGCCTTTGGTGGCGCTGGCCCGGCCAGGGAGGCGGAGGTCTGCGGCGGCGCTGAGCCAATCACAAGCAGCGCAACAACCGGCGGGCCTCTTGACCAGAGAGGCCCGCCGAAGTTTTGTATGCCAACAGGTCAAGGACCAGCAGACAAGGGAAAGGCGTAAACCACATGCAGCAGATCAAGGTGTTCCTTAAAGAAGAGGACATGCCCCGGCAATGGTACAACATCCAGGCCGACCTCAAGGTTCCCCTGTCCCCGCCCCTGCACCCGGGCACCGGACAACCCTTGGGTCCGCAAGACCTGGCGGCCATCTTCCCCATGGCCCTCATCGAACAGGAGATGACCCCGGAGCGCTTCATCCCCATCCCCGACGAGGTGCAGCAGATTTACGCCCTGTGGCGGCCCACCCCCCTGCAACGCGCCCTGCGCCTGGAACAGGCCCTGGGCACCCCCGCCCGCATCTACTTCAAAAACGAGTCGGTGAGCCCGGCCGGCTCCCACAAGCCCAACACCGCCGTGCCCCAGGCCTATTACAACAAACTCTCGGGCATCAAACGCATAGCCACCGAGACCGGGGCCGGCCAGTGGGGCAGCGCCATGAGCCTGGCCACCAACCTCTTCGGCCTTAAATGCACCGTCTACATGGTGCGCGTCAGCTATGACCAAAAGCCCTACCGCAAATCCATGATCGCCACCTGGGGCGCCGAGATCTACCCCAGCCCCAGCCCCCAGACCAACGCCGGCCGGGCCATCCTGGAAAAAGACCCCGCCAACCCCGGCTCCCTGGGACTGGCCATCAGCGAGGCCGTGGAGGACGCCGCCACCCACGACGACACCAACTACGCCCTGGGCTCGGTGCTTAACCACGTATGCCTGCACCAGACCGTCATCGGCGAGGAAACCCTCAAGCAGCTCCAGTTGGTGGGCGAGAAACCCGACGTGGTCATCGGCTGCATCGGCGGCGGCTCCAACTTCGCCGGCATGACCTTCCCCTTCATCCGCGAGAAGATGGCAGGCTTGAACGTGCGCATCGTGGCCGCCGAGCCCGCCTCCTGCCCCTCGGTGACCAAGGGCCTTTACGCCTACGACTACGGCGACCTGGCTAAGATGGCCCCCATGCTCAAGATGCACACCCTGGGCCATGCCTTCATGCCCCCCAGCATCCATGCCGGCGGCCTGCGCTATCACGGCATGGCCCCCCTGGTCAGCCGCCTGGCCATGGACGGCCTTATCGAGGCCGTGGCCCTGCAACAGGTGGACTGCTTCCAGGCCGGCGTGCTCTTTTCCCGTTGCGAAGGCATCGTGCCCGCCCCCGAAGCCACCCACGCCATCAAGGCCGCCATCATCGAGGCCATGCAGGCCAAGGAAGAGGGCAAGGAAAAGGTCATCGTCTTCAACCTGAGCGGCCACGGCCACTTCGACATGAGCGCCTATGACGCCTTCTTCGCCGGCCAGCTCACCAACTATGAATATCCCCAGGACCTGGTGGAGCAGGCCCTCAAGGACCTGCCCAAGGTCAACTTCTAAGGCAGACAATTTACGGAACACCGCCGGGGGGCCTCGTCAAAGAGGCCTCCCGGTTGCTTTATAAGGCTGGCGCGGCGCTGGCGCGGCCGGGCAGGCCGCACCTGCCAGCGGCGTGACAGCCGGCCGGGCGGGATAAAAATAGGCGCACGGCCATTAGGTGGTAAATTTCCTGCCCATGAGCGCCGAGCAAGACAAGCGGCCCTGGCTGGAGCTGGCGGCCCGGGTCCATCTGGAGCAGGATGGCCGCGACCTGGCCCGGGCCCTGCGCCGGGCGGGCGCCTTACGCCTGTGGTGCCCGCCCGGCTGGGTGCGCGCCGTCTTCACCGATACCACCGTCACTCGGGCCAGCCTGGCCTCCCTGCCCGCCCTGGCCGCCAGCCCCCAGCACGATCTTATCCCCTTCTCCTCCC
>CAZLSD010000351.1:0-3362 GCA_964561775.1 uncultured Desulfarculus sp. | reverse complement strand
GCCTCCGGGGCCGCCTCCCCCTGGCGGCGACGGCTCGCCGCCAGGGGGAGGCGGCCCCGGAGGCAGGGGAGGCAGGTGGGGGTCATTGCGGTGGCGCAGAAAACGCCGGAACGGCTCGAAGGGCTGCCCCACCACCAACTCCTGGCCAATCAGGGCGGTCAGGGGCTTGCGTTGGGAGATGGCCTGGCGCTGCTCTTCGCCGAGGCCGGCCCAGGGGTCCTGGCCGCCGCCCTCCTCCTCGGGGCCGGGCGCGCTGATGAGCACCTGGCCCTGCGGCCCCAGGATGGCCAGGGAGCGCACTTGCAGGTATTCCACCAGGTCGTCCACCAGGGCCTGGGGCATCCACACCTTCCACAGGCCGTGACGCAGGCCGGCCCGGGCGGCGGCTTCCAGGTATTGCACGGTCAGGGCTCCGTGCAGGCTCAAGGACTGAACCATCAGTTCCTGAGTGCGCTGCACCCGCTGCTGGGTGGTGAGCCCCAGGGCGGCCAACAGCAGCAACAGCACCCCGGCCAGGGTCAACCAGGTCCAGCGTGCTATTTGCCTTGTGGGTGAACTGTCGCGCATGGCCGCCGCCAGGGGTTGGGGCTAAAGAATCAGGGTCCGGCCACCAAGTGCCCGGACCCTGATTCTACCCCAGGGAGGGAGGGGAAGGCTAGTAAGCGGGTCCGCCCATCATGCCGCCGCCCATGCCGCCGCCCATGGGACCGTGGCCCATGCCTCGGCCCATGCCGCCGTGCTTGCCGCGGCCAAAGCCCACGGCGCAGGGGTTCTTGGCCTTGAACTCGTTGTGCTTCTTGGCCAGCTGGGCCTTCAAGTCAACCAGTTCGTCGGAGACGGCCTTGATGCGGGCCTGGTCCGGGGTCACCTGGGCGTGCAGGGTCTTGAGCTCCACGTGCTTGGTGGCCACCTTCTGGCGCAGGGCCAGGGTCTCGTTCATGAAATCAGCGTGGGCCTTGGCCAGGTCGTTCTTCTGCTCCTGGGTCAGGTTGGCGCAGGCCGGATTCATGCCGGGGCCGTAACCGGGACCGCCGGGGCCAGGGCCGTAGCCAGGGCCGCCCTGGGCGAAAACGGGGACGCTGAGAGCGGCGGTCAGGGCCAGGGCGCTGGCGATGGTGGCGAACTTCTTCATGGTCTTGTCCTTTCTTATCTGCCCTCGTTGAGAGGGGCTCGTGTTGGTTGCCAGCCTATAGAGCACGGGGCGTGCCAAAGCTGGAAACGCGGGCGAGCCAGGCTTGATTAGATAGTTAAAACAAAGATAAAGCAGATAAGCGCTTATCTTGTTCCGCGCGGCGGGCCGCCCAGGGCTGCATAAAAAATATGCGCCTGGCCAGGGGGCTGCATAAAAAACACCCGCGCCCCCAGGCGGGGAGCGGCGGAGCCAGGAGGCGCGAGCCTGGGCGGGTCGGCTCAGGAGGGATCGGCGGGGAACAGCAATTCGATGGGATGCACAGCCTGGGCCGGTGAAGCCAGGCCGCGCCGCCATTGCAGCCAGCAGCCGCTGCAACTGGTGGCCAGCCAGGCCGCGCCCGAGGCGGCGAAATCACGCAAGCGCGGCTCGAGTATTTCCTGGCTGAGCTGGGGCTGATTGACCGGCAACAGCCCCCCGCCGCCGCAACAGGCGTCTGCCTGGTCCATGGCGGCCAACTCCAGCCCGGCGGCGGCCAGCATGGCCCGGGGCTCCTCGCTGACCTTTAGCCCTTGCTTGAGGTGGCAGGGGTCGTGCACGGCCACCAAGCGGCCCTGGACGGGCAGGCCGCGCAGCAGCTTGGGGTGCTCGGCCAGCACCTGGCTTATCTCCAGCACCTGGCCGGGCGCGGCTTGGTCCCATGATTTGCTCAGGCTCCAGGCGCAGGAGCCGCAGACCGTGACGATTTTGTCCACCCGCGCCTGGCTGAAGCTTTGCCAGGAGCGCTGGGCCAGGTCCAAGGCCACCTGGGGCATGCCGGACGAACTGGCGGGCAGCCCGCAGCAGCCCTGGGCCGGTATGACCACGGTGGCCACCCGCGAGAGCAACTCCAAAGCGCGCCGTCCCAGGCCGGGGCGCAGGTAATTGGTCAGGCATCCCACAAAAAAACCCAGGCGCGGCGAGCCTTTGGGGCCTTGGACCTCGCGGGGGGCCTTCTGCAGGAAGGAGCGCTCAGCCGGGGCGGGCAGGCTGGACGCCAGGTCCAGACCGGCCAGGCGCAGGCGCAGCCCGCTATCCCGGGGAACCAAGGCCTTGAGCAGGGGCTGGGCCAGCTGCCCGGCCTGGGACAGCAAATCCAGGCGTGCCGAGTTGGGCAGGGCCTGCTCCAGCAACAGGCGGGTCAGGAAAGGCAAGCCTGAACTCTGGGCCAGGGCCGCCCTTCCGGCCAGCAGACCCTCCTTGGCCTGGACCTGGCTGGGGCAATTGGCCGTGCAGCGCCCGCACAAGAGACAGCGCTCCAGCACCTGGACGATATCCTGGCTGGCCTCCAGCTTGTCCTGGGCGATGGCCGCCAGCAGGCGCAGCTTGCCCCGGGCCACCAGTTCCTCGCGCCGTCCGGCGCGAAAAACCGGGCAGACGCTCATGCAGGCCCCGCACTGCACGCAGGACTGGGCTGCTTGCAGGGCCTCTTGCAGGGGGGTGGGCGGCGGTTGGATAGGCATGGCCGCATTATAGCAGATATTTGGGAACCTAAAAAGTAACTAGCTATTATTAAACGATAAAGGCCCAGATGACCCGGATGGGGCCCGGCGCGCGCCGGAGGTTGCCGGCAGAACAATTGCACATGAGATTGCGCTTTTGTGCTAGGCTAGCGGAAAAATAGCTTGACAAATGTAAACAAGTTGCCCTAGGTAAATATTAACCAACTTGTGGGCCGCACCCGCGGTGGAGAGGCAGTGCAAGCAAAGATGAACCTGGGCTCCAGACTGCGCTGGCACCGCAAGCAGCATGGGCTGACCTTGAAGGCCGTGGCCGAGAAGGCCGGCGTCTCCGAGGGCTTCATGAGCCAGGTGGAGAACAACGTCAAGTCGCCCTCCCTGGAAACCCTGCTCAACATCTGCGAGGCCCTGGGGGTGGAGGCCGGCGATCTCCTTAGCCAGCTCAGCCGCAAGGAACAGTACTTCATGGTGCCCCGGGGCGAATGGTCCGAGGTGGACCTGCCCCATACCGGTTTCGCCACCCGCCGCTTCTGCCCGCCCCAGTTCCGGGCGGTCATGGACAGCGCGCTCCTATTCATAGAGCCGGGCAAGTCCATCCCCGTGCGCAAGCACATCAAGAACGGGCAGGAGATTCTCTGCGTGCTGGAAGGCCGCATGGAACTGGAGCTGGGCGAACGGGTGCTGCCCCTGGACAAGGGCGACGCCATACATTTCTGGTCGGTGGCCCAGCGCCA
>CAZLSD010000350.1:0-3376 GCA_964561775.1 uncultured Desulfarculus sp. | reverse complement strand
TGACCATCAGCGCCCCGCCCACCCGCCGCAGCCCGGCCGCCGCCGGCCAGTTGGAGCGCGAGGTGGTTCAGATGACCCGCCGCCGGCCATGCGGCCTGGCCGACATCGCGGCCATGGCTGGTCTGGACATGGAGCGGGCCAGGGAGCTGGTGGAGCGGCTGGAGGGCATGGGCCGGCTTCAGGCCTGCAATTTCGGGGCCGCCATCTTCTATCGCGGCCAGGGAGAGGACTCTTGACAGGGGGCGGGCGGCGGTAAAAAAATAGGCGGCGGGCTTAAAAAGAAGGCCCAGGACGGCAACTGGATGGTTCCGGGGGGAAAACCAGCTCCAAGCAGGCGTTTATCCCTCATCTTTCACGGGGTGAGAGGCAGATGCAGAGCAGCAAAGAGGCGAGCGGTCTCTATCTGGGCCTGGACCTGGGCTCGGTGAGCGTGGATTGCGCGGTGGTGGACGGCCAGGGCAAGCTCCTCATGGCCCGCTATCAACGCACCCTGGGCCGGCCCCTGGCCGTGGCCCATCAGACCTTGGCCGAGATATTCGAGCGATATCCCCGCGAGAACTTCCAGGCCCTGGCCCTGACCGGGGCCGGAGCCCCGGCCCTGGCCCCCCTCTTGGGCGGGAGCGAGGTCAACGAGATCATCGCCCTGACCCGGGGCGTGGCCGCCCTGCACTCCGAGGCCCGCTCCATCATCGACATGGGCGGCGAGGACGCCAAGCTGATCCTGGTCTCCCCCGATGGCCGGGGCGGGCTCAAGATCGACGACTTCGCCATGAACACCATGTGCGCCGCCGGCACCGGCTCCTTCCTGGACCAGCAGTCCCACCGCCTGCAACTGACCATCGAGCAGTTCTCCGAGGTGGCCCTAAAGAGCAAGAACCCGCCCCGGCTGGCCGGGCGCTGCTCGGTCTTCGCCAAGAGCGACATGATCCACTTGCAACAGGAGGCCACCCCGGACTACGACATCGTGGCCGGGCTCTGCTTCGCCATGGCCCGCAACCTTAAATCCAACATCGCCAAGGGCAAGACCGTCATCCCCCCGGTGGTCTTCACCGGCGGGGTGGCGGCCAACCAGGGCGTGCGCCGGGCGCTTACCGAGATCATGGGGCTTCAGCCCAAGGAACTTATCGTGCCGCGGGACTTCGGCTGCCTGGGGGCCTATGGCGCGGCGCTGACCGCCCTGGACCAAGGGCTACTGGCCCCCATCGCCGAGCTGAAGGCCCTGGACCAGCAGGCCAAGGGCGCGGGCGGCCAGGCCCAGCGCCTGGAGCGGCTCACCCGGGGCGGGCACCACCGCGACGACCTGCGCGACTTCACGGTGCCCGAGGGGCCGCTGACCGGCTACCTGGGGGTGGACGTGGGGTCCATCAGCACCAACGTGGTGGTCATCGACCAAGAGATGCGGGTGCTCTCCCGCCAATATCTGCCCACGGCCGGCCGCCCCCTGGAGGCGGTCAAGGAGGGGCTCAAACGGGTGGGCGAGGAGATAGGCGATCGTCTGACCATCCTGGGGGCGGGGACCACCGGCAGCGGCCGCTATCTCACCGCCGACTTCATCGGCGCGGACATCGTGCGCAACGAGATCACCGCCCAGGCCACCGCCGCCGCCGCCATCGATCCCGAGGTGGACACCATCTTCGAGATCGGCGGCCAGGACTCCAAGTACATCGCGCTCAAGAACGGCGCCATCGTGGACTTCATGATGAACAAGGTCTGCGCCGCCGGCACCGGCTCCTTCCTGGAGGAGCAGGCCGAGAAGCTGGGCATCCAGATCAAGGGCGAGTTCGGGGCCAAGGCCCTGGCGGCCTTGAGCCCGGTGCGCCTGGGCGAGCGCTGCACCGTCTTCATGGAGTCCGACCTGGTCTCCCACCAGGCCGAGGGCCAGCAACTGGACGACCTGGTGGCCGGGCTCTCCTACAGCATCGTGTATAACTATCTGAACAAGGTGGTGGAAGGCCGCGCGGTCGGCCAGAAGATCTTCTACCAGGGGGCCACCGCCGCCAATCAGGGCATCGTGGCCGCCTTCGAGGCCGTGCTGGGCCGGCCCATCACCGTGCCCCCCCACCACGACGTCACCGGGGCCATCGGCGCGGCCATCCTGGCCATGCGCGAGCGCACCTGGCAGAAAAGCCGCTTCAAGGGCTTCCAGATCAGCCAGACCGGCTATAACATCTCCACCTTCGAGTGCAAGCTCTGCCCTAACGCCTGCTCCATCCGCAAGGTCAAGGTGGCCGGCGAGAAGCGGCCCCTGTACTACGGCTCGCGCTGCGAACGCTTCGACGTGGACAAGGACGCCGAGCAACGCGGGCAGGGCCTGCCCGATCTCTTCGCCCAGCGCGAGCAGATGCTGCTCTCCTATCTGGCCCCGGTGCCGCCGGAGAAGAAGCGCGGGGTCATCGGCATCCCCCGGGCCATGTTTTTCCGCGAGTGGCTGCCCTTCTTCGCCGCCTTCTGCCAGCGCCTGGGCTTTGAGGTGGTCTTGAGCGGCCCCAGCACCAAGCGCCTCATCCACCGCGGGGTGGAGGCGGTGGTCAACGAGCCCTGCTTCCCCATCAAGGTGGCCCACGGCCACCTGGCCGAGCTGATGGACCGGGGGGTGAGCCGCATCCTGCTGCCCGCCCTGGTCAACATGGCCGCCCCCGGCCACGAGCTGGGCTATGGCCAGGTCTGCCCCTATGCCCAGACCCTTTGCTACACCGCCCCGGCCGCCCTGGACTTCAAGGGGCGCGGGGTGGAGTTGGTCAGCGCGCCGGTGCGCATGGGGCACGGCCCCGAGGTGCTGCGCGAGGACCTGCGCCTGCTGGCCGAGCGCCTGGGCGGGCGCGGCTGGGACGTGAAACCCGCCCTGGAGGCGGCCCTGGCCGCCCAGAACGACTTCAACCAGCGCATGCTTCAGATGGGCCGCCAGGCCCTGGCCGATCTCAAGCCCGGCCAGCGGGCCATGGTGGTGGTGAGCCGCCCCTACAACGGGGCCGATCCAGGCATCAACCTGGGCCTGCCCCAGAAGATGCGCGGGCTTGGCGTGCTGGCCCTGCCCCTGGAGGCCCTGCCCCTGGACTCCCAGATGGGCCGCCCCGAGCTGGCCGAGATGTACTGGCGCTACGGCCAGAAAATCCTGGCCGCCGCCGCCCTGGCGCGCGAGGACCCCCGCCTGCACGCGGTCTACATCACCAACTTCGGCTGCGGCCCGGACAGCTTCATCGAGCACTTCTTCCGCCAGATCATGGCCGGCAAGCCCTTCCTGGAGATCGAGATAGACGAGCACAGCGCCGACGTGGGGGCCATCACCCGCCTGGAGGCCTTCCTGGATTCCCTGGGCAACGTGCGCACCCAGCCGCCCGCCCCTGTCAAGCCGCCCCGGCGCAGCGCCTCCCTGACC
>CAZLSD010000349.1:0-3382 GCA_964561775.1 uncultured Desulfarculus sp. | reverse complement strand
AGGTGGAAACCCAGGCGCACGGACTAGAAACGCCCCCAGGGCCGGGGCAGGAAGGTCTTCTCATAGAGGGTCAGGGCGTAGCGGTCGGTCATGCCGGCGATGTAGTCGGCCACGGCCCGGCTGCGTTCGGCCCCGGCCGGAGGCTCCCCCGCCTGGAGGCGGAAAAAATCGTCGTCGTCCACAAGGCGGGCGAACAGCTCCTCCACCACCTTGGAGGCCTTGATGAAATCGCCGTGCACCTCCATGTTGTCGTAGACCCGCTGGTAGAGGAAATCGCGCAGGGCGTCCATGGCCTGACGCACGTCCTGGCTCATGCTCAAGACCCGGCCGCCGCCCTCCAGGGTGCGTCCGATCAGATCGCGCACCATGGTGTCGATCTGGCGGCTCAAGCGATCCCCCAGCACCTCCTTGACCTGCTCCGGCAGTTCCGCCGCCGCGATGACCCCGCCGCGCTGGGCGTCGTCGGTGTCGTGGGCCAGATAGGCCATCACGTCGGCGGCGCGCACCAGTTGGGCCTCCAGGGTCAGGTCCTCGGCCCCGCCCTCCTCGCCCAAAAAAGGCCCCCGGCCCTTGGAGTGGCCCAGGATGCCCATGCGCACCTCATGGGTCAGGTTCAAGCCCTGGCCGTCCTTTTCCAGCACGTCCACCACGCGCAAGGACTGCTCCCAGTGGCGGAAGCCGCCCGGCAGCAGGCGGGCCAGCACGGTCTCGCCGGCGTGGCCAAAGGGGGTGTGCCCCAGATCGTGCCCCAGGGCGATGGCCTCGGTCAGGTCCTCGTTGAGGCGTAAACCCCGGGCCAGGGTGCGGGCTATCTGGGCCACCTCCAGGGTGTGGGTCAGCCGGGTGCGGTAGTGATCGCCGGTGGGGGCCAAAAACACCTGGGTCTTGTGCTTTAGCCTCCGGAATGCCTTGCAATACAGGATGCGGTCCCGGTCGTGCTGAAAGGCCGGACGCAGGCTGCATTCGGGCTCGGACTCCCGCCGGCCCCGGCTGGCCGCCGAGCGGGCGGCCCAGGGACTCAATGTCTGGTCCTCGCGCCCTTCCATGTCCTGGCGCAGGTTCATACCCACCTCCTTTACAAACCGGGGCCTTGCCTTTAGACTGCCAGGCATGCCTTGGACAAGGATAATCCAACGTTATCTCTTTTGGGAGATGGTAAGCCCCTTTTTTACCAGCATGGGGGTGTTTACCGTCGTTTTGCTGTTGGCCAAGATCATGGAGCTCACCGACTTGGTGGTGACCAAGGGGGTGGGCCTGGACATCGTGGGCCAGCTCCTGCTCTACACCCTGCCCTACTTTTTCGTCTTCACCATCCCCATGGCCACCCTGCTGGGAGTTCTGCTGGCCTTTCTGCGCTTGAGCAGCGACAACGAGATCACCGCCCTCAAGGCCGCCGGGGTGGGGCTCAGCCAGCTCCTGCCCCCCGTGGCCGTGCTGGCGGTGCTGGCCTGGCTCTTGAGCACATCCCTGTCCCTGTGGGCACTGCCTTGGGGCAACCACAACTTCGAGAACCTGCTCTACCAGATCGTGCGCTCGCGGGCCGAACTGGCCCTGCGCGAGCGGGTCTTCATAGACCATTTCCCCGGGCTGGTGCTCTACATCAACCGCCTGCCCGGCGAAGGCAACCTGCAGGACGTCTTCATCGTGGACGAGCGCGACCCCGGCCGCCACTACACCATCGTGGCCAAGCGGGGGCGCATCTACCCCGTGCAGCAGGACAAGGTGCTGCTGCGCCTGTTCGACGGCTCCCTGCACTCGGTGGGCGACGGCCTGAAAAGCGCCCAGACCGCCAACTTCGAGACCTATGACGTGACCGCCAACACCGGCGGCGGCGGTCCCGGCCCGCGCACGGAAAAGCACGACAAGGAGATGTATCTGGGCGAACTGCTGGAGCAGATGAACAAGTTCGAGCCGGGCAGCAAGCCCCATGCCCTGGTGGAGATGGAGTTGCACAAGAAGTTCACCCTGCCCTTCTCCTGCCTGGTCATGGCCCTCATAGGGCTGCCCCTGGGCACCCACACCCGCTCCGGGCGCTCCTGGGGCGTGGCGGTGGCCCTGGTGGTCTTCGCGGCCTATTACCTGATGCTCTCGGCGGCCTATTCCTTCGGCGCCACCGGCTCCTATCCGCCCCGCATCGGCATGTGGGTGCCCAACCTCATCTTCGGGCTCCTGGGGGTGCTCATGTTCAACCGGGAGCGCAAAGAGGCTCCCATGCCCTTCCTGGACAGCCTCAACAAGATTCCCGCCCTCATCAGCCGTCTGCGCGGCGTGGCCTTCAGAAGGGAGGACTAGGCATGCGCATCCTGGCCCTCTACATGGCCCGCGAGTTCCTGAAGATGTTCTCCTTCATGGTGGTGGCCTTCGTCAGCATCTACTCCATCTTTGATTTCCTGGAAAAAGCCAACAACTTCAGTGAGGCAGGCGTGCCGACCAGCGCGCTGGTCTCCTTCTTCATCCTGCAGATACCCGAGATCGTCGCCCTGATGGTGCCGGTGGCGATTCTTATGGCCACGGTCATCACCCTGGGCCTGATGAGCAAGCGCAACGAGGTGGTGGCGGTGAAAAGCAGCGGAGTGAGCATATTCCGCTTCACCCTGCCCATCGTGCTGCTGGCCCTGGCGCTGACCCTCATGGTGGCGCTCTTGAACGAGACGGTGCTGCCCAAGACCAAGGCCAAGACCAACTATATCTGGGACGTGATGGTGGAAAAACGCCCGGGCCAGCTCTATCACAAGGAAAAATTCTGGTACAAGGGGCACAACTCCATCTACCGGGTGGGCTTCTACGACGTGGAGAGCCAGGCCCTGGCCGACGTGGTCTATTACCGCTTCGACAAGGACTTCAACCTCTCCATGCGGGTGGACGCCCGCCGGGCCCGCCACCTGGGCGGGCGCTGGGTCTTCTTCAGCGGGCTGTATCAGGAGCGCTTGCCCGAGGGCGGCTACACGGCCTACAGCTTCGAGGAGCGGGCGGTGGACCTGCCCGAGCGCCCCTCGGACTTCGTGCGCCTGGCCAAGCCCAGCGAGGAGATGAGCCTGGGCGAACTGTCCCGCTTCGTGGCCAAGATAGAAGCGGAGGGCTACGACTCCCGGCGTTACCGGGTGGACATGCAGTCCAAGCTGAGCTTTCCCTTCGTCAGCCTGATCATGGCCCTCTTGGGGGTGCCCCTGGCCCTGTTCAAGGAGGGCGGCCGCTCCTTGGCCCTGGCCGTGGTCTCGGGCCTGGCCTGCGCCCTGATCTACTGGATAAGTTTTTCCTACGTGCGCTCCATCTTTGGCTATGCGGGCATCCTGCCGCCGTTTTTGGCGGCCTGGCTGCCCAACGGCCTGTTCTTCATCGCCGGTTTGTGGCTCTTCACCCACCTGCGCCAATAGCGCTTATA
>CAZLSD010000348.1:0-3391 GCA_964561775.1 uncultured Desulfarculus sp. | reverse complement strand
AGAAAATCCGTGGTCTTGATAGCGCCTTCATCCTTCTCATACGCTTCCCGGCGCGCATGCTCTCTGCGTTAGCCTTGGGCTATCTTTTTTCTTTAGCGACCCGGGCTAAAGGGCGCGCAAAGCGGGCCGGCAGGGCTTGCCGGGGCTACCTACTTTAGCGCCTTCTCGATCTCCTGGCCCATGCGCTCCAGGTTGGCGATGTAGTCGCGGGCCAGGGGGTCTATGGCCACCACCGCGCCGCCGATGGCCTGGGCCACCTGGGCCGCGCCGCTGGAGGGGAACTGGGGCTGCACGAAAACCACCTTGATGCCCCGGGCGCGGGCCAAGTCGATGACCCGGGCCATGCTCTTGGGGCCAGGCTCCTTGCCCTCCACCTCCACCGGAACCTGCTTGAGGCCATAGGCATCGCCCAGATAGCCGAAAGCCGGGTGATAGACCAGGAACTCCTTGCCCCTTAGAGGCGCCAGCAGGCTGGCCAGGCGCGCGTCCAGGTTTTCCAGGTCGGCGCGCAGAGCGGCCAGGTTGGTCTCATAGCGCTGGGCGTTGGCGGCATCCAGGCTGCTCAGGCTGCGGGCCTGGTTGGCGGCCATGACCAGGGCCAGGCGGGGGCTGAGCCAGAAGTGGGGATCGGGCTGGCCCTGGTGCTGGCCCGCCTTGTCCGCCTTGTGGGAATGCCCGTGGCCATGACCATGACCGTGGCCATGTTCGGCCTCCTCGGCTTCCATTTCCTCGGCGCTCAAGGCGCGCAAGGCTATGCCCTGGCTGGCGTCCACCACCTTGAGGCCGGGATTGGCCTGCTGGGCCTTGCGCAACAGCCTGCGTTCGAAGGGCAGGCCCACGGAGAAGTAGACCCGGGCCTGGGCGAGGGCGCTCACCTGCTTGGGCGTGGGCTCGAAGGTGTGGGGGCTGGCCCCCGGGGGCAACATGACCCTGACCTTGATCAGTTCGCCGCCCACCCGCTCCAGCAGCTGGGCCTGGGGGGGGATGGAGACGAAGCACTCCACGGCCGCCAAGGCCGGCGAGACGGGGGCCAGGCAGAACAGCAGCAGGGCCAAAATACTCAGCAAGGTGCTCAGCAAGGCGGGCATGGGTCTCCTCCTTGTGCGGTGTGGGCCACCCGGGCGGCTGCCCGGGATTGAACAAGATATATACAGCCAGCCGGCAGGCGTCAATCCCGGCGCCGGGCAAGATGCGCTCAACGCGGCTAGGTGACGAAACCGTGACAGAACAGGCAAGGGCTTGAAAACCAGCCTTCATTTGTGTGACTATAGTTGATAAACTAGCAAACTCCCGCGCCCTCGGACCAGGCCTGGTGCCTCCCACTCATCTCCGCGAAAGGAGCGTTCAACTTGAGCCAGGTTAGTTTGGGTAAAAAAATGCTGTTCGGCGGCATCGCCTTGGTGGTGCTGCCCTTGGCCGTGGTGGGCTGGTACGCGCAGAACCGCGCTGCGGTGGCCCTGGAGGAACAGGCCTCCCAGGTGGTATCCACCATGGCCGTTAGCATGGCGGATTCCTTCAATGTGTTCCTGAGCGAGGAAATCAAGCTGGCCAAGGACATCGCCGCGGGCAACGCCACCATCCGGGCCGTGGAGAAGATAGCCAGGGATGGCCTGGCCGCTTCCCAGGCCGAGGTGGACGATCTCTCTCGCAAGCTGGCCAACGCCACCAAGGACATTGGTCAGGAGTACGAGGTAATCTTCGTCGCCGACGCGGCTGGGGTGCTCTTCGCTGACGGCACGGGCGGAGCCCACAAAGGCATCAAGACCGCCGACCGTGATTATTATCAGTTAGTGAAGTCCACCCTCAAACCCGCCCTGGGCCAACCCGCCAAATCCAAGTCATCGGGCCAGCCGGTGACGGTGGTCGCGGCTCCGGTGCCGGTCAGTGGCGGAGGTTTCGCCGGCATGGTGGGCCTGGTGCTAAAGCTGGACTCCATCAACCAGAGGCTGGCCAACGTGCGCATAGGCCAGACTGGCTACGCCTACATGCTCGACAAGAGCGGCCTGTTCATGGCCCATCCCAACCCCAAGTGGGTGCTGGAGGTCAACGCCAAATCCTTGAAGGGCCTGGAATCCATGGTGGGCAACATGGTGGCCCTTAAAACCGGGGTGGAGCATTACACCCTAAATGGCCAGGCCAAGGTGGCTGGCTACGCCCCGGTGAGCCTGGCGGGCTGGAGCGTGGGAGTCATACAGAACGAGGAAGAGTTCATGGGCCCGGTGCGCTCCATTCAGTGGGGCATCGCCATAACCGGGCTGGTCTTCCTGTTGCTGGCCGTCACCGCGGTCATCTTCTTCGTGCGCAGGGTGGTGAACCCCATCAACCTGGTGGTGGCCGGCCTCTCCGACGCCTCGGTCCAGGTCAGCGCGGCCTCGGGCCAGGTCTCGGCGGCCAGCCACCAACTGGCCGAGGGATCGTCCAGCCAAGCGGCCTCCCTGGAGGAGACCAGCTCGGCCCTGGAGGAGCTCTCCGCCATGACCCGGCACAACGCCGACAACGCCCAGGAGGCCGACGGCATCACCAAGGCCGCGGGACAGACCATGCAGGTGGCCAACGCCTCCATGCGCTCGCTGACCAGCTCCATGGGCGACATCTCCACGGCCAGCGACGAGATAAGCAAGATCATCAAGACCATCGACGAGATCGCCTTCCAGACCAACCTGCTGGCCCTAAACGCCGCCGTGGAGGCGGCCCGGGCGGGCGAGGCCGGAGCCGGGTTTGCCGTGGTGGCCGAGGAAGTGCGCAACCTGGCCATGCGCGCCGGCGAGGCCGCCCGCAACACCGCCGGCCTCATCGAGGGCACGGTGCACAAGGTCAAGGCCGGCGTGGAACTGGTGGACAAGACCAACAAAGCCTTCCATGAAGTGGGCAACAACGCCGCCAAGATCGGCGAACTGGTGGGCGAGATAGCCGCCGCCAGCAAGGAGCAGGCCCAGGGCATCGAGCAGATCAACAAGGCCCTGGGTCAGATGGACAAAGTGACCCAAGGCAACGCCGCCAACGCCGAGGAGACCGCCGCGGCCTCCGAGGAGATGAACAGCCAGGCTCTGCGGATGAACGACTTCATGAGCGACCTGGTGGCCGTGGTGGGGGGAGCCGTCACCCAGGCCAGCCGCCAGCCCGGCAAGGGTCTGGGCAGGTTCAAAACCAAGAAGACCGCCAGCTCCGAGCCAGCGTCCCGGCCTGAACGCCGCCAGGCCCTGCCCGCTCCCGGCCGCCAGGCGGCCAAGCCCCAGAGCAAGGGGCGCAAGCCCGAGCAGGTCATTCCCCTGGACGACGACTTCAAGGACTTCTAAAATTAGCGAGATAGGATGAAGCGCGGGCCGGGGTCGAGTGCCTCGGCCCGCGCTTCTTGTTACCCAGCCCTCTACGATAGCCCTAGCCTCCTAGA
>CAZLSD010000347.1:1702-3407 GCA_964561775.1 uncultured Desulfarculus sp. | reverse complement strand
GCGCAAACGGCTTCCGCCACCGCTGGCGCTCACGCAAGCGCCGTGCCGGGCGGCGTGCCGCCGCTGGCATAGCGGGTCGGTTGGAGCTCTCTTTCATCCAAGGGGATATGCTCCCGTTGTTGGGGATTGGTCTTTTCTGACCGTGCCGGGCGGCGTGCCGCCGCTGGCATAGCGGGTCGGTTGGAGCTCTCTTCCCACCAAGGGGACCTGCTCCCGTTGTTGGGGATTGGTCTTTTCTGACCGTGCCGGGCGGCGGCCACAAGCTGTGGCTCCCAAACCGTGTCGGGTGAGGCCCTCTTCCCACCAACGGGACCTGCTCCCGTTGGGAGGCGCAGTCTTTTCCCCTGGCCGGGCCGCCTGCGCGCCAGCTGCCGGCGCGCGAGAAAATGCGGCGCTATTTCCCGCGCTCGCGGCCAAGAGGCCGCTCGCGCCTCAAGCAAAATTCCCGCCCGCCGGCTGCGCCGGCCTTCATGAATTTTGCAGCGGTACTTTTCCCTTTCTTATTTTTTCTTCTTCCCGCCTTCCCCTTGGCCCGGCAGTCCGCTTTGTGCCACACTTTATAGGCGTGATCCGGCGACGCTCAAATCAGGCCGATTTTTTGGAGGCAGCATGCTTGAATTCGGAGCCGGTTTTTACCGCCTGGTGTTTTTTTGGGTTTGGTTCGCGCTGCTCTGGCTGGCCGAGTGGATATTTCCCTACCGCCCGCCCAGCCAGCCCAAGGTGAAGCGCCTGGCGGTGAACCTGCTGCTGACCGGGATCAACAACGCGGTGCTGGCCCTGGTCTTCGGCACGGCGGTGATGGCCGTCTCCTGGCATGCCAGCCAGAAGGGGCTGGGCTTCCTGAACCTGTGGGAGCTGCCCTATTGGTTCAAGACCCTGGCGGCGGTGGTGTTTCTGGATTTCATGCTCTATGTCTGGCACCTGCTCAATCATGAAGTGCCGCTTTTGTGGCGCTTCCACCGGGTGCACCACAGCGACCTGAACATGGACGTGACCACCGCCACCCGGTTTCATCTGGGCGAGCTTTTGCCCTCGGCGCTCATAAAGATGGGGCTGGTCTACTTGAGCGGGGCCGACCCCACGGCGGTGCTGCTGTTCGAGGTGCTGGTGGTGGCCACGGCCCAGTTCCACCACTCCAGCTTGAAGGTTCCGGTTTGGTTCGAGAAGGCGTTCTGGGTGCTCTTCGTGCCGCCTTCCATGCACCGCATCCACCACTCGGTGAAGATCAAGGAGCGGGACAGCAACTACGGGACCATCTTCAGCCTGTGGGACCGCCTGATGGGGACCTTGGTGAAGGAGGTGGATCAGGCGCGCATCGTCATCGGGGTGGGCGGGCATTTCGACGCGGCCAAGCTGGGTCTGGGGCATCTCTTGGCGATGCCCTTTAGGGGAAAGGTGAAGTAGGCATGCTGGAGAAGCTGGTTTCGCCGGTGCGGGCGCTTTTTTCGGCCACGCGGGATTTGAGCGCCGCCGAGGCGCGGGAATTCATGGCCGCCCGCCGGGCCGAGGAATACACCCTCTTGGACGTGCGCCAGCCGGCGGAATACGAGCGGGGGCATATTCCCGGGGCCCAGTTCATTCCCCTGCCCGAGCTTAGCGATCGCCTGGGCGAGGTGGACAAGGCCAAGCCCGCCATCGTTTATTGCGCCTCGGGGGTGCGCAGCCGGGCGGCTGCCGAGATGCTGGCCCAAGCCGGTTTCAGGGA
>CAZLSD010000347.1:0-1602 GCA_964561775.1 uncultured Desulfarculus sp. | reverse complement strand
TGGGCCTTGTATCTGGCCGGACCGCCGCCCCATGAGGACAGGGAGGCCTGGAGCGCGGCGGCCAGTTCCCAGGTGATGGAGGGCGGGCAGAGGGTGGAAGAGGCCCTGGCCAGCTACCGCCCAGAGCGCCTGGACGCCCTGATGGCGGTGGAGGTGGCCATGTACATCGAGGCCCAGGCCCTGGACCTGTACCTGCGCCTATATCGCAAGGCGGGCGATCAGGCGGCGCGCCAGGCGCTCTTGGAGCTGGGCCAGGAGGAGAAGTCCCATCTTCAGGCGTTGGGGCTGATGGTGCGGCAACTAAGCCAGGACAGTTAAAGACAGGCGGCAAGGAGACAGCATGCGGGACACCCCGGCCAAGCAGAACGCCCATCAGATGGCCCTGACCCAGGTGGAGCAGGCGGCGGCCCACCTGGATATCGACCCCGGCATCCTGGCCAAGCTGACGGCCACGGAAAAGGAAGTGACGGTGCATTTTCCCGTGCGCATGGACGACGGGCAGGTGCGCATCTTCACCGGCTACCGGGTGCAGCACAACGACACCCGGGGCCCCTACAAGGGCGGCATCCGCTATCACCCCGAGGTGGACATAGACGAGGTGCGCGCCCTGGCCATGTGGATGACCTGGAAGTCGGCGGTGGTGAACATCCCCTTTGGCGGGGCCAAGGGCGGGGTGCAGTGCGACCCCAAGGCCATGAGCGGGCGCGAGCTGGAGAACATGACCCGGCGCTTCACCTGGGAGATCTCCACCTTCATCGGGCCGGAGCGCGACATCCCCGCCCCGGACGTCTACACCAATCCCATGGTGATGGCCTGGATCATGGACACCTACAGCATTTTGAAGGGGCACACCGTGCCGGGGGTGGTGACGGGCAAGCCCCTGGAGCTGGGCGGCTCCCTGGGGCGCTTCGAGGCCACCGGCCGGGGGGTCTTCATCACCACGTCCCTGGCCCTGGCCAAGCTGGGCCTTGCCCTGGCCGGGGCGCGGGTGGCCATCCAGGGCGCGGGCAACGTGGGCGGGGTGGCGGCGCGGCTGTTCGCCGCGGCCGGGGCGCGGGTCATCGCCATGAGCGACTCTAGGGGCGGCATTTATAACGCCCGGGGCCTGGACGTGGAGGCGGCCCTGGACTGCAAGAACCGCTACCGGTGTTTCTTGAAGGAGCACATCGCGGGCGAGGAGATCGGAAACGCCGAGCTGCTGGAGCTGGAGTGCGAGGTGCTGGTTCCGGCGGCCCTGGGCGGGGTGATAGACTGCGACAACGCGCCCCGCGTCCAGGCCAAGGTCATCGCCGAGGGAGCCAACGGCCCCACCACCTGCCAGGCCGACGACATCCTGGCCAGCCGGGGCGTCTTCGTGGCGCCGGACATCCTGGCCAACGCGGGCGGGGTCACGGTGTCGTATTTCGAGTGGGTGCAGAACCTGCAAAACCTGCTCTGGAGCGAGGAGGAGATCCAGGAGCGGCTGGGGCGCATCATGGGCCAGGCCTTCCAGGAGGTCTATGCCCTGGCCCAGAAGCACCAGGTGCACATGCGCACCGCCGCCCTCATGCTGGGCATCCAGCGGGTGGCGGCGGCCTTGCGCCTGCGCGGCATCTATCCCTA
>CAZLSD010000346.1:0-3441 GCA_964561775.1 uncultured Desulfarculus sp. | reverse complement strand
CCTAGGCCTGGTGGCGGGCAAGAGCCGCTACCAGGGCGGCGGCGTGCCTACCGGTTACTACCTCATGGGCGGGGCCACGGGCGCGCCCACCCTGCACCTGACGCCCACGCCGGCCAGCGCCCACGTGCTGACCCTGCACTACGCGGCCATGCCCGCCTTCGTTCTTTTGGCCGAGCCCAGCGGGGCCACCGATGAGGAGCTGGAAGAGGCGGCCGCCGACCAGTTGGCCCAGGAAATCCCCCTGAGCCGGGCCTTCGGAGAAACCTTCAGGGCCTTCGTGACTTTCGCCTGCGCCAACCGCAACGAGTATGACACCACGGTGGAGCAGGGCCTGTGGAAGCTGTGCAAGGACCAGGCCGCCAGCCTGGTGGGCCTGGACAACCTTCAGCCCTTGGACCTGGCCCCGGTGGCCACCGGCGGGGACTGCTGGACGGGCAGGTAGATGAAGGCCTCCCTCAAGCACTCCAGCACCAAGGCCTACAACTTCTTGCCCGCCGCGGGCATGCGCACCACGGTGGAGCCCTGGCTGTTGCCCACCAACAAGCTGGCCTACGCCAGCAACGTGCTCTTGGTGGCGGCCGAGGATGAGCGGGACGAGCTGAGCGTCAAGGCCCGCACCAGGCCGGGCACGCGCCGCTTGAGCACGGCGGCCCTGCCGGAGGGCGAGCAGGTGCTGGCCCACCTGCGCCTGGCTGGCGTGGATTATCTGGCCAGCGACGCCCATATCTATCACCTGGACAGCAGCGGCCAGCCCCAGCTCATAGGCGAGGTGGCGGCCAAGCCCTCCCTGCTGGAATACCTGGGCTACTGCCTGGTCATGGACGGCGGGTACTTAGAGACCGTGGACCCCCAAAGCGCCCACGCCCACAACGTGGTCTGGGACACGGCCGGCTTCATGGCGGACCTGCTGGGCGAGGACCCCACCACCAGCGACGGCAGCATAAGCCTGTACAGCGGCTCCATCACCAGGGCCGGGTTCAAGACAACCCTGGAAGATTGGGGGCCGGGAACGGTCCCTCTAAGCTCGGTCAAGGCCTACCTCTCCAAGACCGGCTCGCCCACCGGCAACGCGGTGGCCAAGATATTCAGCGAGGACGGCTCCAGCCTGCTGGCCACCAGCGAAAATCTGGACGTGAGCGAGCTGGCCACCACCATGTCCCAACAGAGCCTGGAGGCGGACACACCCCACCAGGCCCAGGCTGGCTCCACGGTGATCGTGGTGGTGGAGTACAGCGGGGGCGACGCCAGCAACAAGGTCAACCTGCACTACAAGAGCGCGGCCAGCGGCGGACAGGCCATCACCTGCACCGGCTCCACCTGGTCGGCGGTGGACGCCAGCAAGAATCCCATGATGACCCTGGGGCCGGGCCTGTCGCCCAAGGCCTTGGTGGGCAAGGCCAACTACGAGCGCATCTGGTGCGGCGGGGCAGGGGAGAGCGCGGCCGAGCGCTCCTATCTTTACTACAACTATTTCAATGACCTCTATAACTGGGGCAACAAGCTATACCAGGGCGGCTCGGCCGGCTACATCGGGGTGGCCCGCCACGACGGCGGGGAAATCAACGGCATAGTGCGCTACTTCTGGGACCTGTACGTGAGCAAGGGCGGGGCCAACCAATCGCTGCACGCGGTGACCGGCTCCAACCCCGATCCGGACAGCGGCGACCTGAAGGTCAAGGCCGTCTTCAATAACGAGGGCGCGGCCTGCGGCGACTCCCTGGCCGAGATAGGCAATAACATCCTGATGCTGGACAACGACGCCCTCTTGGCGGTGGAGGGCATCCAGGGCGGCGGCTTCGGCGACGTGCGCAAGTACCCCGCCAGCGTGGACGTGGCCAACCTGATCACGCCCGAGGGCGCGGCGGGGGCCTTTGCCACCTATGACCGCGAGCGAGACGTGTACCTGCTCCAGTTGGCTGGCGCTGACTACAGCCTGGCCTATTCAGCCCTGCTTAGGGGCTGGACCTACTGGCGTTGGGCAGGGCTCAGCCCCACCATGTTCAACCACCAGGACGGAACCACTTTCATAGGCAGCGGGGGGTATCTCTACGCCCTGGACGATGGCGTGGGCGGCCGTGACGGCTGGTTCGACTCCACGGACACCGGCCAGGGTTTCGAGGCCGAGCTCTGGGGTCCCATGCGCAGCTTCGACACGCCAGGCGCCGCCAAGGAGCTGGACTGGCTGGTCTACCAGCTCTCGGCCCGCATGGGGGCCAGCGGCCAGGTGATGATCCGCACCGATTACGGCAAGGTCGAGGCGCCGGCGCTCACCCGCAAGGTTCTGGTCCCTCTTGATGACGACGTGGCCGTGGGTGAGTTGGGCAGCATCATAGTCGAGCACTGGGACTATCCGGTGGGGTCCACCAGCAACCGGCTCCAGGCCCAGAATCTTCATTTCAACGCCAAGCTGATTCAGGTGGGACTGCGGCTGCGCCCCGGGGGCGCGCCCGTGTTCCTGGGGCCGGTTTCCCTAAACGTGGTTTCCCTGGGAAGGAACTGATGAGCACGCCCAACACCTTCAACGCCAAGAGCACAGGCCGCGACGCGCTCTATGCATTACTGCAAAACGACGCCGAGCTGTTCGCCATGTTCAACGGGGCCACGCTTTCGGTAAGCGAGTGGCTGGGCTCCTCCTGGTCGCCCACCTACGTGAGCGCCAGCTCCTTCAGCGTGCCGGCGGACCTGACGGAGGTGTTTCAAGTTGGCCGCGCCGTGCGGGCGCATATAAGCACCGGCCACGTCATAAGCTTCGTGGCCAGCGCTGACTATGACCTGGAAACCGGCCTGACCACGGTGGCCTTGGGGCATGAAGTGCTGGACGCCAGCCTGGACGAAGCCCTGACCGGCATCATCAGCGCCAGCAACCCAGGCCTGCCGGCCATAAGGAGATTCCCCGCCGCGTCAGCGGACCCCGCCACGGCGGCCGGGGAGTGCGCCCTCTATGCCAAGACCATCGGTGGGCACAAGGAGCTGTTCCACCGCGCGGAAGAAAACGGCGCGGTGACCCAGTTGACCAGCGGGGGCAGGGTGCTGGGCGCTGACGAGCTGCTGGAAGACACCGGTTCCACCAATGGGGTGTATGTCCTGACCCCCAGCCCGGCCTTGAGCGCCTACGGCAGCGACCGCAACTTCTTCTTTAAGGCGGCGCACCTGAACTATGGGGCCAGCACGGTCAATATCTCCAACTTGGGCGCGAAGAGCATCAAGCTGGCTAATGGTGATGATCCTCTCTATGGCCAGATCCGCGCCGGCGGCGTCTATCTGATCAAGTATGACGGCGTCAATTTCGTGCTGCTGACCCCCAGCGATTACGCTGGCCTGGTGGACGGCGTCACATATTCCACCCCTGGCACGTACACGTTCACCCAAGGCGCGGACTGCCCAAGCTGGGTCAGGAGGGTCTACGTCAAGGTCTACGGCCCTGGCGGCGGGGGAGGCGGA
>CAZLSD010000345.1:0-3451 GCA_964561775.1 uncultured Desulfarculus sp. | reverse complement strand
ACGTGCCTGTGCCGCGGGGTGGGCGAGCTGGCCCGGCCCTGGCCGGAGTTTCCCTTGCTGCACTACGTGCTGGTCAATCCGGGCTTCGCGGTGTCCACGGCCTGGGTTTACCGCCAATTGGATTTATCATGGACAAGCACCGGCCCCCGCACTAGAATGGGTTGTCTTGCACTTGGCTCTCCCTCTTGGCGGAGCGCCCTGGCCAACGACTTGGAGCCGGTCACCCTGGCCGCCCATCCCCAGTTGGCCGAGGTCAAACAGGCTTTGCTGGAGGTTGGCGCCTGGCACGCCCAGATGACGGGCAGCGGGCCCACGGTGTTTGGCCTCTTCGAGGATGGAGAGGCCGCGGCCGAGGCCGCCGCCCGGCTTGTCCGGGGAGTGCCCTGGTGGGTAAGAGCCTGCCGCGGCATCGAGGCTTGACCATCCGGCGAGGGGGCGACAATGGAGGTCTCGGAGGTAAGGGTCTTTCCCGTGGACGAGGATCGTCTCAAGGCCTATGCGACCATAACGCTCGATCAGTGCTTTCTGGTGCGTGACCTCAAGGTCATCATGGGCAACAAGGGGCTTTTCGTGGCCATGCCCAGCAAGCGGCGCAAGGACGGCAACTACCAAGACATCGCCCATCCCCTCAACAGCGAGACCAGGCGTCAGATCGAGGAGAAGGTGCTGGGCGAGTACGACCGGGTGATGAGTTCGGGACAGGTTCCGGTGAGCGACGACATGCCCTAAGGTAAAATAACGCCGAATATTGTTGGGGCGTCGTCAAGCGGTAAGACACGGGTCTTTGGAACCCGCATTCGCAGGTTCGAATCCTGCCGCCCCAGCCAATTCGCGCCCCGCCGGCTTCGGCGCGCGTCTCATTCCAGATTCCCCCATCAGGTGAAGCTAGACCATGTTCGACAAGCTAAAGGTATTCACGGGCAACGCCAACCCTCTCCTGGCCGAGGAGATCTGCCAGTACCTGCACCTGCCTCTCAGCCAGGCCATGGTGCGGCGCTTCAGCGACGGCGAGATCTTCGTGGAGTTGGGCGAGAACGTGCGCGGGGCCGACGTCTACATGATCCAGCCCACGTCCATGCCGGTCAACGACCACCTGATGGAGCTGCTCATCATGCTGGACGCCTTCAGGCGGGCCAGCGCCCGGCGCATCACGGCGGTGATTCCCTACTACGGCTATGCCCGCCAGGACCGCAAGGTGGCCCCCCGGGTGCCCATCAGCGCCAAGCTGGTGGCCGATCTCATCACCGCCGCGGGGGCCAAGCGGGTGCTGACCCTGGACCTGCACGCGGCCCAGATCGGCGGCTTCTTCAACATCCCGGTGGACCACCTTTTCGCCGCGCCGGTGATCTTGGACTACCTGCGCAAGCATCTCTCCGTGGAGGCGGTCATCGTCAGCCCCGACGCCGGCGGCGTGGAGCGGGCCCGCGCCGTGGCCAAGCGCCTGCAAGCCGGCCTGGCCATCATCGACAAAAGGCGCGAGGCGGCCAACGTGGCCCAGGCCATGCACATCATCGGCAACGTGGAGAACAAGCTGGCCGTGGTGGTGGACGACATGATCGACACCGCCGGCACCCTGACCGAGGCGGCGCGCGCCTTGACCAATGCCGGGGCGGCCGAGGTCTGGGCCTGCGCCACCCATGCCGTGCTCTCCGGCCCGGCCATCACCCGCATCAAGGAGAGCCCCATCTCCAAGGTCATCGTGACCAACTCCATCGCCTTGAACGACCAGGCCCTGGCCTCGGGCAAGATCATCGGCCTGTCCGTGGCCAAGCTGCTGGGCGAGGCCATCCGGCGCATCCACATGGAGGACTCGGTCAGCTCGCTCTTCGTCTAGACCCTTCAAGGACGAGGCGGGACGTGACAGGGCGGGCGGCCCCCGCCCTGTTGTTTTTTCCTGGCCCGCCCCGCTGGGGCGAGGGGCATGGACCGGCGGCAAGCGCGGGATTTGGCCTGGGGACGGGCGGGCCTTGCCCCCCGGCGCTGGGCTGGTATTATAGGGCAACTTTGGCAAATCGTTTGGTTATCCCAGAGCCCGGGCTAAGGGGGCAGGGTTGGGAAAACCTTTGCCTTTTGGAAAAAACTGCTTTATAGTCTCTTGACTTTGCCGCCCCGGGGCCCCCTTGGGACGGATGGAGGCGACTTTCATCATGGAACAGATTCCTCTGGCAGCTACCCTGCGCGAGGGCACCGGCAAGGGCCTGGCGCGTAAACTGCGCGCGGCCGGCCAGGTTCCCGCGGTCATCTACGGATCGGGAAGCCCGGCCACCAGCCTGTCGGTGTCGGCCGCCGACCTGATCAAGCTCCAGCGCCAGATCTCCGGCGACACGGCCTTCCTCGCCCTGAGCATAGAGGATCAGCCCCCCCGCCTGGCCCTGCTGCAAGAGCTGCAGCACGACCACATGGGACGCAAGGCCCTGCACCTGGACTTCCTGGAGCTGAAACCCGAGCAGAAGGTGACCCTGGAGATCCCCTTGGAGTTCAAGGGACAGCCCCAGGGCGTGACCGTGGGCGGCGAGCTGAAAATCTCGGCCCACCGGGTGCATCTGCGCGGCCGCGTCGATCTCATACCCAGCGTGCTGGCGGTGGACATCAGCGGCCTGGGCACCGGCCAGACCATGCACGTGGCCGACGCTCCCCTGCCCGAGGGAGTGGAGATGGTCTACGCCGAGAACTTCACCCTGGCGTCGGTCAGCGCGCCGGTCAAGATTGAGGAAGCCCCGGCCGAGGCCGACGCCAAGGCCGCCAAGGGCAAGGGCGGCAAGGGCAAGAAGTAGGCCCCCGTGGCGGGGCAACACCAGTTGCCCGCGGGGACGCTGGTGGTGCTGGGCCTGGGCAATCCCGGGCCGCGCTATAGCGCCACCAGGCACAACCTGGGGTTCATGGTGGTGGAGGCTTTTGCCTCCAGCCTGGGCCTGGGTCTGGGCAAGAGCGGCTTCCAGAGCCGCTGGGGCGAAGGGCGTCTGGCTGGACGCAAACTGGTCCTGGCCCTGCCCCAGACCTACATGAACCTAAGCGGCCAGGCCGGGCGCGCCATATTGGATTACTTCGGGCTGGGCCCCGAACATCTGCTGGTGGCGCACGACGACCTGGACCTGGCCCCCGGCCAGCTCAAGCTGGCCGTCAAGGGCGGCGCGGCAGGGCACAAGGGCGTGGCCTCGCTCATAGGCAGCCTGGGCTCCGACCGCTTCGTCAGGCTCAAGGTGGGCATAGGCCGCCCCCGTTTTGGCGAGGCCATCGAGGATTTCGTGCTGAGCGGCTTCTATGCCGACCAGCGCGAGGAGATGGCCCGGGCGGTCAGCCGGGGCGCTCAGTGCCTGGAGGCGGCGCTGACCCAAGGGCTGGCCCAGGCCATGCAAATGTTCCACACGGCGGCCAAGGAGGCCGAGGCCTGAAAAACCCGGGCTGGTAGCGCATGTGAACCGGGCGGGCCGCGCAGGTGGCGAGGTTGGGG
>CAZLSD010000344.1:0-3457 GCA_964561775.1 uncultured Desulfarculus sp. | reverse complement strand
GTGGAAGACCGGGTAGTCGTCGGCCAGGGAGTAATAGCCGGTGTGGTCGCCAAAGGGGCCTTCCACCCGCCAGGGCTCGGCCGGGTCCACATAGCCTTCCAGCACCACCTCGGCCTCGGCGGGCACCAGCAGGTCGCTGGTCAGGGCCTTGACCACCTTGAGCGGCTTGCCCATCAAGAAGCCGGTGAGCATGGCCTCGTCCAGGTGCTCCGGGAACGGCGCGCAGGCGGCGTAGATGGCCGCGGGCGGCCCGCCGATGGCCACGGCCACGGGCAGGCGCTGGCCCAGCTCCTTGGCCGCGCGGTAATGGGCCGCCCCGCCCTTGTGGCGGTGCCAGTGCATGCCGGTGGTCTGGGCGTCGAACTTTTGCAGGCGGTACATGCCCCGGTTCTGCTTGCCCGTGCGGGGGTCGGCGGTGATGACCTGGGGCAGGGTTATGAAGGGACCGGCGTCCTCGGGCCAGCAGGTCAGGATGGGCAGTATGTCCAGGTTGACTTGATCGCCCGTGAGCACCAGCTCCTGGCAGGGAGCGTCCTTGACCTGGCGGGGTCCGAAGGCGGCCAGTTCCTTGAGTTTGGGCAAGGCGGTCATGAGCTTGGCCCACAGGCCCTGGGGCAGGCTCATCTCCATGAGCCCGCGCAGGCGCTGGGCGATGCTCTCCAGGTCGTCCACGCCCAGGGCCAGGGACATGCGCGAGCGGCTGCCGAACAGATTGATGGCCAGGGGGCAGTCCGCGCCCTTGACCTTCTCGAAGAGGAGCGCCGGGCCAGCGCTCTTCATGACCGGGTCGGTCAGCGCGGTGATCTCCAGGCGGGGGTCCACCGGCTCGCTTATGCGCTTGAGCTGGCCCCGGCTCTCCAGGGCCGCGATGAACTCCGCCAGATTGGCCGGGGCCTCCATGGGCTTGCTCCCTTATTATCCCGCGCGGTGAGGTTGGCCAGGGCAGCCAGCGGGAATTGTTTACTATAGCCCAGGCGGGAAACAGGCGCAACGCGGGGCGGGGGCGAAGAAAAGGCCCCGGCCTGACTGGCCGGGGCCTGGGAGCGCCGTAAAAAGGGCGCTGTCTACTTGACCTTGTCCACCGGGAAGCCGGCCTCGTCCCAGCCCTTGATGCCGCCGGGGTAGCGGTAGATGTTGGTATAGCCCAGCTTGACCGCCCACATGGCCCCGTTGTGGCTGCGGGTGCACTTGGGGAAACCGCAGTAGAAGACGACCAGGGCGGACTTGTCCGGACCCAGGAGCTTCTCCAGCTCGGCCTTCTTGGCCTCGTCCAGGGTGGTCAGCTCGGGGATGGGGAACTCGATCTGCTTGGCCCCGGGGACATGCTCCTTCTTGTAGCTGTCCTCGTAGGGCATGGTGTCCAGGACGAGCATGGGCTTCTTCTCGTCCATCCACTTCTTCAACTGGGCGGTGTCGACGACTTTGTAGCCGCCGCGCACGACCTCGTTGTAGAAGTTGACCACCATCTTCTCGTTTTCCAGCTCCTTGACCCCGAAGGCCCAGGCCGAGGACGACAACACCACACACAGGGCCAGGCTGAGCAGCAGGGCCAGGGTTTTCTTGCTCTTCATCTCCTTAAAACCTCCTCAAGTTGTGCCGGAATCAAAATCAAGGCCCGGCGCTGGCATGGCCTCCAACAAGGGCCTCTGCCGCCGCCAACGCCGCCAATACAAAAAGGCCGCCGCGCCCAGCATGACCAGGTCGCGGGTCAAGGCCCAGCGCAGGCCGTCGTGCTCGGCCTGCTCCGCCGCCGAGAAGCAGCCGCAATCGACGCTGAGCCCTTGCAGGATGCCGAACCAAAGCACCCCGGCGAACATGAGCAGCATGCCGGTGATGATCCCCAGGCTGCCCCGCACCCCCAGGATAAGCCCCAGGCCAGCCAGGATCTCCAGCAGGGGCATGCCCAGCGCCAGCGGGGCCAGGGCCCAATCCGGGGCCAGGTTGTATTGGGAGATAACCCTGGCGAATGAGCGCACGTCGCTCAGCTTGGCCATGCCGGCCCAGATGAAGACCAGGGCCAGACCCCAAGAGGGCAGGCGTTCCGGCCAGGGCGCGGCTGTTATCCGCTCTAGTATTTTAATTTTCAATGACACCGCCCGCCCTGAATCGACTTTTCCCGATAATTAGCGGTTTTTATTGTTATTTTGTGGTCATAGTCTAGATAATAGTAGGGCAAAGTCAAATACCAAAAACCGATTTTGCCGCCGTTTGATATCGGCTTTTTGGATAACCAACTGCCCGGTCCTCCCGCCGCCGGCCCCGCCACGGAAAAAACTCAAGCGCCGCCTCTGTTGTAATTTGGTCCGACCGGCGTCAAAGTTGACGAAGAGCGCCAGCCTCAACGAAATGGGCGCATTGGCCATCTTGCCTGTTCATCTTGGCGGTGGGTTATGGACGATTTGCAGTTCTGGTTGCTCTACGCGGCGGTGGGGGTGGTGGCCGGTCTCCTGGCCGGTCTTTTGGGGGTGGGCGGCGGGCTGGTCATAGTGCCGGCCCTGGCCTTCATCCTGCCGGCCCAGGGCATGAGCGAGGCCTACATCCTGCACCAGGCCCTGGGCACCTCGCTGGCCACCATCATCTTCACCTCCATCAGCAGCCTGCGCGCCCACCACGCCCGGGGCGCGGTCATCTGGCGCATCGTGCTGTCCATCAGTCCGGGCATCGTGGCGGGCACCTTCGCGGGATCCTGGCTGGCTGCCTATCTCTCCAGCCGCTTTTTGAAGGGCTTCTTCGTGGTGTTTCTTTATTACGTGGCCACCCAGATGCTCATGAACATCAAGCCCAAGGCCAGCCGCCAGCTGCCGGGCTGGGCCGGCTTCCTGGGGGCGGGGCTGTTCATCGGCACCATCAGCTCCTGGGTGGGCATCGGGGGAGGCACCATCAGCGTGCCTTTCATGCTCTGGTGCAACGTGCCGGTGATCCAGGCCATCGGCACCTCGGCCGCCATAGGGCTGCCCATCGCCCTGGCCGGGGCGGCGGGCTACATCGCCGGCGGTTGGGGATTGGCCGGCCTGCCCCAGGCCAGCCTGGGCTTTGTCTATCTGCCGGCCATGGCCGGGGTGGCGGTCTTGAGCGTGCTGACCGCGCCCTTGGGGGCCAGGCTGGCCCACGCCCTGCCCCCGGCCAAGGTCAAGAAGATCTTCGCCGTGCTGCTCTATCTGGTGGCGACCCGCATGCTGATAAGCCTGTTCTGACAGAGGGGACGGCGGGTCAGGTTTAGCTGACCAGGCAGGAAGACAACCGCTTGCGCCCAAGGGCGCCCGGACAACAAGTTGTCCGGGCTGGCCCGAAAAACGATGGCCGGGGTAATTCTTGCCCCTATTTTGTTCCCCGCCGCTCAAGAAGACGGCGGGTTACGCTTTCGCCAACCCGCCCAGCACAAGCACGGCAAGGTCCGCGCCGCCCCCCTCGCCTTTTTAGCAACCGTGTTTCTTGTCAACAGAGTCAAGCGGGCATC
>CAZLSD010000343.1:0-3465 GCA_964561775.1 uncultured Desulfarculus sp. | reverse complement strand
CTCCACCACCATACGGGCGGCGGTCTTCTTGCCCACGCCGGGTATCTTGGTCAGGCGGCCATCGTCGCGGGAGCGGATGGCCACCCAGAGGTCGTCGGCCCCGATGCCGCTCAAGATGCCCTGGGCCAGCTTGGGCCCCACCCCGGTGACGGCCAAGAGGGCGTTGAAGGCCTGGCGCTCGGCCTCGCTGGCGAAGCCATAGAGCAGGATGGCGTCCTCGCGCACCACGGTGTTTATGAGCAGGGTCACTAAAGAGCCGGTCTCGGGCAGCACATAGAAGGTGGAGAGGCTGACGAAGACCCTATAGCCCACCCCGCCCACGTCCACCACCACGTGGTCGGGGCGCTTCTCGGCCAGGATGCCCTTCAAGCGCGCGATCATCTGGTTCTCCGGCTGGCAGGTGGCAGGCGGTTGGTCAGGGTCTGGGCGTGGGCGTGGCAGATGGCCACGGCCAGGGCGTCGCTCACGTCCTGGCTGTGGCTGGCCGATAGGGTCTGGCCCAAGAGGGCCTCCACCATGACCCGCACCTGGGCTTTTTCGGCGCGGCCTCCGCCCACCAGGGCCATCTTGACCTGGGCGGGGGGGTATTCGTAGAGGGGCAGGCCGGCCAGGGCTCCGGCCAGGATGGCCACGCCGCGGGCCTGGCCCAGGAGCAGGGCGGTGCGGGCGTTCTTGGCCGAGAAGACGCCCTCCACGGCCATGGCGGAGGGCTGGTGCTGGGCGATGACCTGGCCCAGGCCGCTGAAGATGGCGGCCAGGCGCTCGGGATAGGGTGCGCGGCTGGGGGGGCTCAAGGCCCCGCAGGCCACCAGGGAAAGCCCCCGGCCCTGGGGGCCAGGCTCCACCACGCCCCAGCCGGTGCGCTGGGAGCCGGGGTCGATGCCCAGCACCCGGCCTCCCTGCCCCACCGGCAAAGGCAAGCTAAAGCTCCAGGGTGGCCAGCAGCTCGTCGTTGATGTCGAAGTTGGCGAAGACCTGTTGCACGTCGTCGCACTCGTCCAGGGCGTCCATGAGCTTGAGCACCCGGCCGGCCTCGCCGGCGTCGGTGACGGCCACGGTGGTGCTGGGCAGCTTGGTGACCTCGGAGGCGCTGGGCTTGATGCCGGCCTTCTCCAGAGCCAGGCTCACGGTGTTGAAGTCGGTGGGGGCGCAGTGCACCTCGAAGACGTCTTCCTCGTCTTTGACGTCCTCGGCCCCGGCCTCCAGGGCGATCTCCATGAGCTTTTCCTCGTCCACCCCGTCCTTGTCCACGGTGAAGACGCCCTTGCCCTCGAAGAGATAGGCCACCGAGCCGGCCTTGGCCAGGGAGCCGCCGCGCTTGCTAAGGATGTGGCGCACGTCGGCGGCGGTGCGGTTCTTGTTGTCGGTCATGACCTCGATGAGCATGGCCACCCCGCCGGGGGCGTAGGCCTCGTAGGTGATCTCCTCGTAGCTCACGCCCTCCAACTCGCCGGTGCCCTTCTTGATGGCGCGGTCGATGTTGTCCTTGGGCATGTTCTCGGCCTTGGCCGCGTCGATGGCGGTGCGCAGGCGCGGGTTGCCGTCGGGATCGCCGCCGCCGAACTTGGCCGCCACGGTGATTTCACGGATGAGACGGGTGAAGACCTGGCCCCGCTTGGCGTCGGCCGCGCCCTTCTTGCGTTTGATGGTGCTCCATTTGGAGTGACCGGACATAACATCTCCCCTAGGCGAAGGTCAAAAGCTACATGGCCCGGGCCGAGGGCTTGAGCCCCCGTCCCAGGATGAAGATCTCCTTGCTGGCCGCGCGGCTGGCCTCGGGCTTGTGGGCCTTGCCCAGGCTGAAGGCGGCCTTTACCCGGCGAATGAGGCCCTCCACCTCGGGGCCGAAGTAGACCTTGGCCACCAGGGAGCCGCCGGGCTTGAGCAGGGCCAAGGCCAGGTCCAGGGCCTTGGCGGTCAACTCGGCGCTGCGGGCCATGTCGCGCACCATGACCCCGGTGGTGCGCGGGGCCACGTCGCTCAGGACCAGGTCATACTCCGGGGCGAAGGCCTTAAGCTCCTCCACCCCCAGCTCCAGCACGTCGGCCTGGACAAAACGGACCCAGGCCGCCAACTCCACGCCGGGCGGCTGGATGTCCACGCCCACCACCAGACCTTGCGGCCCCACCCGGGCGGCGGCGTATTGCAGCCAGGAACCGGGATGGCAGCCCAGGTCCAGCACGCGCTGGCGCGCGGCCAGGAGCCCGTAGCGCCGGTCCATCTCCTCCAGCTTGTACACGGAGCGGGCGGCGAAGCCCTCTTCCTTGGCCCGGCGGTAATGGGCGTCTGGCTGGCCACGGCGGGTCATAGTCGGACAAATCTAGCATAGGGCGGGGCCAGGGGCAAGCCTGGCCGGGCTATGGGGCGATCCAGCCTTGCAAGCGCAGGGGCAGCTCCCCGGCTTCCAGGACCAGGCAGTCCAGCCCGGCCAGGGCCTCCATCTGGTGGCTGACCACGAAGACCGCGGCCCCCTTGCCGGCCGCCTCGGCCATCAGGGCGGCCACCCGCCTTTGCCAATCCAGGTCCAAGAAGGCGAAGGGCTCGTCCAAGAGCAGCAAGGGCCGTTGCAGGGCGAAGGCCCGGGCCAGGTTCAGGCGACGGCGCATGCCCCCGCTCATGGCCCCGGGGCGCAGGCCGGGGGGCAAACCCAGGCGGCCCAGCCACTCCCGCGCCCGCTCCCGGCGCTGGGCGCTGGGCGCGGCGGCCAGGGCGTATTCCAGGTTGCCCGCCGCGTCCAGCCAATCGAGCAGCAGATCGTCCTGAAAGGCCAGCGCTGCCGGCCCTCCCCGCTCCACGCGGCCGGAATCCGCCGCCTGCATCCCGGCCATGATCTCCAGCAGGGTGGTCTTGCCCGCGCCGGAAGGGCCGCTGAGGCAGCAGAGCCGCCCCGCCTCCAGGCTGAGGCTGGCTTGCGCGATGATGAGGCGGCCCTTGATGGACTTGCGAACCTCCCGCAGGGTGATCACGATCCTAGCCTTTCCGCCGCCGCGCTATCCTGCCGGGCCAGCTGGCGCAGGGGGTTCACCAGGCCCATCTCCAGGATCAGGCCCATGATGACCAGGGCCAAGGCCCAGGCGAAAAGCTCGGCCATGTCCAGTCGGCGATAGGCCCAAAAGATGCGGCTGCCCACCCCGTCGTGGCTGCCCAAGAACTCGGCCACCGCCGCCACCTTCCAACCGGAGGCCAGGGTGGTGGAGAAGCCGGCCAGCCAATAGGGGCGCACGGCGGGCAGGAGCAGGCGCGCCAAACGAACGTGGGCGGGCACCGCGAAGAGCCTGCTCATGGCGGCCAGGCGCGGGTCCAGGGCCAGCACGCCCTGGGTCACGTTGACAAAGAGCGGGGGCAGGGTGGCGGCCAGCACCGCCAGCATGGGCACCAGGGAGCCGGCGCCGGCCCAGACCATGGCCAGGGATATCCAGACCACCGGGGGGCAGGCCTGCAAGGCCGTCACCAGAGGGTTGAGCA
>CAZLSD010000342.1:0-3488 GCA_964561775.1 uncultured Desulfarculus sp. | reverse complement strand
AGCGTGGGTGGCTGGATGGCCCTGGTGGGCGCCATCATGCTGGGCCCCCGCATCGGCAAGTACGGTCCCGACGGCAAGTCCAAGGCCATCACCGGCCATAACATCTCCCTGGCGGCCATTGGCGTCTTCGTCCTGTGGTTCGGCTGGTTCGGGTTCAACCCCGGCTCCACCGTCGGCGCCACCGGCGCCAACCTGGAGGCCATCGGCCTCATAGCGGTCAACACCAACCTGGCGGCGGCGGCTGGCGGCCTTTTGGCCATGGCCACCGTGTGGCTGGCCTACGGCAAGCCCGACGTATCCATGACCATGAACGGCATACTGGCCGGCCTGGTGGCCATCACCGCGCCCTGCGCCTATGTCTCCCCTTCGGCCTCCATCGTCATCGGCGCCATAGCCGGCGTGCTGGTGGTGGGCGGCGTGGCCTTCTTGGACAAGCTGCACATCGACGACCCGGTGGGCGCCGTGCCCGTGCACGCCTTCAACGGCGTCTGGGGCACCCTGGCCGTGGGCATCTGGGGTCAGAAGGAACTGGGCCTGGCCAATGACGGCCTGCTGCACGGCGGCGGCCTGACCCAGTTGGGCGTGCAGGCCGTGGGTGTGGTGGCGGCGGCGGTCTTCGCCATCGCGGTCATGGCCATCTTCTTCGCCATCATCAAGGCGACGGTGGGTCTGCGGGTGTCCCCGGAAGAGGAAGTGCGCGGCCTGGACATCGACGAACACGGTATGGAAGCCTACTCGGACTTCCAGATCTTCACCACCAGGTAGGAAGGAGAAGATCCCATGAAGCTAATCATAGCCTATGTAAAGCCCGAGAGGCTGCCCGAAGTAAAGCAGGCCCTGTATGAGGCCCAGATATTCAACATGTCCGTCACCAATATCGTGGGGTCAGGCCGTCAGAAGGGGTTTTCCGAAACCTACCGCGGCGTGGAGATGGAGGTGAATCTAATCAAGAAGGTTCGCCTGGAGATCGGAGTCAACGATGAATTCGTGCAGGCCGCCAAGGACGCCATCGTCAAGGGCGCCCGCACCGGGCAGATAGGCGACGGCGTGCTCTTTGTGCTGCCGGTGGAGGAGGCCATGCGCATCCGCACCGGCGAAGCCGGAGGGCCCGCCATGGGCTAGGCGGGAAAAGGCGGCGCGCTCCAGCTTGTTAGCGGGCCAAGCCCCATGGGGGTCCGCCCCTTGCCAGGCGCGCCGCCTTTTCCTCGGGGGTACGGAAACTGGCTTAGGCCTCCATCTTTATTGTCGCGCACCCCGGCTTGGCCGGGGTGCGCATTTTGAAGGCCTCGTTGGCGCGCCGAGGTGGCGAGACCATGCCCAGTTAACGCCATGCCATGCGGAAAAATTAATTTTAACCGCATATTGCCGGGCGGTCCCGCGCCCAGGAGCCCAAGTAAAACCACGTTTACCTGGGCGTAGCGCATAACACCGCGGAGGCTAACCCTACCTGGAAGGCGGACGAGTCTCTTGTCCCCACGGTTTTTTCCGCCTCAGCCAAATACCCTACAATTTGGGACGATGTGGACATATTAAAACCTACCTTGACGTGTCTTTTTTCAAGGGGCCGCCAAGCGGGGTTATCATTTTTGTTGTTTTATTTTCAGGATGTTACCAATTATGTGCCCTCCTTGGCATGTCACTTGCTCTATGGCCGGATGCGCCTTGCCTGCGCGCGGGAGGCGCGAACCAAAAGCGAAGGGCCAATACTGGTCCAGTGGCAATAGCTTACAGGAGGAACACAAAATGGAACCAAGCGCCATCAACTCCGGTGACACCGCCTGGGTGCTCATCAGCTCCGCCCTGGTGTTGATGATGACAGCCCCGGCCCTTGCCTTCTTTTATGGAGGCATGGTGCGCAAGAAGAACGTGCTCTCGACCCTGAACATGAGCTTCATCTTGATGGGGCTGATCAGCGTGCAGTGGGTGCTTTTCGGCTACTCGCTGGCCTTTGGTCCGGACATCAAGGGATTCGTCGGGGACCTGTCCTGGGCCGGCCTGGCCGGGGTGGACGGCAAGCCCTTTGACACCTACTCCAAGACCATCCCCCATCTGGTTTTCTGCATCTTCCAGATGATGTTCGCGGTCATCACCCCCGCGCTCGTCACGGGCACCATCGTTGACCGGGTGAAGTTCAAGTCCTTCCTGATTTTCAGCCTGCTGTGGGCCACCTTGGTCTATGACCCCCTGGCCCATTGGGTGTGGGGCGACGGCGGCTGGCTCAAGACCATGGGCGCTTTGGACTTCGCGGGCGGCACCGTGGTGCACATCGCCGCCGGCTTCAGCGCCCTGGCCTTCGCCTTGGCCCTGGGACCGCGCAAGGGCTATCCCAGCGCCCCCATGGAGGCCCATAACATTCCCTACGTGGTGTTGGGCGCTGGCCTGCTCTGGGTGGGCTGGTTCGGCTTCAACGCTGGCAGCGCCCTGGCCGCCGACGGCCTGGCCGCCTACGCCTTCATCAACACCAACACCGCCGCCGCCGCCGCCGCCCTCTCTTGGATGCTGGTGAGTTGGGCCTCCAACAAGCCCAGCGTGTTGGGCATCGCCACCGGCGCGGTGGTGGGCCTGGTGGCCGTCACCCCCGCCGCTGGTTTCGTCACCCCCATGGGCGCCCTGCTCATCGGCGCGGTGGCCGCTCCCATCAGCTTCTACGCCATGCGCCTGCGCCAGGCCTACAAGCTGGACGACTCCCTGGATGTCTGGGCCTGCCACGGCATGGGCGGCTTGACGGGAGCCCTCATGACTGGCCTCCTGGCCACCAAGAGCGTCAACGAACTGGGCGCCGACGGCCTCTTCTATGGCAATCCCGGCCAGTTGTGGACCCAGATCGTGGCCTGCGCCACCACCATAGTCTTCGTCTTCGTGATGACCTTCGTGTTGACCAAGATAATCGACGCCATCGTGGGGCTTAGGGTCTCCGCGCCCGCCGAAGAGGTGGGCCTGGACTTGAGCGAACATGGCGAGCGGGCCTACTCTTAGGCTCATAAGGGAAGGAGAAAAGCCATGTTGAAGAAGATTGAAGCCATCATCCGGGAAGACAAGCTGGGTGACGTCAAGGAGGCCCTGCGCACCATCGGCATCATGGGCATGAACGTGGCGGAGATACGCGGCCACGGCCGGCAGGGAGGCATCGTCCTCTCCGGGCGCTCCGGCTCCTACCAGGTGGACATGCTGCCCAAGATCCAGCTGAACATCGTGCTCTCCGAGCACAATGTGGACGACTGCGTGGCCACCATAGTCAAGGCCGCCAAGACCGGCGTCTCCGGCGAGGCCGGCGACGGACTCATCTTCATCTACCCCGTGGACGAGGTGGTCCGCATCCGCACCGGCGAACGCGGCCATGACGCGGTCATGTACCCCGGCGACATCGACGAACGCAAGGGCGGCAAGAAGTCCGCCGCCTAGCCAAAAACACTGGCGGTCCTGGTCAGCCAGCCGGGACCGCCAGTAAAAAAAGTTAAAGCCCCTCCCCTCTCTCTCCTCTCTCCTCC
>CAZLSD010000341.1:0-3490 GCA_964561775.1 uncultured Desulfarculus sp. | reverse complement strand
GCGCCAGTCGCGCACCGTCTCGCCGCTGACTCCCGCCAGGCGGGCGATGGTGGGCGTGGGCGTGCCCAGGGCCAGGTGCACGGCCAGCAGCAGCACCTGGGCGGGGGAGAGCTTGCTGCCCTCCATCAGGGTTCCGCTGGCGGCGGTGAAGCGCCGGCCGCAGCCATCGCAGGCAACGCGCTTGAAGGCCAGGAAGACGGGTGCCTTGGCCGGGGGCAAGGCAGCCTGGCAGTGGGGGCAGGCCAGGCCCCGGGGGTGAAGACTCCTGGCCAGCCAGGCCTGGCAGGCCGAGGCGTCCAGAAACCCAGGCCCAAAGGCGGCCAGAGCCTGGCTGGGCAGGTCCCACCCCGCTGCCTGGCTGGTGTTATCGGTGCTTGGCTTCTTGGCTGGTTCCATTTTTCCAGCTCCTCTTTTCCGCCATCAGTAGAGATTTATCGGGGTTCTCCTTGACCGCTAGGGAAGAGGCCCCAGGAGGACCCGCCGACTCACGGGCCCGCCCCGCTCCGCCGGCCCTGGTCAAGGCCGGGGCTCCAGGAGTTGCCGGCAATGGCTGGCCAGCACCCCCAGGGAGCGCGCCCACAGACTCCGCGCCTTGACCCAGAGCGCCAGGTTGTGGGAGAGCCAGGCGGGGTCGGCCTCGATGCCGCAGACCCAACTGCCCTCCTGTTCCTGGCCCCAGAGCTTGACCGGATGCCGCGCGGTGATGAGCAGCAAATCCATCAGCGCGGCCTTGCCCGGACCTGGGGGGATGGTGGCCAGGACCTCGGCCCAAGCTGGGTCCATGCCCTCGCCGGGGCCGGGTTGGAGCGTCCCGCCATGCAGGGCGAAGAGCTCCGGGAATTGCTGGTCCAGGCTCATGGCCTTGGCTCCTGGAAGGGGTAACTATCTCGTGAATCAAGCAAGTTAACCCTCCTTGGCAGGGGTAAGTCCGGGGTAAGTCCGGGGTAACTCCATGCCTAACACCTTGAAATCATTCCCCTGGTTGAGGTGGAAGGGGTAAAACCAGGTAAAAGACTCTTGGCTGGGATGGCTTGGTTTGTTCTTACGCGCGCGGGCGCGGGCGCACATGCGCGTAGCCTGGCGATTTACCCCTTCCACCTCGACCACCAAGTGCTTTAGCTTGTCATCACGCCTGGTTATCTGGTAGGGGTAACTTGTTTTTACCCCTGCCATACCCCTACCACTACCCCCACCACGGGCCACAGACCCGATGGGCGGCAACATCCGCCAGGGGGTGCGGGGAAAAGCGCGGGGCATCTCAGACCTGCCCCGCCAGGCGCAGACCAACCCAATATGGCACCTTCTTGCCGTCCACGCGGTGGGTGGTGTCCTTCAAGCCAGGCAAGATACGGCGCAGATCCCGGGCCAGGTGCACCTCGTTGGAAGGGAAATAACCCCGCTTCTTGCAGTAGCTGGCGTAGGCCTCGTAGACCCGCTGCTTGGCCATCTCTGGCAGCTCGCCCTCCACCTTCTCGACCGAGCATTCCTCCTCCACGAAGCCCTGCACCGGGTTGTTGGCCCGCCTGTACTCGTCCAGCACCATCTTGGTGGTGGGACTCTCATGGAACTCGCCCCTGGCCCTCAGCCTGGTCAGGCCCACCCAAGCCCAGCCAAAGATGGCCGGCAGCTCCTCCAGCAATGAATCCAAAAGAAGAGGATCAGGCTGGCCGTGGAACTCGAATTTGATGGGCAGCACCCGGCGGTAGAAGCCATGAGAGTTGTCCAGCACCTTGGGGAAGGACTGGCAGCTGAAGGCCATCTTGGCCGTGGGCACGAAGTTGAAGGGGTGCTCGTACTTGAAGGCCGCGCTCACCGGGTCGCCTCCGGTGATCTTCTTGAAGTAGCCCGAGTAGAAGGCCGGACCCTCGATATCCGCGTCCACGTTCAAGAGCTTGCCGAAGAGCATGGCCCGGTAGTTCTGGTCTTCCAGTTGGGCCAGGGCCACGGCCGAGTAGTTGTCATCGCCCACCAGGGCGCGCAGCACCCCCAGGCACACGCTCTTGCCGTCCCGCCCCGGGCCTTGCAGGATGAGGGCCTTGTGGTAGCGCACGTCGCGGGTCAGGCAGTAGCCGCAGAACTCCTGCAGCTCTGGCTTGGCCTCGGGATGCAGGAGCGACTCGTGCAAGAAGGCGTCCCAACGCGGCGCGGCCAGGGGGGTGCGGGGATCGAAGCTGATGGGCAGTTGGTAGGTCAGGTAGTTCTCCCGGCAGTGGGGCGTGATCTCGCCGGTGGCCAGGTTGAAGTCTCCGTTGCGCAGGCAGATGAGGTCCGGGTTGGGATGGAAGGCCGCGCCGGCCGGCAGCAGGGACAGGTGCTTGACCTGGGCGCAGGCGTCGGCCGCCCGGGCGCTGGAGGCCTCGATGCCCAGCTTCCGCAGGGCGGTCATGGTGATCTCGGATTCCTTGGTTATCCGCCAGAACTGGCCGTTCCAGCGGTAGAGCTGCTCGGTCTCCGGGTCGGTGATTAGCTCCATCTCTTCCCTTATCTCCTTGGCCAAGAGGGCCGGCTTGAAGCTGAGGTGCCCGCTCTTGCTCTCCCGAAAAAAGCGGCGGGGGAAATCAAGCGGTTGCTCCTCCTCGGGACCAGCCCTGGCCTCCACCACCTTGGCCGAGGCCAGCAAGTCCTTGAGCTGGGAGACGCTCCTGCCGTGGGTGACGAACCAGTCGGTCAGGTCCTGGCCGTGATCCGGGGGAAGCTGGCCATCGGGGGGCAGCATGAAAGCAGGCCATTGGATGACGCGCACCAGCTTGGCCACCTTGGCGATCTCCAGGGCGTTGCGCTCGGAGCCCTTGGCCCCCACCTGGTCCGCGTCGTAGCAGAGCACCACGTCGCGGCCCTTGAAATAGTCCAGCCAGCCTTCCAGGCTGGATTTGCCCCCGCCGGTCTTGGTGGCCGCGTTGAGGCCATGGCTCAGCGCGCACAGGCAATCCGCCTCGCCCTCGCAGAGCCAGAGGGTTTCCGGACGCCAGCGCGCTGGGCTGGGGAAAAGGCGCATGGAGCCGAAGCTGACCCGCTCCTTGCCCTTGGGTCCCTGGTACCAGCTAAAGATTTTGTGCTCGGCCGCCCCGGGCAGGTAGAGGCGCACGTTTAGCAGGCGGCCGCCACCGTCCCGGATGGGGATGGCCACCCGGCCGGGGGGGGGAGCGTAGGGGCGCAGACGATCCTTTTCATTGACCCACAGCCGCAGGCCGTGCTCCTGGATCACCTGGCGGGACCAGCCGCGTTTCTCCTCCAGCCGTTTCAGCCAGGCCTCGGGCAGGGGCTGGGCCTTGGCCCATTCCCGCTCGTCCATCACCAGGTCCGGCTTGGCCGAGACGCCGGATTTGGCCCTGGCCGGGCGATCCGGTCGCTGCCCCTGGTCTTGCCCCAGGTATTGGCGCTTGAGCGCCTTGAGGGCCTCGCCGTCGCTGGCGCCGGAGATCAGGGCCGCCAGCTTGACCAGGTCGCCTCCGCCGCAGGTCCCGCAGGCCCACAGGTCCTTGCCCAGGTG
>CAZLSD010000340.1:0-3493 GCA_964561775.1 uncultured Desulfarculus sp. | reverse complement strand
GGTTGGGGCCAGGGTTGGTATAGACGATGCCGGCGCAGCCCGAGAGAGCGGCCAGGAGGACAAGCCCCCAGGCCAGGGCGGCCAATCGCGCGGCTGGCGCGTGCTTGAGCATGGGACTACTCCTTGTCGGTAGGGGGGGGATTGGGCCGGTCCAGGCCCAGGGCTTGGTCGAAGAGCAGGGCCTGGGCCTGGACCAGGGCCTCTAGGCCATAGTTGTCCACGATGTTCCGCCTGGCCCGCAGGCCCAGGGCCAGGCGTTGGTCAGCGGGCAGGGCCAGGGCGGAAAGCAGGGCCTGGGCCAGGGCGAAGGGCTGGCCCGGCGGGGCCAGGAAGCCGGCTTCCCCCAGCATGAGGGCGCTGTCCCCCACATCGGTGGCCACGCAGCACAGGCCCGCGCTCATGGCCTCGCCCAAGGCCCCGGGCAGGCCCTCGCTCTTGGAGCTTTGCAGGTATAAGTCCATGCCGGCCAGCAGGCGGGGCAGGTCCTCGCGCCGGCCCAGAAGCTGGACCAGCCCCCTGAGCGGAGGCTCCTGGCAGGGCGCCAGGGCGGGATTCTCCGGGCTCATGCCCTGTCCCACCAATATGAAGCGCAGGCAAGGCTGGCGCAGGGCCGCCTCGCGGGCGGCGGCCAGGAAGGTCTCCAGGTCCTTGTTGGGGTCGTGGCGGGCCACCCGGATGACGGCCAGGTGCTGGGGCTCCAGACCCAGCTCGGCGCGGGTCTGGACACGGGCCTGGGGGTCGGGGCGGAAAACCGTGGTGTCGAAGCCGTTGGGTATCACCCGCAGGCGGCGGGTGGCGTAGCCCAGCCTGGCATGGAAACTGGCCCCGGCCTGGCTGTTGGCCAGGATGGCCCAGGGCCGGCGGGAGAGCCGGGCGCAGAGCCAGACCAGGGCGCGGGTCCGGGGCGAGAACTCCAGGTCGGAGCAGCGCAGGCTCCAGATCACCGGAGGGCGGCCAGCGGGGCGCGGGGGGAGCTGAACTGCCAAAAGTCCCAGTAAATCTGCATGATACATCCAGGTCTGCACCAATTGCGGCTGCTCCCGGGCCAGATAGGCGCGCAGCCGCCCCAGGCCCTGGAGCAGGCCGGCCGGGCTGGGGCGCAGGTCCAGGCAGGTCAGGGCCGCTCCGGCCTGGGCCATGGCCTGGGCCAGCTCGCCCGCCGGCTCCAGGCAGACCACGCTCTGCCGCCAGGGCTGGCCGGCCGAGGCCTGCAGAAAGCGCAAGAGCTGGGTCTCGGCCCCGCCCATGCGGGTGGTGGTGATGACGTGGCATATCTTGAGCGGCGGGCTCACGGCTGGGCGGCCTCCCGTTCAAGCAGCCGGGCCACCTGCTCCACCAGGGACGGCAAGGCCTGGCTGGCCCCGGCGCGCAGGGAATAATCGCTGACGCCGCCGGTCAAGGGGGTGGGCTCGGGGTTGATCTCCACCACCTGCGCGCCGTGGGCCTTGGCCAAGAGGGGCAGATGGCTGGCCGGAGCCACCAGGGCCGAGGTGCCCACCACCAGCATGACCTGGCAGCCTTGGCACAGGGCGAAGGCGGTCAGGGCGGCGCGCTCGGAAATCTCCTCGCCAAAGAGCACCACGTCGGGGCGCACCACCCCGCCGCAGCCGCAGCGGGGGGGCAGCTTGTCCAGGTCCAGCTCCAGACGGCTGACCAGGCGGCCGCAGGCGTGGCAGCGCAGGCGGCGGCCCGAGCCGTGGAACTCGATGACGTTTTGGTTGCCGGCGGCCTGGTGCAGTCCGTCTATGTTTTGCGTCACCACGCTTTGCAGGCGGCCCAGGGCCTCCAGGCGGGCCAGGGCCTCATGGGCGGGGTTGGGCAGGGCCTGGCGCACCAGCTCGTCCATCTCCAGGAGCATGCCCCAGACCAGGCCGGGGTCGGCCTCGAAGGCCTGCAAGGAGGCGAACTGGATGGGATCGTACTTGTCCCACAGGCCCTGGGCCCCGCGGAAGGCCGGGATTCCGCTCTCCACGCTTATGCCCGCCCCGGTCAGGGCCACCACCCGCTGGCTGGCGGCCAACAGGCGCGCCACCTCCTCCATCTGGGCGGTCAATTGGTCAGGTTGCATGCCGGGACTCCCCGTGATTCAAAGTTCAAGGCGGGGCTTGACAAGCCCGCGCCCGTGGTACATAGGGGTTGCAAGGCTAGTTTACTTCATTGCCCAGTATGGCCCAAGGAGAAGCTGATGAGTCAAGCCCCCGCCGCCGCCGTGCCCTTGTTGGACTTGAAGGCCCAATTCGCCACCATCGAGGGCGAGGTGATGGAGGCCGTGCAGCAGGTCTTCCGCGAGCAGTCCTTCATTCTGGGCCCCCACGTGGCCAAGGCCGAGAAGGAGCTGGCCGCCTACCTGGGCCTGCCCCACGCCCTGGGGGTCTCCTCGGGCACCGACGCCCTTTTGCTCTCCCTCATGGCCCTGGGCATCGGCCCCGGCGATGGGGTCATCACCACGCCGTTTACCTTCTTCGCCACCGTGGGCTCCATCGTGCGCCTGGGCGCGGTTCCCCTCCTGGCCGACATAGACCCGGTCAGCTTCAACCTGGACCCGGCCCAGGTGGAGAGGCTCTTGTCCCGCCAGGATCTGCCCGCCAAGCCCAAGGCCATGGTCCCCGTCCACCTCTTCGGCCAGCCCGCCGACATGCCCGCGCTCAACGCCCTGGCCAAGCGGCACGGCCTGGCGGTGGTGGAGGACGGAGCCCAGGCCATCGGCGCGGCCCTGCCCCTGCCCGGCGGCGGCAGCGCCATGGTGGGCGGCCTGGGCGACACCGGCTGCTTCAGCTTCTTCCCCTCCAAGAACCTGGGCGGGGCCGGCGACGGCGGGCTCATCACCTGCCGCGACGACGAACTGGCCGCCCGCCTGCGCTCCATGCGCACCCACGGCTCCCATCCCAATGAAAAATACCGCCACATCCACGTGGGCGGCAACTTCCGCCTGGACGCCCTGCAAGCCGCGGTCATCAGCGTCAAGCTCAAGCGCCTGGACGCCTGGAGCGCGGCCCGCCGGGCCAACGCCGCCGACTACGACCGCCTTTTGACCCAGGCCGGCCTGGTGGAGAAGGGGCATGTCCAGCTGCCCGCCCGGGTCTGGTCCGGCGAGGAGCGCGGCCACGTCTTCAACCAGTACACCATCCGGGCGCAAAGGCGCGACCAGCTCCAGGCCGCGCTGAACCAGGCCAAGGTGGGCAACGCCATCTACTACCCCATTCCCATGCACCTCTTGGAGTGCTTCGCCGGTCTGGGCGGCAAGCCCGGGGACCTGCCCCAGGCCGAACTGGCCGCCCGCGAGGTCCTCTCCCTGCCCGTCTATCCCGAGCTGAGCATGGCCCAGAAGGAGCGGGTGGCGCAGGTCATCAGCGACTTCTACGCCGGCTAGCCTGGCCAAGGCCGGAGAAAAAGCCCCCTGGCCCCTGCCGGGGGGCTTTTTCACGCCCGCTTGGCCGCGCGGGGCGGTTTTCTTTTTCCGCCAGGGCCGCAAGGTCTTTACAGGCCGCCCCGC
>CAZLSD010000339.1:0-3498 GCA_964561775.1 uncultured Desulfarculus sp. | reverse complement strand
GGCTCCGGCGGGACAGCCTGGGCGGGGGAGGGATCAAGCGCTTGGGGCTCCTGGGCGCTCTCCGGGGGAGCGGGCGCTTCCGCCTCGGCCTTGTCTTTTTTTTTCCACCACAATAAGCCCATGACCCTCTCCCTGGCCCGGCGCGGGCCGGCGCTTCTTGCTGTGCGCCGATGGTATGCGCAAGCGGCTGGCTTGTCAACGCCCGGCCCCGGGGCCAGGGGCTCTAACCACGCCCGGCGCAAGGCATGTCAGGCCGATATAGGTCCGGGAAACCCCTTGCCGGAGGTTACAAAGGGGTTTAGAATAGGCCACCGAACACAAAGGAAGCCGGGGGGCCGAAAAGCGGTGCGGCGTGATTAAACTTGGGAGATTGCTGAGATGAAAACTTTTCGTTCGTTTTTTTCCGGTTCTTTGGCGGCGCTTGCCGTCTTGCTCTTGTTGTTGGGCTCGGCTGGCCAGGCCCAGGCCGCCAAGGAATACCTGGTTCAGTGTTTTGGCGACAGCCTGACCGAGGGCACCTACCCCGGCTATCTCTACGGCATGCTGACCAACAATATCAGCCAATATGACTGGGACATAGAAGACCGCGGCCACAGCGGCTACACCGCCTCCCAGATTTATAGCCGCATGGTGCGCGAAAGCGCGCGCAACGCCTACCCTGACATCGTCATCCTCATGGCCGGCACCAACGATATCGTGCGCAACGCCACCGGCGACATTGACCGGGTGGTGGGCGCCACCAAGACCTATATTTTCTATGCCGTGGACTACATCTCCTGGGAAAACGACTCCGCCCGGCCCCGCCTCATCGTCTCGGCCATCCCGCCTTCCACCTGGGGCGATTTCAACGAGATGGCCCAGGAGTACAACGACCAACTGGAATACGACCTGCAAATCTACGGCGTGGACGTCTTCGTCAAGAGCAACTACACCGATTTCGTGGACCCCAGCACTGGTTCGGCCAGGACTGACCGCTACGCCAACTACCTGCACCCCAACGATCAGGGCTACCAGGACATGGCCTACAATTTCTACGAGGCCATCGACGCGCTCTTCAACAAGTCCAAGTACGCCGACAACAGCGACTACACCATCATGCCCAACTTCAAGGCCCTGCCCTAAGGCATAGACCGCAAATACCGGCGGCCAGGCTTGACGCAGCCTGGCCGCCTTTTTTTTGCCGTGGCTGTCGGGGCGTCCTGATCAGGGCTGTATCTCCAGCTCCAGGTTGGTCATGTCCCCCTGCTGGAAACCTAGATTATCAAAGAACTTCAGCATCTTCCAGTCGCGGCGCTTGACAAAGGTGTGAATGGAGGTCACGCCGACCTTCTTCAGGCTGTTGGCCAGCTCGTTGAAGAGAATCTTGGCCACGCCCTTTCTCTGGTATTCGGGGTCCACGCCAATGGTGTCGATCCAGCCGATGTTCTCGGGAACGCCGTATTCCCATCTGCTGGCCCCGCCGATGATGAAGCCGATCACCTTGCCTTCCATTTCGGCCACCAAGGAAGAAAACTGGGGGCGGTTCTCCAGCAGGCCCAGTTTCATTTCCCAGTAATCAGGCCGGGGCTTGCCCAGGACCTTGATGTCTATCTCGACTATCTGCTTGAGATCCGAGGGCCGCATTTTACGGATGGCGGGAAGAAAGGGTGGGCTGAGGTTCATGTTGGCCTCCTGTCTTGACGGCGGTGAAGGTTCTGCCGGACAAAGGCGCTACATAAATAGTCCAGGTTTGGCGGAGTATGCCCCATCTCCTCCTGGCGGGGCCAGTTGGATGCCGCTTAAATGCCTGTAATAATGATAAGCTGGACCTCGTGACCACGTCAAGTGGCCTGCCAGCCCGCCCAGAATGGCGGCAACTCGTCTTTTCACGTCGCGCTGGGCGGGCCGGCTAGGCCTTCCTGGCCGCGCGGGCCATGTCCACCGTGAACACCGCCAGGCCGCACCAGATAAGGGAGAAGGAGAGCAGGTGGACGGGGGTGAAAACCTCGCCGTAGAGGAACACGGCCAGCAAGAATTGCAGGGTGGGGGTGAGGTACATGATCATGCCCACCACGGTCAGGGAGAGCCTGCGGGTGGCGCGGGTGAACCAGACCAGGGGCAAGCTGGTGATGACCCCCGCCGCGAGCAGCAGGGTGCGCAGGCCCCAGCCGCCCTCCAGCAGGAGCAACTGGGATTGGCTGCCCAGCCAAAACATGCTGGCCAGGGCCAGGGGCGTGAGCAGGGCCGTCTCCACTAAGAGACCGCCCACGGCGTCGATGTTGACCCGCTTGCGCAAAAGGCCATAGAGGCCGAAGGAGAAGGCCAGGGTCAGCGCCAGCCAGGGGAATTGGCCATAGCCGATGGCCAGGGCCAGGGTGCCCGACAAGGCCAGGACTATGGCGGCAATCTGGCCCCGGCGCAGGCTCTCGCCAAGAAAAATTAGCGATAGCAGTACGTTGACCAGGGGGTTGATGAAATAGCCCAGGCTGGCCTGCAAAACCTGGTTGCTCTCCACGGCATAGACGTAGCCCAGCCAGTTGATGGAGATCAGGGTGGCGCTGCCCAAGAGGGTCAGCCGCACGCCGGGGGCGCGCCAGGCCTGGCGCAGGGCCGGCCACTGGCTGACCATGAGGGCGGTGACCGGCACCGACCACAGCACCCGGTGGCAGACGATCTCCCAGGCCCCCGTGGGGGCCAGGGCCTTGAAATAGATGGGGAACAGCCCCCAGATCGAGAAGGCGGCCAGGGCATAGGCCAGGCCAACGCCGGTGGCGCTGCCCGGTGGAGGCGGCGCGCCGGGAACAGGGGTGGAGGCAAGGGCTTGGGGCAAAATCTTATCCGTGCCGGCGGGGCGGCTGGGCCTACCCGCCGGTCTGGTGGCTAAAGCTGGTCCTTGATGTGGGAGAGCAGACCGCCGGCGGCTAGGAGCTGGCGCTCGCGCGGGCTGGCTTGCAGCTTCAGGCGCAGAGTCATACCTCCGCACACCGCCTCCAGGTCTTCCTTGCCCGCCAGGACAGCCGCCTTGATTCCCTTGAGCTCCAGGACCTGGCCCGGTTCCAGGCGGTCGTAATCGGCCGGGTCGGCGAAGGTCAGCGGCAGGACGCCAAAGTTGATCAGGTTGGCCCGGTGGATGCGGGCGAAGCTCTTGGCCAGCTTGACCGCCACGCCCAGATAGCGAGGGGCCAGGGCCGCGTGCTCGCGTGAGGAGCCCTGGCCGTAGTTGTCGCCCCCCGCCACCAGGGCCGGTGTGGCGGCCTGACAGCGGCCGGCGAAGTCAGGGTCCAGGGCGTGGAACACATAGCGGCTGATGGCCGGGATGTTGGAGCGCAGGGGCAATATCTGGCTGCCGGCGGGCATGATGTGGTCGGTGGTGATGTTGTCGCCCACCTTGAGGGCCACGGCGCAGGACAGATCGGCGGGCAGCGGCCCCAATTGGGGGAAGGGGGCGATGTTGGGTCCGCGCAGGATTTCCACCCCGGAGCCATCCTCCAGGGGCGGGACCAGGGCCTCGGGCCAGAC
>CAZLSD010000338.1:0-3524 GCA_964561775.1 uncultured Desulfarculus sp. | reverse complement strand
GGCCCGGAGCGTGGCCCAGCCCGCCGCCCCAGGCGGGCATCCGCCCTCGGCGCAGGTCAGCCAGCCCATAAGCGATCTGCCCGCCGCGCCCATGGCCCATGGCCAGCACACCGACCAGCCCGCGGCCGCGCCGGAAAAGCCCGGCCCCCTGGCCCAACGCCCGCCCCAGGGCGGCCGCCTGGGCCCCGACGCGGTGAGCGACAGCCAGTTCCGGGCGCTCACCGCCGACGCCAAGTCCCAACTGGAGCGGCGCAACTACGCCGAGGCCCTGGCCGCCTATGAGCGGGCGCTCAAGCTGTCCCCCAACCACGAGCAGGCGGGCGAGGCCTATTACCGCCTGGCCGACGCCTACTTCTATCTGCACGAACGCCGGGTGCCGGCGGTGTATTTCCAGATCATGGAAAAATACCAGCGGGCCATGGACCTCTATCCCGACAGCGACCAAGTTCCCTGGGCCCTGCTGATGATGGGCAAGGCCAGCCTGCTCAACGACGAGGCCCACAAGGCCCTGGGCTACTTCGAGCTGGTCATCAAGGACCACCCCAAGAGCGACTACGTGCCCCTGGCCATCACCAGCCGGGGCCAGGCCTATCTGGCCCAGGGCAAGTTCGAGCCGGCCCTGGCCGAGTTCTCCGCCCTGGCGCAGAAATACCCTGACAGCCGCCAGCGCCGCGAGGCCGACTGGGGCATGGCCCAGTCGCTGTTCGGCCTGGGGCGCTGGGAAAAGGCCGCCGCCCTGCTCAAGGACATGCTGGCCCGCGACCCCAGGCTGTACCTGAGCGAGCCCGAGGTGCTCTACTACCTGGGCGAGGCCCTGTTCCAGCAGCGCGACTACGCCGGGGCGCGCGGCTATCTGCTCTGGGCCTTGAACATCAAGCCCGAGATGCGCGACAACGACATCATGCTGACCCGGGTGGGGGACACCTACCGCTTCGAGGGGGACTCGCAGGCCTCCATCGACGTGTACAACCAGGCGGTCAACCTGCTGCCCGACAGCGACGGGGCCCAGCTGGCCCGCATGCGCCTGGCCGAGAAGCCCTTCAAGGACCCCGACCATCCCTGGGACGTGTTCCAGGTGGAGCCCACCATCCAGGCCGCCCAGACCTATGAGGAGGTGGCCGAGAAGTTCACCGACCGTCCGGTGGGGCAGTTGGCCCTGCTCAAGCTGGGGGTGCACCAATACCGCAGGAAGGAGTACGCCCAGGGCATCGAGACCCTGGAGAAACTCCTGCAAAACCACCCGCGCACGCCCTTCAAGGCCGAAACCGACTACACCCTGAACCTGCTGGCCATGGGGCAACTGGATAAACTCAAGCAGGAAAACCAGCCCCTGGAGTTGATGGACGCCTACTTACGCCTGCGTCCCTATCTCAACCGACCCAGCAGCAACGACATCCTGAAGCAGCTGGCCTGGGCCTATGAAAAGACCGGGCTGAACCAGCGCGCGGCCCGCCTCTACAAGACCCTCATCAGCCGGGGCCTGCGCGACCCGGACCTGCGCCTGGACCTGGCCCGCAACCTCTATGGCGAGCGCGACTTTCCCGGCGTGGTGGAGGCCCTCAAGGAGAGCGCCCTGGAGGGCTTGAGCGCCGCGCGCGAGACCCAGGCCCGCTCCCTGCTGGGCCGGGCGCTCAGCCGGGTGGGACGCCACGAGCGGGCCGAGGAGATATTGAGCCTGCTCTTGGAAGAGCAGCCCCAGCGTCCCACGGCGGCCCAGGAATACCAGGCCCTGGGGGTCAGCCTGGCCAAGCTGAACAAGGCCCCCCAGGCCCTGAAGGCCCTGGAGCAGGCCGAGCAACTGCTGGCCGGCCAGGAGGACAGCCCGGAGACCAAGGCCCAGCGCTATCTGGTGGCCCTGGAGGCCGGGAGCATCACCCGCAAGACCGGCCAATATCAGGCGGCCAGCGGACATTTCCAGCGCGCCCTGGAGCTGGCCCAGGGCGACGACGAGCAGGCCCAGGCCCTCTACGAGCTGTCCCAGAGCCTGCGCGGCCAGGGCAAGAACAAGGAATCCTACGACATCCTCAAACGGCTGGTCGATCTGCGCCTGACGCCCTGGTCGGCCATGGCCGAGCGCCACCTGGCCGACATGCGGCTGGCTCCGCGCTTGGCCCAGATGGGCCAGTAGGATATAGTAAGGGGCGACGGGAGGTTGGAGTTGGCGCCTTGGTTGGGCATCCCTAGCGAGCGGCCATGAACGATTCGGCGGGCAAACGCATCCTGGTGGTGGACTCCGACCTGGAGTTGTGCAAACGCCTGGCCGGCTACCTGGGCCGGGCCGGGCACCTGGTCAAGGTCTCCCAGGACGGGGCCGAGGCCCTGAGCAGCCTGGAGGAGGAGGCCTATGACCTGGTGGTCACGGCGCTTAACCTTCCCCGTGGCCACGGCATGGACGTGCTGCGCAAGGTCAAGCGCCGCGACCCGGCCTGCCCGGTGGTCATCCTGACCAGCCAGGGCTCGGTCAAGACCGCCGTGGAGGCCATGAAGGAAGGGGCCCAGGACTTCCTGCTCAAGCCCATCGACGCCGATCTCCTGGAGAGCCTGGCCAGCCGCATGCTCCGTCCGCGCGTCCAGGCCGAGGGCGGGGCCAGCCGGGGCGGCCGCCAGATCGTCACCCAGGACGCCCGCCTGCTGCGCCTCCTGGACATGGCCCGCACCGTGGCCGACAGCCGGGCCACCGTGCTCATCAGCGGCGAGAGCGGCACCGGCAAGGAGCTGTTCGCCCGCTATCTGCACGAGCACTCCTCCCGCTCCAGCGCCACCTTCGTGGCGGTCAACTGCGCCAGCCTGCCCGAGGGCCTGCTGGAAAGCGAGCTGTTCGGCCACGAAAAGGGGGCCTTCACCGGAGCCATCTCGCGCAAGCCGGGCAAGTTCGAGCTGGCCCAGGGCGGCACCATCCTGCTGGACGAGGTCAGCGAGATGGCCCCGGCCCTGCAAGCCAAGCTGCTGCGCGTGCTGCAAGAGGGCGAGATCGACCGAGTGGGGGGCAAGCGCCCGGTGCCGGTGGACGTGCGGGTGGTGGCCACCACCAACCGCGACCTCAAGGAGCACATCGAAAAGGGCGAGTTCCGCCAGGACCTGTTCTATCGCCTCAACGTCATCCCCCTGAAAATACCCCCCTTGCGCGAGCGCCCCGGCGACGTGCTCATCCTGGCCGAGCACTTCCTGGCCCGTTTCGTGGCCGAGAACCGCCGCCAGGGCTTAAGCCTGGGCGAGGCGGCCCGCCGCCAACTGGCCGCCCACAACTGGCCCGGCAACGTGCGCGAGCTGCAAAACACCATGGAGCGGGCCGTGCTGCTGGCCCAGGGCGAGGAGATATCTCCGGCCGCCCTGATGTTCGACGACCAGCTCCCCCCGCCCGTGGAGGAGCTGGCCCTGCCCTTGGCCGCCGCCCCGGGCGAGCCCATGGGCCTGCCCCCCACCCTGCGCGAGGCCGAGAAGCTGCTCATCCAGCGCGCCCTGGGCCACACCGAGGGCAACCGCACCCACGCCGCCAAGATGCTGGGCATCAGCGTGCGCACCCT
>CAZLSD010000337.1:0-3533 GCA_964561775.1 uncultured Desulfarculus sp. | reverse complement strand
CCTTTTTGCGGCGCAAAAAGGGGTTCCCCCCAAACCCCCCTCCCCAAAAAGGCGTAGGGTTGTTGCCTCGTACCCCATCGCGTTTTTTGGAGAGGGGGTCTGGGGGAGGACCTTTTTTGCGCTGCAAAAAAGGTCCTCCCCCAGTCTTCCCTCTTAACGAGCCTCGCCCCTGGCGCGGGGGGAAGAGAGGCCTTACCATAGGTGTCACGGTTGAGGAGGACTGACATGGGTCATGATTGCGGATGCGGGTGCGGGCATCATGGCGAGGGCGGATCGGCCATAGACCGGCCCAGCCGGGACTGGCTTGCGGCCAGCGCCGACGAGACGGTGTGTTATTGCCAAGGCGTGAGCAAGGGGGCCTTGTTGGAGGCCATCGCCCAGGGGGCCTACACCACGCCTTTATTGAAGGCCATGACCGGAGCGGGCCGGGGCAGGCAGTGCAAGCAGCGCCATCCCCTGGAGCGCACCTGCGAGGCGGATTTGGACGAGTTGGTGCGTCTCTACGCCCAGCCGCCCCACGCGGGAACCGTCAAGGGTTCCCGCCAACATTAAGCCAAGGAGCCAGGAGCCATGAAGATAGCGGTAAGCGGCAAGGGCGGCGTGGGCAAGACCACCTTCAGCGCGTTGATGGCAAAATCCTTGGCCGGGCGCGGGTACAAGGTTTTGGCCGTGGACGCCGATCCCGACGCCAACTTGGGGCAAGCCCTGGGATTTCCTGATTATCAGAGTTTGACTCCGGTAAGCGAGATGAAGGAGCTCATCAACGAGCGCACCGATTCCAAGGACGGGTCCATGGGCACCTTCTTCAAGCTCAACCCCACGGTGCACGATCTGCCGGAGAAGCTCTCCGTGGAGCACGACGGGGTGCGGCTCATGGTCATGGGCACGGTTAAGAAGGGCGGGGGCGGCTGCATCTGCCCGGCCTCCACCATGCTCAAAGCCCTCATGACCCACCTGGTGCTGCTGGGCAAGGACGCGCTGATCCTGGACATGGAGGCCGGCCTGGAGCATCTGGGCCGGGGCACCTCGCGGGGGGTGGATTTTTTGGTGGTGGTGGTGGAGCCGGGGCGGCGCTCGGTGGACACGGCGGCCCACATCCGCCAGTTGGCCAGCGATATCGGCCTAAGCCGGGTCTTCATCGTGGGCAACAAGATCCGCTCCGAGCAGGACAAGGAATATCTGCGCGCCTCCCTGGCCGGTTTCGATTTCCTGGGCTTCATGGACTACGACAACGAGATCATCCAGTGCGACATGCAGGCGGTCTGCCCGGCCCAGGCCGCGGACAAGGCCAAGCAGGCCGTGGATGAGATGGCCCAGCGTCTGGTGGAGCTTTCCGCCCAGGCCTGAGAGCGCGCTCGCCGAGTTTTCCCGCCCCTTTCCCCGCCAGGGAGAGGGGCGGTACATTTCCATGGCGCGATTGGCCGGCAACCAGTCAGTCACCCCACTGAATCAGTTGGTTTTTCCCTGGCGATTTGCTACAGTAGGAATTGGTGGCCATAGGCTTTTCGCCTGAACAGTCCGGGGCCGCGCCAACTGGGCCAGGGGGCTGTCTGGGCCGCCCCCTAAGAAAGGTCGCCATGGGACCAGCCTCCTCGAGATTGCCCGGCTTGGGCCAGATTCTGGCCGGCTTGGCGGCGTTGGCCGTGGGCGGCGGCACGGTGCTGCTCATCGTCAAGGCCGAGGACTGGGGCCTAGTGCCGGAGGCTGCCCGCTATCTGCCCTGGCTGTCCACGTTCGTCAAGGCCGGCCTGGCCGTGGTGGGCGGGCTGGTCCTGACGCTCCTGGCGGGCGGCCTGTGGTGGAGCCGGCGGGCCAGGCGCAAGGCCTCCTTGAGCCTGGAGGCCCTGGCCATGAAGCAGGTGGCCATCATCCGCGAGCGGGTCTATGTCTACATGCGGCGCTATGGCTGCTGGCCCCCCACCTTGGCCCACGTGGGGCTCAGCGAGGCCCTGCTCATCAACCCCTGGGGCTATCCCTACCGCTACGTGGTGCACGGGGATCAGTTCACCATCGTCACCGACATGCCCCAGCGGCTCTATGACTACCTGGCCCTGGAGAGCCGCTGGCTGGGCGGACCGGGGCGCAACCTGCTAACCTGCGGCCGGGAGCACCCTCAGTGGCACTAGACCCGGCCGGGTCCGCCTGATTATCCCACCCCGCTTTTCGCCACGGAGACAGCGCCATGGATTCCCGCCATCAAGAACTGGCCGCCCGCCTGGGCTTGGGCCAGAGCGAACGCATCGCCCAACTGCTGGAGATGCTGGCCGATGACCGCCAAACCGGCATGCTACTGGCCATGCCCGGGGCGGTGGCGGCCTTGAGCGAAAAGACCGGTTTGCATGCCTCGCTCCTGGAAGAAATGCTTCAGGACCTGTTCCGCAAGGGCCTGGTTTTCGTGAGCCCCAAGGACGGCCAGCCCTATTGGCGCATGGCCCGCGACCTGGTGCAGTTCCACGACGCCACCCTGGTCTGGCCCGAGGCTCCCCAGGAGTTCATCGACCTGTGGCGTGACTTCATGGAAGAGGAGTGGCCGGCCATAGCCAAACGCATGGCTGTAAAATCCCCGCGCACCTTCACCCGCATCATCCCGGTGGGGGTCTCCCTGACCGCCCGCCAGCAGATATTGGCCTTCGAGGACGTGGCCCAGATCATCGCCAAGGCCGACACCATCGCCGTGACCAAGTGCACCTGCCGGCTTAGCATGCGCAAGTGCGACCGGCCCCTGGAGACCTGCCTGCAAGTGGGGCGGGCGGCCCAATACACCATCAAACGCGGTTCCGGCCGCCAGCTAAGCCATCAGGAAGCCATGGACATCCTGCGCCAGTCCGAGGAGGCCGGGCTGATCCATGTCACGGTGAACAAGCAGGAAGTCAACAACTTCATCTGCAACTGCTGCCCCTGCTGCTGCCAGACCATGCCCGTGCTCATCAAGCACGGCACCTACGTGGTCGACCCCTCGCGCTATCTGGCCCAGGTGGACGCCGAGGCCTGCACCGGCTGCGGCCTGTGCGAACAACGCTGCCACTTCGGAGCCATCAGCTATCCCGGCGGCGAAGGCGGCGCCCCCAGCATCGATGCCGCCAAGTGCATGGGTTGCGGGCTCTGTCTGGTCACCTGCCCCAGCCAGGCCCTGAGCCTGTCGATTGCCAGGCCCCAGGATTTCGTGCCGGTATAGGAAGGCAGCCCGGCCCCAGGCGGGCTCTCCCCCCTTTCCGGCAAGCCCAAGACGCCGTGCTCCGAGCCTGATCCCCTTGGCCATCGCTGCGGCAAGGCGCAGGTTGCGGCGCTTGGCCTTCGGCCCCTGATTTTTTTGCGTCCCGTTCCCTGGCAAATCATGAGGAAGGAAGACACTATCAAGACCACGGATTTTCTATAAGGTAGATTGCTGCGCATCGCTCGCAATGACAGCGATTATGAGTAGTTATGGGGGATAGGCAGGCGGGGTGACACCGCCGGAACGAGGAGCGCAACAAGGGGCGTTTTCTTATCCTCAGACCGCAAGACCTCTCAGGCCTGGGCGCTGAAATTATCTT
>CAZLSD010000336.1:2349-3554 GCA_964561775.1 uncultured Desulfarculus sp. | reverse complement strand
AGGCCAAAGACGACGCCCGCAGCCACGCCAAGAGGGGAAAACATGGACGAGTTGAAGGAGAGATTCGAGAAGGCCTCGGTGGAGGTGAAGTCCCTGCCCAAGCGCCCGGACAACGAGACCCTGCTCAAGCTGTACTCGCTCTACAAGCAGGGGGCCGAGGGCGACGTGAGCGGAGATCGCCCCGGCGGCTTCGACTTCGTCAACCGGGCCAAGTACGACGCCTGGGCCGAGCTGAAGGGCACCGCCCAGGAAGCGGCCATGCAGAAGTACGTGGAGCTGGTGCAGAGCCTGAAAGGGTAGGGGGCAAAGAGCGGGCGGGGATAAACCTCGCCCCTACCAATAAAATCCAGGCCTTGTGTGGGGCGGGTTAGCGCAAGCGTAACCCGCCATCTTCATCTTGTCTTGGCCGCCGTTACCGCTCGCGCCTTCGGCGCCCGGACAATGAATTGTCCGGGCCACCCACGAGCCCCCCTATTTCCTGATCTTGTCTTGGTTAGCCTGGACAACTTGCTTGTCCAGGCCGCGTAGCGGCAAGCGGTTCCGGCGTGGCCGGCGGAACAACCCTTTACCGCTTGCGCCTTCGGCGCCCGGACAATAAATTGTCCGGGCTGGCCGCGGGAAAATTCCTCTTGGTGACGGAGCGCAGTTCCCTACTACCCTCTCACCAAATCGTCATACAGCTCCTGCGCCTGCTTGGGCGTCAATCCCCCGTGGATGACCTGGTTCAGTGAGCGCATCATCGCCAGGGGGTGGGGGTCCTGCCAGACGTTGCGCCCCAGGTTGACGCCGATGGCCCCCTTTTGCAGGCCGTCGTGGACGAAGTTGAAGACCTCGATGGGCGTCTCGCCCTTGGGGCCGCCGGCCATGACCACGGGCACCGGGCAGCCGTGAGTGACCTTTTCGAAGCCCTCCTCGCAGTAATAGGTCTTGACCACCTTGGCCCCCAGCTCGGCGCAGATGCGGCAGGCCAGGGCCAGATAGCGGCTGGTGCGCTTTTCCAGCTCCTTGCCCACGGCGGTGACGGCCATCACCGGGATGCCGTAGTCCTCGCAGGTGCTGACCAGCTCGGCCAGGTTCTCCAGGGTCTGGCGCTCGTACTCGGTGCCCACGAAGACGCTGATGCCCACGGCGGCCACGTTGAGGCGCAGGATCTCCTCGATGCTGGTGGTGATGATCTCGTCGGCCAGGTCCTCGCCCACCACGCT
>CAZLSD010000336.1:0-2249 GCA_964561775.1 uncultured Desulfarculus sp. | reverse complement strand
GCGCAGGGTGCGCCGACTTCGCAAACCTCGCGGGCCTCCAGGATGCCTTCCGCGTCGGGCATGGTGAATCTCCTTGCATCAGATCGTTAAAACGGGTACGGCCGGTCGTCCTCGGCTTCATAGGACCGGTCGGTGAATTCCACGAAGGTCAGGTCCGTGAGCGCCTGGAAGCGGTGGGCCACGCCAGGCTCCAGCCACATGCGCGTGCCCGGCTCCAGCTCCAGGTCCAGGCGCTCGCCCGTGACCGGGCAGGCCAGCTGGCAGAGCGCCCGCCCGCTAACGATATAAAAGCCCTCGTGCTTGCGCAAGTGAAAGTGCCCGCCCCGGTACCCCGCGCCCGCGTTCAGGGTCAAGAGCCCCACCCGGCGCAAGGGCTTGTCGTCCACGATGAGGTGGACTTGACCGCGCGCGTCGGTGTGGCGCTTTTCCACCGCGAAGGCGGCGGTGAGCGGCACGGTGATCATCTCGAAGCGCTGGGCCAGGGGCGGCGGGGCAGGGACCGGGGACGCGCCGGGCGCTTGCCCCGCGTGGGCTCGCCCCAAGGCCCTGAGCTTTTCCTGCTCCGCCAGAGGCAGGGGCACGGCCCCGCCCAGCTGCTGGGCGGCCAGCAGGGTGAGCGCGGCCTGCTCGATTTTCTGCGCGCGCAGCCAGGCCTGGGCCAGGTCCGCGCCGCTGGCCAGGCTGCCGTGATGGTCCAGCAGCAGGCAACAATGCTCGCGCAGCAAGGGCTCCACGGCCTGGGCCAGTTCCGGGCTGCCCGGGGTGGCGTAGGGAACGCTGGGGATGCGCCCCAGGTGATAGAGCACCTCGGGCAGGGCCTCCATGGGCAGGCTCTGTCCGCAGGCGGCCCAGGCGCAGGCAAAAGGTGAATGGGCGTGCACCACGGCGCGCACTTCTGGCCGGGCGCGGTAGGCGGCCAGGTGCAGGGAGGTCTCGGCGCTGGGCCGTCCCAGGCCGTGGCATAGGCGTCCCTGGCGGTCCACCTCCAGCAGATCGGCCTCGCTTAGATTGGCCTTGTCGCTGGCCGTGGGGGTGATGAGCACCCGGCCGCTCTCCAGCAACATGGAGACGTTGCCGTCGCCCCCGGCCATGAAGCCCTTGTCCGCGGCCTGGCGGCAGACCGCGATTAGCTGGGCGCGCGGGTCGGCCGCGCTCATGCCTGGTCCTCGGCGGGGGGCGGATTGGGCAGGCTCATCTGGGGCGTGTCTGGCTGGGGCTCGGGCTCGGGCACGGGATGCTCCAGCAGGCCCTTGGCCGCCAGCTCGTCCAGTTCCTCGATGGCTCCCGCGAGCAGCTCGATACGCTCGGGCACGGTCTTGAAGCGGTCCACGAAGATGAAGTACTCGCCGCGAAACCAGCACAGGCCGCTTTTCAGGCGCAGGCCGGCGAACTGCAAGCGCTCATAGGCCAGGCGCACGCCGCGTTTCTTTATTTCCTTCTCCAGGACGCTCAGGCGCTCCTGGGCTTTGCTAGGCTTGGTCAAAATCATCCCCTTGCCGTGCGCCCTCGCCAAGGCTGGCCAGGAATTCGCGCACCGCTGGTTTTAGATACACGCCCTCCAGATTCAGCCCCAAGAGCGCCCGGCCCAGGGAGCGGGAGCGGCCGGCAGGGCTCAGCCTGCGGTCCACAAAGGCTACCAGCCTGCGCCCCAGGCGGCAAAGCCCGCCGTGGGCGCTGAACTCCTCGCCGTCCTCCAAGGTCTCCAGGCGCACCTCCACGCCCAACTGGCCGGCCACCTCGTTAAGAAGCAGCCACATACGCCCTGGCTCCAGGCCTGGGGACGCTGGAGAGGGCGGGCGGCTTACGTTCATGGCTGCTGGGGGCGGGCCTGGTCAGGGAACCTTGGCCACGAAGGGATCAGGCACCAGGCCTTGCTTCTTCCAGGCCAGGCCTTGGAGGTTGGCCTTGGCGGGGTCGTCGAAACTGCCCAGGCAGACCCTGAACCAGCGCCCCTTGCTGGGCAGGTTAACCTCGATGACCTGGGCCGGGTGGCCAGCGGCGCTCAGCTTGGCCGCGGCGGCCTTGGCTTGAGATTCCTGCTTGTGGGAACTCATCACCACCACCCAGGAGGGCTTGGCCGTGACTGGCGCAGTCTGCGGGACCGGCGCGGTCTGGGGGGCGGACTCCGCCTGCGGGACCGGCGCGGTCTGGGGGGCGACACTCGCCTGGTGGGCGGACCCCGCCTCGGTGGCGACACTCGCCTGGTGGGCGGACCCCGCCTTGGTGGCGACACTCGCCTTGGTGGCGAC
>CAZLSD010000335.1:0-3558 GCA_964561775.1 uncultured Desulfarculus sp. | reverse complement strand
CTCGTCTCCCGGCAGTTGGTGCACAGCCTGGTCGATGAGCAGGGCCAGCCCCTGCTCACCATGGAGGACGCGCCCGTGCTGCGCCAGAAGATTGGCTTGTCCGCGTGGCGCAAGCTGGCTGACGAGATCGGCAAGCTCAACACCTGGAAGCAGGAGGAGCCGCCGGGAAAAAACTCCGAGACGACCCAGGGCGGCGATTCCTCTTCCGCCTAGCCCTGGCCCTGGGTCGCACGGTCGACGAACTGCGGGCGTCCATCAGCCCGCGCGAACTGGCGGAGTGGCAGGCGTATGCGGCCATCGAGCCCTTCGGCGAATGGCGGGCTGATGTGAGGGCGGGGATCGTGGCCTCCACCATGGCCAACATCCACCGCCGCAAAGGGGCCAAGCCCTTCCAGCCCCGCGACTTCATGGCCTTCGAGGAAAAAGCCCCGGCCCGGCCCAGCAAGGCCGCGCCCCTTAGCGAGCAAGTAAAGGCTGTATTCGCTGCCTTTCCGCGAAAGGAGAAATAATGGCCGGCCGGGGTCGCAAATCCATGGTGACCTGCGCGGTCCAGATCACCTGGCCCAGCGACGTCGATATCCTGGCCCCCTTTCAGCGCGGACTGGAAGGGGGGCTGGAAGCCCTTGCCGACCGCGTGGTGGCCAGGGCTGACGCCAACTTGGCCCCCCATGACCGCACCGGCAACACCCGCAAGAGCATCCGCAAAATAAAGGGCAAGGACGGCCTGACCTGGTACGTGCGGGCTGGCGGCACCAGCAAGGTGCGCACCGCCCACCTGCTGGAGTTCGGGGCGGGCCGCCACCCCATCACCCCCGAGAGCAAGGGTAAGAAGCTACGCTTCTGGGCCAGCGTGGGGCGCTCCGGCGGGCAGACCGTGATCTTCGCCCGCCGGGTGGACCACCCCGGCGTGGCGGCCAATCCCTATCTGCGCCCAGCCTTCGATGAGGTCATGAGTCAGGCCGGGTCCACGGTCAAAAAAGAAATGGGGCTCTAGATGGCTTCCTCCACCAGCCTGGCCGGCATACAGGTCCAGATAGGCGGCGACCTAACCGACCTGAAGACCGCCATGGCCCAGGCCCGGGGCATCGTGCGCGAGGCCGCTGGCGACATCGCCAATTCCTTGGGCGGCGCCCTGGACACCAGCAAGATCAACGCAGGGCTGAACAGCCTGCACAACAACCTGCGCGTGCTCAGCGCTGGCACCAAGCTTAGCGCCGATTCCTTCAAAGGCCTGGGCGTGGACCTCAAGGAATTTGGGGAGTTCGCCGGCTTGTCATCCCAGCAGCTCGCCACCCTGCAACAGCGCATGCTCCAGACCTCCGGGCATAAGGCCCAGGAGCAGGCCTTCAAGGCCGTGCAGGCCCAGACCGGCATGACCAACGCAGAACTCAAGGCACTGGGCGGATACATGCCGGACCTGGTGGCCAAGTTCGGCACCGGGGCTACCGCCTCGAACTCGTTGTCCGCTGGCCTGCTCACGGCCAAAAACGCGGCCATGGGCCTGGTGGGCATCTCCATCGGCGACGCCCTGGTGCAGGGGTTCAAGGCCTCCATCACCGCGGCGGCCGAATTCGAGGACCAGGTCGCCAAGGTCTCCACCATGCTATCCACCAAGAGCATGGGCATAGACGCTTACTCCACCACCCTAGAGCAATACAAGACCGGCCTGCGCGCCCTCAGCATGGACATGGGCGAGAGCACGGAGACGCTGTCCAAGGGCCTGTACAAAATCCTTAGCGCCAGCATCGCCCCGGCCAAAGCCATGGACGTACTGACCGTGGCCTCCCAGGCTGCCAAGGCCGGCATGACCGACACCAGCACGGCGGCCGGCGTCATCACCGCCGCGCTGAACGCCTATGGCCTAAGCGCCAGCGAGTCCAGCCGGGTCAGCGACATCCTGTTCGCCACCGTGGCCTCCGGTCAGACCACCTTTGGCGAGCTGGCCGGCTCCCTGGGCCGGGTCATGCCCCAGGCCGCCACCGCCAAGGTGGAGATGGAACAACTGGCGGCCATGCTGGCCACCGTCACCAAACAGGGCGTCAACACCAACGAAGCCGTCACCGCGCTTAACGCCCTGTTCGTGGCCTTTGCCCGCCAGAGCGAGGAGCAGAAGGCGGCCTGGGCCGTGGTGACGGCTGGCACCGACCTGGCGGGCTCGTCCTTTGGCACCGCCCGTCTGCGCGGCGATGAGCTGTTCAAGACGCTGGAGGTGCTGGCCAACAGCACCGAGGCCTACCGGATGAAGGTGCTGGGCGAACAGAGCGCGGTGCTGGCCGTGAACATGTTGGTCAAGGATCAGACCGGCCTGCGCGAGACGTTGACCCGTACTATGAATTCGCAGGGTGAGACCCAAGAGGCCCTCACCAAGATGACATCTACCCAGATATCGGAATGGGAAAAGGCCACCCAGGCATCTATCGCCCTGGCGGGGGCCATAGGGGACAAGCTGAAGCCAGCCACCGACGCCATGTTATCCGCGTGGTCAGCCATGATGAAAGGCATGGCCACCGACTTCATCGAGAAGCCCCTTCAGAGCATCGCTACTCTGTCCGCCGAGATCAAGAGGCTCCAAGACAATCTGGCCGAGCTTAAATCAAAGTCCTTCGCCGGTGTGACCGGCGAGGAGGTTGCTAGTTATTTCAGCGAGATCGAAACAAAAATCAGGCAAGCGCAAGCCGCCATAAAGGGAATCATCGCCACCGAGGAGGAACACCAAAACACGCTGGCCGAGACCACTATAGACGTTGCCACCTACAACAAGGTCATGGGGAGTTTGGCCGCCATCAACCGGGACGCGGCCACCAGCACCCAGCAACTCAGCCAGGCCCAACAGACCCTACTAAACGACATCCAGCGCACCAACATAGAGGTGGCTAACACCACCACCTCCACCTCGGCGGAGTCCAACCGCAAGCGCCAGATGGAACTGCTCCAGCAGGAAGAGGACTACCTGAAAAACGTCTCCGGCATGTGGGCCACCGCGCCGGACGACTATCAGAAGCTATTCACCGCCAAGCGTCTGCTTATCGACCGGCAGTATGGCGTGGAGGCGGCCAATCTCTACCGCTCCACCCAAAACGAGATAGACCTGATCGGGGTTGACGGCGTCAAGGCCGCTGAGTTGCAGCTTCAGCAAAAGCTGGATGCCATGCGCCTGGCCGGGGTAAGCGCCACCCAATTGGCCGAGTATGAGGCCAAGACCCGCAAGCAGACCGAAGACAGCTACCTGGCCCAGAGCGTGACATCCCACGCCAATTTCCTTGACAAGCTGCGCGAGGGCTATCAGCAGGACCGCGACAATTACCAAAAAATTGCCAAAGAAAAGGCCAAAACCGACCTGGCCTATTACAAAGAACTGGCCACCCTCTCCGGCGACGCCGTGACGGTGTTGAAGGCCGACGCCCTGGAATATTTCACCAAGTGGAACGACCAGCTAAAGGACGCGCAGAAGGCCTACGAGCTGACCATGGCCTATGTCAAGTCCCAGACCAAGACCGACCTGGAAAAGACCCTGGACACCTGGCGGAACTACAACACCCAGGTCAGCCAGCTTCTGGA
>CAZLSD010000334.1:0-3558 GCA_964561775.1 uncultured Desulfarculus sp. | reverse complement strand
GATACGCCGATATGCGGCTCGCCGGACGCACGAAGATACTAGTGTCCACTACATGACTAGCCATGGCTGCTCCCTTGGCTGAAAGGCTTGGAACTCGCTAGCGCGCGTAGGCTTCGCGGCCCTGTTGGTACAGGTCGCCGCCGTGCACGTCGTTGACCACGAACAGAGGCATATCCGCCACCACCAGGCGGCGCACCGCCTCTGGTCCCAGCTCGGGATAGGCGATGACCTCGGCCTCGCGGATGCAGCGGGCCATGAGCGCGCCCGCCCCGCCGATGGCCGCCAAATACACGGCCTTGTGTTGGGCCATGGCCTCTCTCACCTCCGGGGCGCGCTTGCCTTTGCCGATCATGGCTTTCAGCCCCTGGGCCATGAGGGTGGGGGCGTAGGCGTCCATGCGATAGCTGGTGGTGGGGCCGGCCGCGCCGATGACCCGGCCCGGCGGGGCGGGCGAGGGACCCACATAGAAGATGACCGCGCCGGCCAGGGGGAAGGGCGGCTCTTGGCCCTGGGCCAGAGCATCCACGATGCGTTTGTGGGCGGCGTCGCGGCCGGTGAAGATGGTGCCCGAGAGCAGCACCCGGTCGCCGGCCTTGAGCTGGCTCACGTCGGCGTCGCTCAAGGGGGGGATGAGCTTGTAGAGGGTGGTCATAGCACCGCCTCCTTGTGCCGGGCCGCGTGGCACTGGATGTTCACCGCCAGAGGCAGGCTGGCGATGTGGCAAGGCTTTAGGTCCACGAAGACGCCCAGGCAGGTGGTGCGCCCGCCCAGGCCGGCCGGACCGATGCCCAGGTTGTTGACCAGGGTCAGCAGATCGCTCTCCAGTTGGGCCGCCTCGGGATCGGGATTGACCGAACCCAGCTCGCGCAGCAGGGAGCGCTTGGCCCGCACGCAGGCCTCGTCAAAGGTGCCGCCCACGGCCACGCCCAGGATGATGGGCGGGCAGGGGTTGGGGCCGGCCGCCTCCACGGTCTCGATGATCCGGTCCTTGATGCCTTGCAGCCCTTGGGCCGGAGTGACCAGGAACACCTTGGACATGTTCTCGCTGCCGCCGCCCTTGGGCACCAGGAATACCCGCACCTGGTTGCCGGGCACGACGCGGGTGTGCAGCACGATGGGGGTGTTGTCGCCGGTGTTGGCGCGGGTGAAGGGATGGCAGACGCTCTTGCGCAGGTAGTTGTCGCCATAGCCCCGGCGCACGCCCTCGCTCACCGCTTCGTTCAGGTCGCCGCCGATGAGGTGCACGTCCTGACCCAGGTCCAGGAATACCACGGCCAGGCCGCAGTCCTGACAGATGGGCATGCGCTCGTTCTGGGCGATGTCGGCGTTCTCCAGCAGGCGGCCAAGAATCTCCTGGCCCACTGGGGACTCCTCCGTGCTTTTGGCAGACTCCAGGGCCGACCGCACGTCGTGCGGCAGAAAAAAGGCGGCCTGGCCGCAAAGCTCGGCCACCGTGTCCCGGATCTGGGCCACGTCTATGGTGCGCAGGTTGGACAAGACGGTCCTTTCCCCCGGGGCGTGCAGGCAGGTTGCCCGGGTCTGGGAATGAGGTTGGCTAGCCTTAAAGGCCCTAGCCGTCAGCGGGGCCGGAGAAACAGTTTGCGGCTTTGCGAAATATAGCTCAGGGAAGGAAGGATTGGCAACCAGTGGCGGATATTCCCATCTATTAGCTATGTTTTTCCGCGATACCACCTGGCCAGGCGGGCGGGCGGAATACCCAGGGCGTGCCCCAGCAGGATGCCCTGGTTGACCAGGGTGGTGCGAAGCAGCCCCAGGCGTTGCCAGCGGCGCGAGGAGGTGAGCACGGCCAGGCTGGCTTGGGCGATGCGGCCTTGGCCAGCCAGGGCCTTGACCAGTAGAACGTCCTCCATGATGGGTTCCTCGGGATAGCCCCCCAGCGCCATGAACCGGTCGCGGCGCATGAAGAGGGCCTGGTCGCCATAGGGCAGTTGCCACGCCCGCGAGCGCCAGTTGACCAGGCCCTCCAGGGCGCGATAGGCCGCGCCCGGCAGGTCCAGGGCGAAGCGGAAGGCTCCGGCCGCCACGCCAGGCTGATCCAGCAGACGCCGGACCTCGCTCTCCCAGCCTGGAGGCAGGCGGGTGTCGGCGTGCAGGAAAAGCAGGAGCCCGCCCCGGGCCACCGCCGCGCCCAGGTTCATCTGGCGCGCCCGGCCGGGCAGGCTGGCCAGGGCCGTCATCTCCAGCTGGCGGGCCAACTCCAGGGTGCCATCGTCGCTGCCGCCGTCCACCACGATGATTTCGGCCTCGGGGCATTGGCGGGCGCTCTCCACCGCGCTGGCCAGGTTGGCCGCCTCGTTGAGGGCCGGGATGATCACCGAGACGCCGGTCGGGTCAATCTCCAGCGCGGGCGGCGGCGGCGCGTTCGCCAGTTGGCGCAGATCGCCGGGCTCGTCCAGGTCGTTTAACTCTGGTAGCAGCGAGCAGGACAGGCCCAGGGCCTTGGCTCGGGCCAGGGTCTGGGCCAAGACTTGATCCGTGCTCCAGGGGATGCCCACGAACAGCTCCGGCGCGGGGCGCTTGAGGCCGACCAGGTAGTAGCCGCCGTCGCGGGCTGGCCCCAGCGCCAAATCTTTTTCCTGCAAGGCGTCCAGGGCCTGGCCCAGGATGGAGCTGTCCAGGCCAGGCAGGTCCGTGCCCACCAATACTGCCGCCGGCGCGCCCTGGGCCAGGGCCTGGACAAAAGCCTCGTGCATGCGTTGTCCCAAGCCGCCCGAGGCTTGCGGCCTATAGAGCGGGGCCAGTCCCAGCCAGCTACGCATCTGCTCCGGCGTGCCGCCCGCGTGGCTCACCTGGATGACCAACTCGCGCCGCCGGGCCAGGTCCAGGCCCCAGGCCAGCACCCGCCGCCCCAGTTCGGCTTGCAGCCTGGCCGCGCCCTCGGCCCCCAGGGCGGGGATGAGGCGGGTCTTGCACTGCCCTGGTTCAGGGTAGCGGGTGAAGACTATGAGGCGTGGCCAGTTCACCCGGGGTCACAGCCTCCAGGCCAGCCAGCGCTCCAGCCAACCGCGCAGGCGGGGAGTCAGGCGGCCCCGGTTAAAGGCGTCGGCCGCCTTCTTGACGACCTCGGCCTGGCTGGGATAGGGCTGGATCACCTTGGCCAGGGCGGCCAGGCCCAGGCCCCCGGCCATGGCCACGGTCAGCTGGCCGATGATCTGCCCGGCCTGGGCCGAGACCAGGGTCGCGCCCACAATCTTGTCCGTGCCCTGGCGCAGGTGCACTTTGAGGAAACCCCGTTCCTGACCGTCCAGCACGGCCCGGTCCACCTGGGCCATCTCCACCCGGATGGTCTCCAGGGCCAGGCCGCGCGCCTTGGCTTCCTCCAGGGTCAGGCCCACATGGGCTACCTCGGGCTCGGTGTAGGTGCACCAGGGTATGTTGAGCGCGCTCAGGCGGGCGCTGGGGGCGAAGAGGGCGTTTTGCAGCGCCAGGCGGGCGGAGGCCTCGGCGCTGTGGGTGAACTTGTGGGTCAGGCAGACATCGCCCGCGGCGAAGACGCGGGGGTTGGTGGTGCGCAGGTGGTCGTCCACCTTGACCCCG
>CAZLSD010000333.1:0-3587 GCA_964561775.1 uncultured Desulfarculus sp. | reverse complement strand
TACCACGCAAGGAAACCAATCACCTCGAACATACAAGGAAGGGGGGTTTGGGGGGAAACCCTTTTTGCGCTGCAAAAAGGGTTTCCCCCCAAGTCTTCGCTTACTTCTTCTTAGGGAAGGCGTCGATGATGTCGTAGGCTTCTTCGCGGTAGGCGTCCATGATGTAGGTGATGCCGGTTACCATGGCGCATTCCTCGGTGAGGCTGGCCAGGTCGCGGCGGGTGATGAACTCGGGCTTCCACTTGCGCGCGCCGGCCATGAGCTGTTGCAGGCCCACGCGCAGCTTTTCGCCGGCGCTGTAGAGTCCGATGGCTCCCAGGGGGAACTCGTTGATCTCCTTGCCGTACTTGGCCTTGAGCTCCTCGAAGCAGACGAAGATTTCTTCCTTGGTGGTGCCGTGCTTGCTGACGGTGCTGGGCAGGCCGCCGTCCTCGCCCTTTAGCCAGCGCTCGATGTTCTTGCCCACCATGCCGGGGATCATGAGGCCGCGGCCCATGCAGACGGCCTTGGTATAGGGCGCGCCCAGGGCCAGGGCCTTGAAGATGTGGTCTTCGCTGGAGAATCCGCCGGCGAAGGCGATGTCCGGCACCCAGGCTCCGTTCTTGGCCAGCCGATCGCACAGCTCATAGGCCATGGAGTGCAGGTAGAGGGAGGGCACGCCCCACTCGGCCATCATGCGCCAGGGGCTCATGCCGGTGCCGCCGGGGGCTCCGTCGATGGTGAGCAGGTCGATGCCGTTGTCGGACGACCAGCGGATGGCCATGGCCAGCTCGCGCATGGGATAGGCGCCGGTCTTCAGGGTGACGCGCTTGGCGCCCAGCTTGCGCAGGCGTTCCACTTCCTTGGCGAAGCTTTCCTCGTCCACGAAGCCCAGGCGGGAGTGGCGCTCGAACTCCTTGATGGCTCCGCTCTTGAAGGCGGCCTGGATGGCCTTGCTGTCCGGGTCGGGGGTGACGATGTAGCCGCGCTTTTTAAGTTCCTGGGCGCGCTCCAGGCTGTGGACCTTGATCTCGCCGCCGATGCACTTGGCGCCCTGGCCCCATTTCAGCTCGATGCACTCCACGCCCAGCTTGTCGATGACGTACTCGGCCACGCCCAGGCGGGTGTCTTCCACGTTCATCTGCACCAGGATGTCGCCATAGCCCTGGTGATAGCGGCGGTAGGCCTCCACCCGGCGGCGCATGTCCGGGGAATCCTTGACCTTGCCCTTTTTGTCGAAGGTGAGTTTGGGGTCGATGCCGCAGACGTTCTCGCCACAGACCAGGCTGATGCCGGTGATGGCCGCGCCCACCGCGAAGTGCTCCCAGTTCTTGCGGGCGATCTCGGTGGAGCCCAGGGCGCCGGTGAACATGGGGATGCGCATCTTGACCTTGTTGGTCACGCCATAGGAGCACTCGGTGGAGACGGCGGGGAAGGTGGCGTGGTCAGGGTCGGCGGCCACGCCCTCGGCGCCCAGGGCATAGCCCAGGATGTTGAGGTGGGAATAATCCACCGGGTAGTCCTTGTCCGCGCCGGCGGTGATGTCGCCGAAGGGGCCGGGGTAGAGCAGTTCGCGGCCGCGGAAGGTGGCGTTGAAGAGATCGCAGTTGCCGCGGCAGCCGTCCACGCAGCGGGAGCAGATGCCCGACTGGGGGGCCACGTCGCGGGAGCGGTTCTTGGTTTGCAGGGCTTCGTTGGAGTTGGGGCGATGGAGGTTCATGGCGGCTCCTTTGCCAGGGGTGGGGGGGTGGCTATGGCCGGGCGTCCCGGCCGATTAGCCATACTTCAAATTAGGCACACTGATAGGCAATGCTTGCCTTATTTCACGCCCCACCCGGCTTTGTCAAGTAGATTACGCACAAATTATTCAGTAAAACTATTTGTAATCATGAGACAAGCCCCGCACCCGCCGCGGATTGCTGGATACCCCGGCAAGAGCTATCCCGAGTCATCCCGGATTTATACTGCAAAGTTGCCGTATTTAACTTCCTGGCCATCGTCGGCATGTGCTTGCCGTCAACGGCGGCCAACGCGGCGGCAAATCGGACAAGCCAGCGCCCTGTCATCATGGCTAACGAGCGAGGGATATCCCCGCCCGGCGGCTGACCGGCTGTTATTCAGCCCTAATTAAAGATGCGTTTGTGAAAAGGTCTGGGCTAGCGTATCTGGAACCAGAGCAGACGGGCCGTGGTGCGTCCGGGGTTGCTCCAGCCTTGGGGCACCTCGGAGGTAAGGTGCACCAGTTCGCCCGGGCGCAGGCTGATGCTCTGGCCCTTCATGCGCAGTTGCAGGCGGCCGGAGAGCAGATAGCCCATCTCCTCGCCCTTGTGCAGGGAGAAATGGGAGGGCAGTTCCTGCTTGGGCTGCACCTCCAGCAGCAGGGGCTCGGCCTTGGCCGCCGCCGTTTCCGGCATCAGCCGCCAGGCGCGCAGGGCCTCGGCCGGCAGGTTGGCCAGCCCCACCGGCTGGGCCTCGGCCTCGCCGTAGACCACCTGGCGGGGGCTGGGCGGGGCCTCCAGGAACAGGGCGCTGATGGGCGTGGAGAGCACCTCGGCCATCTTGAGCAGGGCGGGCAGCGAGGGGTAGATCAGGTTGCTCTCCACCTGGCTGATGGTGCTGGGAGTGACCCCCACCTGGCGGGCCAACTCGGTCTGGGAAAATCCTTTTTGCGCCCGCAGCTCCTTGAGCCGCTGCCCCAGGTCCAGGCCGCTGTGCCGCTCGCGGTCAAAGACCACCTCCAGCTCCCGCGCCCAATAGGTGTGCGGCTGGTGGTGGCTCTCGCGGGGCCGGTTCTCGGCCTTTAAAATTGTCAGCGAGGTGGTGCCCCGCTTGACCGACAGGTCCACCACCACCTGGGCTATCTGGCCTATCTGGGCGCGCAGCCTGGCCGAGTGGGCCTGCTTTTCCATTATCCAGTAGGCGATGGTCTTGAGCTCGTAGAGCCGGGGGCAGGAGTGGGCGTAGAAGTTTATGATCTGGTCCTCACCCCCCCACAGCTCCTGCATGCCGGTCAGGCTCTCGAAGACGAAGCGCACGTCCCCGCTCAGGGTGGCGTGCAGGTTGTAGAAGGCCTGGCTGAACTGCTGGGTGTCCTCGGGATGGGGCACGGGGATGAAACGGCAGGGCCTCAGCTCGGCCGGCAGATCATAGAAGCGGGTGAAGACCTCCGAGCCAGCCCCCTTGCCCCAGGTGAAGCAGTCCAGCACCGTGAGCTGGGGGCTCTTGGCCAAGGCCCCCAGCTTCTCCAGCAGGTTGGTGGGGGAGCGGTCGAAGCTCACGTAGATGAGGGGGCGCTCCTGCTCCTGGCTGGCGCGCAGGAAATTGAGGCAGAAGACCGAGGCCAGAGAGCCTGCGTCGTCGTGCCAGACCACGTTGTCGCCTATGAACAGCCCGCCCAGCAGGGAATCGAACTGGGCCACGCCCGAGCCAACCAGAGTTGCCTGCTCCTCCATCGTCGCTCTCCCAGACCAGACCGCGGGGCGGGCAAAGAACCAGATGAAACCATCGCTTCACTTTATATTCATCAAGGCTATCATGAGCTGGCCCGCCTGGCCACAAGCCCCTGCCAGCCGGTTTCCGCCTCGCCAAGACCCCCCAAGGCTCGGGAT
>CAZLSD010000332.1:0-3596 GCA_964561775.1 uncultured Desulfarculus sp. | reverse complement strand
TGCCGGGCCCTGGCCCAGAAGCGCCTGGCCGGACTGGCCAGCATGCAGGAGGTGGACGCCGCCCAGGCCCGTCTCAACCGCTATCCCCGCCTGGAGAGGCTCAGCGAGGCCAGCGACGTGCTGGTGTTGGAGGACTTGGCCCAGGCCGGGGGGGCGCGGGCGCGGGCGGCCCAGGCCCTGCTGGGCGGGGCGGTGCTTTTGGAACACGCCTGCGCGGGCGAGGCCACCCGCCTGGGGCTGGGGGCCAAGTACCTGCTCAACCCGGCGGCGGAGTTCTCGCCGGAGGTGATGACCCGCCTGCTGCCGGCGGGGCGTCAGGCCCCGCTTTCGCCCCAGAGCCTGCGCCCCTTGAGCCTGGGCCGGCGGCACATGCTGCAACTGGCCTGGGACTTGTGGCGGCTGGCCGAGGAGCACGGCCAGGACCCGGCCGCGGTCCTTAAGGCCCAGCGCCTGCTCATCATCGTCAACGAGAACAGCGCGCCGGCCATTGAACGCGACTTCCTGGAGGCCCGCTTCTATGGCTTCGCGCCCGAGCGGGTGCTCTTCATGGTGCAGCAGGCCTTCGCCGGCCTGGCCCTGGCGGACGGCCACTGGGCCTATGACCCGGCCTCACCCAGGCGCCTGCACAACCACGGCCAGATGCTCCTGCAAACCACCATGGACCACCAGCTCTTCTGCCTGGACCAGAGCGGACGCCCGCGCTTCCTCTCCTGGAGCGAGTTCCAGTCCCTGCTCTCGGACATGGAGGACAAGGTCTCCTTCAACATCGAGGACCTGGACTACCTGGGCCAGTCCCTGGACCTGAGTGGCCTGGCCGCGGCCCTGGAGGCCGGGGCGCGCGGGGCCTCCATGGTCATGGAGGTGGTGGCCAACGATCCCGACAACCCCATCAAGGGCGGGGCCTGCTTCTTCGATCCCGGCCTGGAGCGCACGGTGGTCATCGAGTCATTCCAGCTGGCCGGACTGGCCCTGGCCGAGCTGCGCCTGTTGAACAAGAACGTCAACCACTACCCCCGCCCGGCCCGCGCCCTGGCCGTGGCCCGCCAGCGGGGCTTGGCCATGCCCCTGGCCGTCAAGGAGCGCCACCTCTACTTCCAGCCCGTGCAGGGCGACTTGAACTTCCTGGTGCCCACCACCTTCCTGCGCCGGGCCAGGCTCAAGCCCATCCGGGCCTGGAAATCGGCGGTCAATACTGGCGAGGCGCTCTTGGCCATGGCCGCCCAGGACGCCCGGCCCGGTTTCCTGGCCTGGGCCGGCGATCTGACCGGCCTGCGGCTCTAGGCATGGGCCTGCGCCTGGAGGTGGCCCTGGCCTCGCCCCTGTGGCAGGCCTACAGCTATCAGGTCCCGGCCGAACTGGCCCCCCTCGTCCAACCCTTGAGCCGGGTGCGCGCCCCCCTGCGGGGCAAGCCGATGCTGGGCTTCGCCTTGAACCGCCCCGAAGCGGGAGACACCCAGGGGCTGAAACCGCTGGCCGACGTGCTGGACGACCCGGCCTGCCCGGCCCTGCCCCCGGAGCTGCTGGGCTTCTTCACCCGCCTGGCCGCCCATTACCAAGCCCCCCTGGGCCAGGCCCTGGCCTGGGCCTTGCCCGCCGGCCTGGGAGGCAAGTCCTGCGCCCTGCCCCCGGCCCGCCAGGACCAGGTGATGCTCTTGAGCGCGCGGGGGGAGCTGGCCGGCGATTGGCCCCGGCCAGGCAGCGCCGCCGACCGCCTGTGGCGTTTCCTGCGCCAGGACGGCCCCCGCCCGCTGCCCGAGCTAAGGGAGCGCTTTCCCCAGGTGCTGGCCCTGGCCCGCCGCCTGGAGGCCAAGGGCCTGCTGGCCATCAGCCACCAGCCCCTGGTGCGTGACCTGCTGGGGCGGCCGCTTTTGCCCGAGCCCAGGCCGCTTGCGCTCACCCCGGACCAGCAGGCCGCCCTGACGGCCCTGGATCAGGCCATAACCGCGCGCGGCTTCAAGCCATTTTTGCTGCACGGGGTCACGGGCAGCGGCAAGACCGAGGTCTATGTGGGGGCCTGCCAGGCCGCCCTGGCCGCTGGGCGGGGGGCCTTGGTCCTCACCCCGGAGATAGGCCTTTGCCTGCGCCTGGAGGGGCTCTTGCGCCAGCGCCTGGGCGCGGAGAACGTGGCGGCCCTGCACTCGGGCCTGAGCCCGGCCGCGCGGCGGCGCGAGTGGCGGGCCATCGCCAGCGGCCAGGCCCGGGTGGTGGTGGGGGCGCGCTCGGCGGTCTTCGCCCCCCTGGCCGACCCCGGGGTCATCTGCGTGGACGAGGAGCAGGACGAGGCCTACAAGCAGGAGGACCGCCTGCGCTACCACGCCCGCGACCTGGCCCTTTTGCGCGGCCAGGAGCAGGCCTGCCCGGTGCTCCTGGGCACGGCCACCCCGGCGGTGACCACCTGGCAGCGGGCCAAATCCGGCGAGATAACCCTGCTCTCCATGCCCAGCCGCATAGGCCGGGTCAGCCTGCCCAAGATGGAGGTGGTGGACCTGCGCCAGGCCGGCCGCCTGCTGGAGGGCTTTTTGAGCCCCCGCCTGCACGCCGCCCTGCGCCAGACCCTGGAGCAGAAGCGCCAGGCCATCCTGTTCTTGAACCGGCGCGGTTTCGCCCCGGCCCTGCTCTGCCCGGCCTGCGGCCACAAGATAGGCTGCCCGGCCTGCTCGCTCAGCCTGACCCTGCACGCCGCCTCCAACCGCCTGGTCTGCCACGTCTGCGGGCACCAGCGCCCCGTGCCGCCAGCCTGCCCGGCCTGCGGGGCCGAGGGACTAAAGCCCCTGGGCCTGGGCACCGAGGGCGTGGTCGAGCGCCTGGCCGAGCTGTTGCCCGAGGCCCGCCTGGCCCGCCTGGACCGCGACACCGCCTCCACGCCCCAGGAGCTGCGCGCCATCTTGAAGCAGGTGGCCCAGCACGAGGTGGACATCCTGGTGGGCACCCAGATGATCACCAAGGGGCACCACTTCCCCCTCATCAGCCTGGTGGGGGTGCTCTTGGCCGATCAGGCCCTGGCCCTGCCCGATTTCCGGGCCTCGGAGAGGGCCTACACCATGCTGACCCAGGTGGCTGGCCGGGCCGGGCGCGAGGGCGGGCCGGGGCTGGTCATCGTGCAGACCTATGACCCCCAGCACCCCAGCCTGCGCGCGGCCCTGGCCAATGACCACGAGATGTTCTACGCCAACGAACTGGCCGAGCGCCAGGCCCTGGGCTATCCGCCCTTCCGGCGGCTGGTGGGGCTAAAGGTGGAGGGCGTGGACGAGAGCGCGGCCCTGCGCGCGGCCCAAGGCTTGGCCCGCCATTTGGAGCAGGCCCGCGCCCGCCTGGAGCCCGCCGCCCAGGTGCTGGGTCCGGCCCCCGCCCCTTTGGCCCGCGCCGCCGGACGCTGGCGCTTCCTGCTGCTCATCAAGGCCCCCCAGGCCGCCGCCGCCGCCCGCATCCTGCGCCTGGCCCTGCACCAGATGGGGCCCTGGCCCAAGGGCGTCCACCTTGGGGTGGACGTGGACCCGGTCAGCCTGGCCTGAGACAGCCCGCTTAGGGGCGAGGCCCCGACCTTTTCCCCCGCACTGGCGGCGCCCCCCACGCCGGCCCATTCTCCATAACCACTC
>CAZLSD010000331.1:2325-3609 GCA_964561775.1 uncultured Desulfarculus sp. | reverse complement strand
CCCAGACGCGGGCCAGCTTGAGGGCTCCCTCGTTGGCCTCGGCCCCGGAGTTGCAGAAGAACACCCGGTCGGCGAAGCAGTTGCCCACGAGCAGTTCGGCCACGCGGGCCTGGGGCTCGGTGTAGAAAAGATTGGAGACATGGGTCAGCTTCAAGGCCTGGTTGCAGATGGCCTGGGCCAGGCCGGGATGGGCGTGCCCCAGGTTGCAGACCGCGATACCGGCCAGGAAGTCCAGGTACTGATTGCCCTGGTCGTCCCAGAGCATGGAGCCCTGGCCCCGCACGAAGGTAACTTGAGACCGGCCATAGGTGTTCATCACCAGCCGGTCGATTTTTTGCTTGGCGTTTTCGGTCATGGCGAATATTTCTTTCAGCGCACGGATCAGCGCGCGCGGAAAACCGTGCCCACGCCCTCGTCGGTGAATATCTCCAAGAGCAGGGCGTTGGCCACGCGGCCATCGATGATGTGGGCCTGCTCGACCCCGGCTTCCAGGGCCTCCAGGCAGCAGCTGACCTTGGGGATCATGCCGCCCTTGATTATGCCCGCTTCCATCAGCTCGCCTACCTGGACGGGCGTGATCTCGTCGATCAGCTCTCCCTGCCCGTCCAGGACGCCTCGGGTGTCGGTGAGCAGGATCAGCTTGCTGGCGCGCAGGCCGGCGGCCAGGGCCGCGGCCACCAGGTCGGCGTTGATGTTCAAGGACTCCCCGTCCGGACCCACCCCCACCGGGGCGATGACCGGAATGAAGTTGCCGTGCTCCAAGGTGCGCAGGACCTGGGGGTCCACCTTCTCGGGCTCGCCCACCTGGCCGATATCCACGATCTCCGGGGGCTGATCGCCGGCCGCCTCGCGGGCCAGCTGCATGCGGGTGGCGCGGATGAGCGGCCCGTCGTGGCCGTTGAGCCCCACGGCCCGGCCGCCGTGCTGGTTGATGAGCCCCACGATGGAGGTGTTCACCTGGCCCACCAGCACCATCTGCACCACGTCCATGACCTCGGGCGTGGTCACCCGCATGCCGTCCACGAACTCGCTGGTTATCTCCAGCTTCTTGAGCAGGCGGCTGATCTGGGGGCCGCCGCCGTGCACCACGATGGGATAGACCCCCACCGCGCGCAGAAGGATCACGTTGAGGGCGAAGCTCTTCTTTAGCTCCTCGTCCACCATGGCGTGGCCGCCGTACTTGATGACCACGGTCTGCCCGGCGAAGCGGCGGATGTAGGGCAGGGCCTCGATCAGCGTCTGCCCGCGCAGGATGGCCCGGTCGCCGGCCATGTGTGCTCTGAA